>JAZKBC010000094.1:42695-46121 GCA_040388825.1 Acidobacteriota bacterium | reverse complement strand
ACGCTGGCGCAGAACGATGGGCTGATGGAGAACGTGCTTTCGAGCGAACCGCTGGAGCCGAAGCTGAGTGATTTTCTGCGGCATACGTCAACGCGACCAATTGCGGGCGTGAAGTTTGAGGTGGGGCCGGCGGAGGCGGTGCATACGGTGTATCCGCTGGAGACGGGAGTGTATGCGGGGTCGATGGCGGCGTGGGTGGGGGATTATTTGCAGCCGCGCAAGGGCGTGACGATGACGGCGAGCGCGGATCGGGTGGGGAATCCGCTGCGGGTGTCGACGAAGGTGGATCTGCCAGTGGAGGCTTTGGATCATCCGCAACTGCCAAGGCTTTGGGCGCAGGCGAGGGTGAATGCGTTGCTGGCGGAGATTGCTCGCGATGGAGAGACGAAGGCGGCGGTGGCGGAGATTATTGCGCTCTCGCGGAAGTACAAGTTTGTGACGCCGTATACGTCGTTTCTCGCGGTGCCGCGGAGCTTGCTGCGGCCGAGAGTGATTCGGCCGGGGGATCCGGTGCTGCGGGTGCATACCGATCCTTCGATTACGTCGGTGATTGCGCTGTTTCCGTTTGGGCTGACGAAGCCGTTGCGGCATCTGGCGGATGAGGATTTGAAGGCGGGGAAGGATGCGGATCGATTGTGGGAGACGCGGTTTCTGGCGCCACCGGATATGCAGGATGGGACGTATGCGGTGCGGTTGATTTTGCGGGATGCGCGGGGGAATACGTACTCGGAGGAGAAGACGTTTGTGATTGCGTCGACGCCTCCGGTGGTGAAGGTGAAGCTGGAGCGGCTGCGGTTTCGAAGGGGTGACGTGATGATGGTGCGGGCGGAGGCAACGGCGAGCACGCAGACCTTGGTGGCGCGGCTGCAGGGAGCGCTGCCGGTGGACCTGCGGTGGTCGGATGCAGCGAAGGCGAGTGTTGGAGTGATGCGGATTCCGGAGACGCTGGCGGCGGGGGAGTACACGCTGAGTGTGACGGCAGAAGATGTGGCCCACAACGTTGGGTCGGAGGAGGTGCGGGTTGAAATCGTTCCGTAACTCTCGTGTGGTGGTTGGTGTTGCAGCGGCTGTGTTGGTAGCTGCTGCAGGTGCGCGGGCGGATTTGCCGGCGTGGATGCAGTTTGTGTCGGTGGGAAGTGCTGTCGAGAATGCGTTGTATCGCGCGATGGACCTGCCGGGAGTGAAGGTGATGTTTCCGCGGCCGCCGGCGGAGGCGCGTGGGTTGTTGAACAAGCTGGTGGGGAAAGATGCGGCGATGTATGCGTTGCGGGCGCATGTGGAGGAAGAGGCGCTGGACTTCAAGGCGGCGGAGAAGGATTGGAACGCTGCGGTGAGTCATGCAGATGCTGCGGCGAAGATCCAGGCGCAGGTTGATTTGGCGGACTTCTATCACCGGCGCGCGGATGGGGTGAGGGAGATCGCGGCGCTGGAGGTTGCGGCGGCGGGGCCTGCGTCGGTCGAAGAGAAGTTTGTGGAGGCGGATCAGCAGAGGCCGTGGAAGCTGTTGGTGCGGGCGTTGGCTGTGGCGCAGGAGGAGGGCCTGGGCGACGAGGCGCAGGTGGGCGTGGAGCGAGCGTGGGCGCAGCGGTATGCGTCGGAGCCTGCGGCGCGGACGGCTTTGATTGCGGCGTTGCTGCGGTTGAAGAAGTATGACGAGGCGGCGAAGGAGATTGCGATTTATCGCGGGACGTTTCCGGCGGATGCGGTGACTCCGATCAAGGCGGAGGCGTTGCTGGCGCTGGATGAAGGCAATGCGGATGCCACGCGGAAAGCGCTGGCGATGTTTGAAGCGGCGTACAAGCCGTTGTGGGATCGGGAGTTGGTGAAGACGTACTTCGCACTGCTGGATGCGACGCACTCGCGGCACGCGATGCTGGCGGAGGTGCGGGCGCGGCTGATTGCGAATCCGGATGATCTGACGGCGGAGGCGAAGCTGTTTGACGCCGATGAGCAGGCGGGGCGCGTGGATGAAGGCATCGCTGCGCTGGCGGCTTATGGAGCGAGCAAGAAGGGTCGGCATGCGGTGTGGACGGCGGATGAGCTGTACACGTTTGCGATGCTGCTGGAGCGGGCGGATGAGCAGACGCAGTCGGCGCGGTACTACGATGCGCTGGCGCAGGCGCCGGGGAAAGTGAGTGGGGTGGAGGCGAGTCCGGAGGAAGAGGGGATATGTGGGCTGGTGCGGCTGTTGCTGCGGTCGCCGGAGCAGGGGATCGATCTGGGGTCGGGGAACCTGGCGATGTTTCATGATGTGGCGACGGTGGACCAGGGGCCGGGATTCTGGAATGGTGTGCTGTCTCTGTGGCTGAACTCGGATAGCCCGGCGGCGGAGCTGCATGCGGAGGAGATGAAGGCGACGCCTTACTTTCATCGCGAGAAGGCGGCGGAGTTGCTGCGGGTGCTGGACAAGAAGTTTCCGCAGGCGAAGGAGCGGGCGGGGCTGCATGCGGAGCTGATTCGCGCCTACATCACGTATGGGCAGGATGATGCGGTGAAGGTGGGCGGCGAAAAGTTCCTGGCGGACTTTCCGGCGGCGAGCGAGCGGATGGAGATTGCGCTCGATGTAGCGGACGTGGATGCGCGCGCGAAGAATACGAAGGCGGAGTTTGCGCTGTACGACATGCTGCTGGGGGAGATGGCGAAGGGTTTGGAAGGAATGCCGCTGACGGCTGCCGGTGGTGCGATGGATGCGGCGAAGGCGGATGCGCCACCGCCGCCGCCGGAGGATTCGGGGGAGGCGAGTGCGGATTCGGTGGGTGAGGACGTGAGTGTGGCGGCTCCGCCAACGCCCGCGGCAGCGGCGGCGAAGCTGCTGCAGGGGTCGATGAGTGCGGCGGTGGCTGCACCGAAGACGAAGGCTGCGGCGGAGAACTATCGCACGGTGCTGGAGCGGTACCTGGGACGGCTGACGAATGAGGGGCAGTCGCCGGAAGCGTTGAAGGTGCTGCGGAGGGAGCTGGACCGGAGCCCGAATGATCCGCAGATGTATGAGCGGCTGGCGGAGTTCCTGGAGCAGAACAATCTTGCAGCGCAGACGGAAGAGGTTTACAAGCAGGCGCTGACGAAGTTCAACGGCGAAGGATTTTATGACAAGCTGGCGCGGTTTTATCTGCGGCAGAAGCGGGCTTCGGATTTCGATGCACTGACGCGGACGGTGACGAACACGTTTGCGGGGACGCCGCTGGAGACTTACTTCGCGAATGTAAATGGGACCTGGCCGCAGGAGTATTTGCAGCTCAACTTATATGCGCACAGCCGGTTTCCGCATGAGCTGATGTTTACGCGGAATTTGCTGGTGGCATACGAGACGAAGGAGACGCGCGATGCGGGGGCGCGGGAGGCGTTGCTGCGGGAGCATTGGCAGGATGCGAGCGATTTGCAGGTGGAGTACTTCGATCATCTGAGCCGCGAAGGAAAGATGGATGC
>JAZKBC010000094.1:32340-42685 GCA_040388825.1 Acidobacteriota bacterium | reverse complement strand
GGATGCGGAGCTGGCTGAGCTGGAGAAGCTGGTGGGTGCGGGGGATGCGGCGAAGGGGAATCCGGCAGCGGCGCGGGAGCTGGCGGAGATCGATGTTTGGCAGTCGCACTTTGAGGCGAGTGAGCCGCTGCTGAGCGGGTTGGCGTTGCAGTATCCGGCGAACGTGGCGATCGGCGATGAGGCTGAGAGTGTGGAGCGGTCGCTGAGTTACTTTGAGCCGGCGCGGGTGGAGAAGGCGGTTGCGATTGAGAAGAATCTTGTCGCGGCGGAGCCTGCGAATCTGGATAGGCTGGCGACGATTGGGGACATCTATGCGGATAGCGTGTCGACGGGATTGAATCTCGATGCGGCGCAGCAGTTGGCGAGTGCGGCGCCTTATTGGCGAAGGATGGCGGAGGTGCATCCGGGAGTGCAGGATGGGTATCTGCAGTCGGCTACGGTGTTCTGGGATTACTTCGAGTTCGATGCGGCGCTGGGGCAGATTGAAGCGGCGCGGAAGCGGTTTGGCGATGCGACGCTGTTTGGGTATGAGGCGGGCGCGATTGCGGAGAACAAGGGAGAGACGTCTAAGGCGATTGCGGAGTATGTGGCGGCGGCGGTGAAGTCCGACGAGAAGGGTGCGGAGGCTGAGGATCGGCTGCTGGTGCTGGCGAAGCGGAAGCAGTTTGCCGCGGAGGTGGATGCGGCGACGGCGAAGGCTGCTGCGGCGAATCCGACACTGGATGCGCTGGAGTTACGGTTGGAAGTGTTGAGCGCGCAGAAGCGCGAAGGTGATGCGGGGCCGCTGGTGGAAGCGGCGGTGGCGCGCGCGCAGACGCTGGAGGCAGTGGCGGAGCTGGCAACGTTTGCGCAGGAGCACTCGCTGGGCAAGGCGTACGTGGCGGCGCTGCAGCGTGAGGTTGCGGTGGCGAGCGATCCGGTGGAGAAGATTCAGTTGCAGTATGAGCTGGCGCAGGCGGAGGAGGATGCCGGCGATGTCGCGGGCGCGGGACGGATTGTGGATGCGGTGTATGCAGCGAATCCGCGGCTGGTGGGCGTGGTGCGGAGGACGGTGGACTTCGACTGGAAGCACAAGCAGCAGAAGAAGGCAGTGGCGGTGCTGGTGGATGCGGCGAAGGTGGCGAATGCGAAGCTGGCGCAGGATTTCACGCTGGAGGCGGTGGAGAAGGCCAACGGGAGTGGAGAGTATGCGCAGGCTCGAGAGCTGCTGAAGCCGCTGGTGGCGGGCGATCCGTTCAATGCGAAGTACCTAAGCCTGGAGGCGCAGAGCTACTCGCTGGCGAAGGATGATGCGGGGGTGAAGGGTGTTTATGAGGGCGTGCTGGCGGCGTTGAAGACGGCGCCGCTGAGCAGGGATGAGCGGCGCGACAAGATTGCGATGGCGCGGGAGGGATTGATTCCGGCGCTGACGGGGTTGAAGGATTATGCGGGGGCGACAGAGCAGCACATTGCGTTGATCAGTGCGTTCCCGGAGGACGATGCGATTCTGCAGTCGGCGACGGGGTATGCGCGGCTGCATTCGACCGAGGCGCAGTTGAAGGGATTTTTGGAGAAGACGGTGAAGGCGTCGCCGCAGGACTCGCGGTTTGCGATTGATCTGGGGCGGGTGGATGTGCAGCTTGAGGATTATGCGGGAGCGCTGGCGGCTTACTCGGCGGCGATACGGATACGGGCGGACCGGGCGGATTTGTATGAGGCTCGCGTGGATCTGGAAGAGCATCAGCAGATGTTCGATGCGGCTTGTGCGGACTACGAGCGGCTGTATGTGCTGACGTACAAGGATTCGCAGTGGATGCAGAAGGAGGCGCTGGCGAGGGCGCGGCAGGGTAAGGGTGATCTGGCGGCGAAGGCGCTGGATGTGGCGTGGATCCAGGGGAAGAAGGCGGGGGCGGCGGATGAGTTTCGTGTGGCGTCGCAGCTGGACGAGTGGGGGTTGCTGGCGCAGGCGGATGGGTATGCGGCTGAAGGCGTGAGGATGGCTGGGGATAATCTGCTGGCGGATTTTGGCAGCGATGCGGCAGCGTATGCGCGGCTGATGACGGAGGAGCGGAAGGCCGCGGCGGCGATGGCGTTGCTGGTGAGGCTGCGGGCGACGCCGGGGCCGGGTGTGTCGTCGCCTGCGGTCGTCATGCAGCAGGCAGAGAAGAAGGGCGTGGGCAGTGTGACCGACGCGCAGTGGCGTGCGCAGATCGTGGCGCAGCGGAAGATGCGTGTGGAGTCTGCGTTTGGCTCGGCGGTGCAGGCGATGAGTGCGGTGGTGGGTGAGCGATATACGCCGGAGGAGAAGCTGGCCTTTGCGAGTGTGCTGGATGCGCAGAAGGCGGGCAAGCCGGTGGGTGAGGTGGTGGGGACGTGGATTGTGGCGGCGAAGGCGGCGGGGTTGAAGGATCGCGAGGCGGCGTGGAGAAAGGAAGTGCTGCTGGGTGGGGATAAGGATTTTGCTTCGGGGCAGGTGCAGGCTTTCGAACAGTTGGAGACCGGGCGGATGGAGTTTGCGGAGCTGGGGTCGGCGATGGAGGCTTATGTGGCGAAGGTGAAGCCGGAGCTGCGTGGACAGCCGTTGGGATATGCGGCGGATGCGTGGTATGCGGACGGGGATCGGTTGAAGGAGGCGGCTGTGTTGCGGAAGCTGGCCGTGGGGCAGGCGCGGCAGCAGTATGAGGAGAGGTTGTTTGAGCTGTATCTGCGCGGGGATCAGGGGGCGTTGCTGCAGTTGACGAGTGGACGCGCCGCAATGGCCGACGATGCGGCAAACTTTGTGGTGGCACGCGGGACGGAAGCCATGGGGTATAAGGCGGTGGCGAATCGGGCGATGGTGCGGCCGGCGGTTTGGGGAAGTGGGACGGAAGCGCTGGTGGGGCTGTATTACGGCGATACGGGGTCGACGGTGAATGCGGACTTTGAGGCGGCGCTGGGAGATCGCACGATTGGAGAGCGACTGGCGGCGAAGCCGGATCAGACGAAGGTGATTGTGGGTGGGCCGTGGTTTTACTACGGAACGCGGTATGGATACTTTTTGACGCTGGCGAAGACGCCGGCGCATGATGCGGAGGATTTTCTTCCGGCTGTGGTGGAGCGGGCTCCGAGTGAGGCAGGTAGCTATCGGGCGTTGGCGCAGACGTATGCGGAGGCGCATCGCGTGGATGCGGCGGCGGTGGAGTTCAGGCATGCGATGGAGATCGATGCCGATGATCCGACGCCTGATGTGGAGATGGCTGAGGTGCTGTGGGATGCGGGGCGGAAGGATGCGGCGCTGGAGGCGTGGAGGTCGGCGCTTGGGAAGCTGCGGGCCATGGTGGATGTGCATGCGGTTCCGGAGACGTTCTGGGTGGAGTTTGCGGCGGTGGCGAAGGACTGCCAGGACCATGCGCTGGGCGAGACGCTGAAGCCGGAGATGAATGTGGTGCTGGTGGCTTACCTGAAGAAGAACCAGAGCTATCGTGCGGAGGAGTTGTTGCAGTCGGCGTGGATGGCGCTGGGTAAGCAGAACGAGAAGGATGCAGCGGCGTGGGTGATGGCGTTGGTGGGAGAGATGTCGTCTGAGGGGCAAGTGTCGGCGTTGTGGCAGTTGCGGTTCCAGGCATGGTTTCCGAAGAGTGCGATGGAAGCTGTCTACCGGAGAGAGATTGCGCTGAAGGAAGCGGCAGTGGCAAAGGCTACGGCTCCGGCGGAGAAGGATCAGGCTGAGAGCAATATGACGTCGGCGCGGGTTGATTTGGTGAAGTGGTTACTGAGGCATGATCGTGCTGCGGAGGCGGAACGCGAGTTTGCCGCGATTGGTGCGGGCAAACGGCAGGACGAGTCTGTGGAGCGAGCTGAGATGCTGGTGGCGGCAAAGCAGGGACGGCTCGCGGTGCTGCTGACGCGGTATCGCGGAGATGGAGATAAGGCTCCGGCGCTGACGACGGTGAACGACGTGGCGAATGACCTGCGCAACGCAAAAGACGATGCGAACAGCCGGTTGCTGCTGGAGTTTGTGTTTGCGCGGAAGCTGGAGTTGCAGGAGTTGAGCGCGGCGGATTACCTGGCGCTGGCCGAGGCGCGGCTGGATACGAGCGATGTTGCCGGTGCGATGGATCTGCTGCGAAGGCTAACGCTGCAGGGTGATCTTTACGAGAACCTGGATAGCGCAGCGAGTTTGTTGGAGCGGACGCATCATGATGCAGAGGCAGTGCCGCTGCTGAAGAGGCTGGCGGTGGGGGTTCCGTGGAAGGCGGAGTATCGGCTGCGGCTGGGGAAGGCGGAGTTGGCGGCGAAAGATGCTGGTGCGGCTGGTGACTTGAAGGCCGTGGCTGCGGATGCGCAGGCGAAGTATGTTGCGCGTGCCGACGCCGCAGAGGAGTTGTCGAAGGCTGGAGGAGCGGCGGGGCTGGGGAGCGAAGAGTTGGATGCGGTGGCAGCGGTTGCGGCTCCGAGTGTGCCGGCGGCGGACAAGCCTTACTTTGTGTTCGCGCGGGTGAGGGCTGCGGAGGCAGCTGCTGTGGCGGCGAAAGCGCCGTTATTGAGGAGTGCGACTGCGGCGGCTCCGGATGAAGTTGGGGATTGGATTCGGTTGAAGATCTTCCGCGCTGAGATGGATGGGAAGCAGTATGCGGCGGCGAAGGTGGCGATCGATGCTGTGATGGGTGCGAATTCGTGGCTGCGGCAAGGGCCTTCTGATGCGGCAACTCGCGAGGATGCGACGGATGGATCGGGCGAGATGGGCGTGAATGCTTACGAGTATCCGGGCTCTGGAATGGGGATGAGCACGACGCGGCAGCCCGATGGCGAGTTGCAGGCGTTCAGCGTTCGGGCCGTGTTTGATGACGACGATGGGCAGAAGGCGGGACTGTTTGTCGCGCTTGCGGAGATGGATGCGCATCTGCAGGCGGACGCCGATGAGGTGCGGGATCTGAAAGCCGCTGCGCTGTGGATGAAGCCTGGTGCGGAGAAGAAGAAGGTTGAGGCGCGGGTGAAGGTGATCGAGGCGCGGATGGATATGGAGCGGAGGAATGCGGCAAGGCGGCCGGTGATACAGAAGTCCGTGGAGCAGATGGTGGTGGTGCGACCGCGGTTGACGATGGCGGAGGTGTCGCGATGAAGCTGGGGCGAGTGGTGATGATTACGGTGGCGTTGCTGGCGGTTTCGGGTGCCGTTGTGTTGGCGGCTTATGAAGCGGAGGCGAAGAAGGCGGCATCGCTGGCGGCGTATGCTCCGCCGGGAGCATTGATGGTGCTGGAGTCGGGCGACTTTGCGGGGCTGCTGAAGTCGTGGAATGGGTCTGAGGAGCAGAAGCGGTGGTTGAAGAGCGCGAATTTTACGGGGTTTGCGAACTCGCGGTTGTTTGGGCGATTGGGCGATGCGCAGAACGGATATGCGTCGCTCTCAGGCGTGGGTGCGGACGGAGAGTTTCTGAAGCAGGTTGCGGGTGGCGAGAGTTTGTTTGCCTGGTACGACATTGGGAAGCTGGAGTTTTTGTATGTGACGAAGATGGCTCCGGGGGAGGCGGAGAAGATTCCGCTGCTGGCGGTGAAGGGGGACTTTGAGCAGCGGAAGGTGGGCGATACCGTTTTCTATGTGAAGGACGGTGATGCGTCGTCGAGTGGTGACGCGGACGCGAGCGGCGATGCGCCGGCGAAGCGCGGGCAAACGGTGGCATTCGCGGTGCGCGGGGATTATGTGGTGCTGGGGACTCGTGAGGACCTGGTGGCTGGAGCGCTGGAACTGATGCAGAAGCCGCAGGAACGGACGCTGGAGCATGAGGGATGGTATGTGCAGTCGGTTGCGGCGGCGGGCAAGCGTGGGGATTTGCGGATGACGTTGAACATGAGCGCGGTTGTGAAGGATCCTCACTTCCGCAGCTATTGGGTGCAGCAGAACATTACCGAGATGAAGCAGTACAGCGCGGTGGAGAGCGATCTGTATCGCGAGGATGGACGGTTTCGTGAGGAGCGCGTTTTGGTGAGAACGGAGGCCGCGTCGGCTCCGGTGATGAGCGATTTGAGCGCGGTGACGGCGTATGTTCCCGCGGGTCTGGGTGTGTATCGGGCGGAGGCTTCGCCGAGCGCGGATGCGGTTGTGGGGCAGATGGAGGAGAAGCTGCTGTCGCGGCAGGCGATGGCTTATCGCGATCGGCATGTGGCTCCGGAGGTGGATCTGTCGACTCCGGCTTCGGGGGATGCGAGTGATTTTGAGGATCGGATCGACGCGCCGGTGGTGGCGGTTGAGGCGCGGTCGGCGGATGTGGCGATGCTGCGGAAGATGGTGACCGATGAGCCGGTGAAGGCGATGCTGGTGTTTGCAACTGCTCAAGGCGCAGCGGCGGATGAGGCTGGGTTGTTTCGGGCAACGCATGCCGGTGTGGTGTTGGAGGCGGAGCAGCCGTGGAAGGTGGAGGCGATTGAGGAGAGCGTGCGCGCGGCTATGGCGGCGAGGGTTTCGGTGGGTGAGCACGGGTTGAGTTGGAGTGAGCATAAGGAAGCGAGCGGAAGCTGGGTGGAGTTGAGTGGGATGACTGGCCTCGCTATGGCGGTGCGCGGTAAGGAATGCGTGGTCGCGACCGATGGCGCGACGTTGCAGGAGATGTTGAAGGCTCGTGATGGAGCCAAGGTTGAGCCGCGAATGGCTGCGGTGATGGCAGGGTTCAGCCAAACCGGGGAGCGGGAGCCGATGGAGCGGCTGGCGGCGGTGTTGGACCGGCAGAAGACGAAGGCGAAGACTCCGGCGGATGGAGGCATGGAAAGCGAGGAGGCGCAGGGGACTCCGGCGTTCTTTTCCGGCGATATGGCGAGCTTGAGCGATGCGTTTCGGGACCTGGATTCAGAGACTTTCGTTGCGTCCGCGGGCAAGGGGTCGATTACGCATCAAACGGTGGTGTATGCGTGGCGGCGTTGAGCTCGGCCGAAAAATGTCGTGGCGCGTAGAATGCTGGTAGTCCCCCCAGCCTGGATAGTTGCAGCGACGCTTGAGCGGGGACGCTGGAGATGTTGAATCGTGAACACGCGTTGGAAGTCGTATGGTTCGCGGATGGGCTCCTACTCTTCGCTGGTGGAAGAGGAGGGCGTGCCACGGCCTTCGGTTGAGCTGTCAGAGTCCTGGAATCAGGTTGCTGAGTCACCGATTATTGCGGCCGTAAACGCTCCGGAGGCTCTGGCGGTGGCTTTGGAGGCTCCGCCGCGGACGATTTATCTGCTGACGGGCGATCCGCTGTCGTTGCCGAATATGCTGGCGCGGGCGAAGGATGCGGGCAAGGTGTGCCTGGTGAATATCGACTTCATCGACGGGCTTTCACGCGACAAGCATGCGGTGGAGTTCCTGGCGGCGCATAAGGTTGCGGGTGTGGTTTCGACGCGGTCGGACACGCTGCGGGCGGCGAAGGCGCTGGGGTTGATTACGGTGCAGCGGACGTTCGCGATTGATTCGGCTGCGGTGCAGGCGACGGTGCGGTCGCTGATGCAATTTCTGCCGGATGCGATTGAGATTCTGCCGGCTCCTGTGGCTCCGCGAGTGCTGCCGAAGTTTCGCGAGGTGCATGCGAAGCTGCAGGTGATCGCAGGGGGGCTGATCGAGGGCGTGCAGGAGATCGAGTCGTTGCTGGCGGCAGGGGTGAACTCGGTTTCGGTGAGCAATAGCCGGTTGTGGGTGATCTGAAGTAGGGAGTAGGGAGTAGGGAGTAGGGAGTAGGAAGTAGGGAGTAGGAGGCCGAGCTTCGAGAGCTCGGCCTTTGGCTTTGGTGGCTAGACTTTGGCGGTTAGGACTGCGGGGTTGGCGCAGTGTTTGAGGGGTTCGTTGGTTAGGAAGCGGAGGACTTCGTGGGCGGCGATGTTGGCGGCTTTTTGGGCGGCCTCTTTGGTGCCTCCGGCGATGTGGGGGGTCATGACGAAGTTGGGGAGCTGGAGGAGGGGGTAGTCGGCGGGGAGGGGTTCCTTGTCGAAAACGTCGGCGGCGGCGGCGTAGAGGTGGCCGTTGACCAGGGCGTTGCAGAGGGCGTTGTAGTCGAGCAGGGAGCCGCGGGCACAGTTGACGAGGACCGAGCCTTGCGGCATCATCGCGATTTGTTTGGCGCCGATCATGCCTTTGGATTCGGGGGTTTCGCGGGCGTGGAGGGAGACGATGTTGGAGCGGGAGAGGAGCTCGTCGAGCTCGACCTGCTGGACGCCTTCGCTGGGGTCGAGTTTGGCCCATGGGTCGTACGTGAGGACCTGTGCGCCGAAGCCTTTGAGGATGCGGGCGACGATGCGGCCGATGGCGCCGTAGCCGACGAGGCCGGCGGTGGCGGATTCGAGTTCGAAGGGGGCGGAGGTGTAGGTGTAGTCGCCCTTCCACTGGCCGTGGCGCATGGCGGCGTCGGCGGCGGGGATGCCGCGGAGGGCGGCGAGGATCATGGCGACGGCGTGCTCGGCGGTGGCGGCGGCGTTGCGGCCGGGAGCGTTGCAGATGGTGATGCCGTTGGCGGTGGCGGCGTCGAGATTGACGTTGACCGGGCCGCCGCGGCAGATGACGACGAGCTTGAGGTCGGGGGCGTTGTCGAGGACTTTTTTGGTGAAGGGAGCGTGGTGGGCGACGCAGAGCTCGATGCCCTGGAGGTGCTCGATCATTTCGTCTTCGGAGCCGGAGGCTTCACGGACTTCGCCGATGTTTTCGAAGGGCTCGAGCGGGAAGGGCGTGGAGGCTTCGACGAAGTCAAGGCCGGAGGGGAGGACGCGGGTGAGGGCGGACTTCATGAGGGAGGGGTGGATGAAGTGGTCGCCGATGGTGAGGAGCTTGTGGGACATTGGTGCCTCTGAAGAATGAGTTAAGTGCGATGTGACTGGTTGGAGATTTGTGTTATCCCACTCATGCCCCAGGTGCTGGGCATGAATGGGCCACCCAGCTATAGGGGCGTGTTGAAGGAGAGAAGGCTGAAGGTTTCGGGGGTGAGTTTGATTTCGGTGACGGCGGTGTTGCGCAGCGAGGGGAATACCGTGCGGTAGCGGGAGAGGGCGATGCCGAGGAGATCGCAGAGCAGGAGACGGATGAGGGTGTTGTGGGCGACGACGAGGATGCGGGCGTCGGGGCCGTGGAGGGTGGAGAGTTCGGTGAGGACGGTGCGGGCGCGATGGGCGGCTTCGACGGGCGGCTCGCCTTCGGGGAGGAAGTTGGCGGCGGGGTCGGCGAGGAAAGCGGCGCGGGCTTCGGGGAACTGAGCTTGCTGCTGCGCGTCGGTGAGGCCTTCGGCGCGGCCGAAGCAGATTTCGCGGAGGCGAGGGTCGACGTGGAGCTCCAGGCCGGTGAGCTGCGCGGTGGGTTGGGCGGTGGCGATGGCGCGGCTGAGGTTGGAGGCGTAGAGGTGGGTGAGGTGTTGATGCGATGCCCAAGCGGCGAGGGTTTGCGCCTGCTGCTCGCCTTTGGGGGTGAGGGGGATGTCGCTGGAGCCGGCGTAGCGATTGCCTTCGTGGTAGATGGTTTCGCCGTGGCGGACGAGGAAGAAGCGGCTCATGCGGCGGCTCCTGCGCGCGTGAAGGCGGCGATGTTGGAGGGGAGCCAGTTGCGCTGGTGGAGGGCTTCGACGAGATCCTGGTAAAGGGCGGTGAAGGCGGCGGCGAGGTGGGGGCGGGGCTCGATGGTTTCGCGGAGGCGGACCATGGAGGCGGTGGCGGACTCGAAGGTGGTGGCGTGCGAGGCGGCGAGGATGGCTGCACCGAAGGCAGCTTCGGTGGAGGCGGGGATGTGGAGCGGGCGCTGGAGGACGTCGGCGCGGAGCTGGTTCCAGTAGGGACTTTTGGTGGCTCCGCCGGTGATGGAGGTTGCGCCGTTGGTGGGTGCACCGAGGAGGGAGAGATAGTCGAAGCAGAGGCGCTCGATGCAGGCTACTCCGGTGAGGAGGGCGGCGAATTGGGCGGGTTCGGATTGCGGGGAGCCGAGGGTGAAGGTGCGGGCTTCGGGGGCAGTGAAGGGGAAGCGTTCGCCCTGGCCGGCGAGAGGATACATGACAGAGGTGGGGGTGCCGAGTTGCGCGGCGGCTTCGCCGAGGGCGTCGAGGTCGCCGTTGGGGAAGAGCCTGGTGATCATGCCGGCGCCTACGCTGGAGGCTCCGCCGGGAAGCCAGAGGCCCGAGGGCGAGCGGTGGGAGTAGACGACGCCGAGGGGGTCGAGGATGCGGTCGCGGGAGGCGCCCTTGAGGACGAGGGTGGTGCCGATGACGGAGTTCCACTGGCCGTGCGAGATGGCGCCGGCGGCGATCTGGGAGGCGCAGCCGTCGGTCATGCCGGAGACGATGAGGCAGCCGGAGGGAAGGCCGGTGGCGGCGGAGGCTTCGCGGGAGACTTCGCCGAGGATGCGGCCGGGGCTTGTTACTTGGGGGAAGACGGAGGCGGGGAGCTGGAGC
>JAZKBC010000094.1:23178-32330 GCA_040388825.1 Acidobacteriota bacterium | reverse complement strand
TGGCGAGAAGCTGGCCGGCGAGGCGGGTGTGGATGAAGTCGTTCTGGTGAACGAGGTGGGCGTTGCGGAGGGATTCGGGTTGGTTGCGCTGGAGCCAGAGGAGCTTGGGGAGAGCCCAGGAGCGTTGGGTCTTGTAGCCCATCTCTGTCCAGAAGGACTGGCCGAGGGTGTTGATGTCGTCGGACTCGGCGGAGGCGCGGGCGTCGTCGTACATGAGGGCTTCGGTTGTTGGCTGAAGCTTGGAGTCGACGAGGAGGATGGTGCCGGAGGTGGCGTCGATGGAGAGCGCGGTGATGGGGCGGTTGGGGAGCTCGCGCGTTACAGCTTGCGTGCAGGTGCAGACGGCTTGCCACCATTCGTTGGGAGACTGGGTGTGGCGGGGGCCGTCGCGATGGCTGGTGAGCGGAGTGGAGTGCTGCGCGAGGACGCGGCCTTCGTTGTCGACGGCGAGAGCGCGGACGGATTGCGTGCCGAGGTCGATGCCCAGCCAGAGATCGTCACGCATGGGCTGTCCAACCTTTGGCGGCTTCATTGCGGGTGGCGATGAAGCGGTTGTACGCGGCGTTATAGATGGCGTGGTTGGCGGAGTTGGGTTCGAAGCGTTGCTCAGTGGGTGCGGTGGCGGCGAAGGCCGTGGCGAGGGATGGGGATTCGTTGAGGCGGGTGCGGCCGTAGAGGAAGGCGCCGCGCGCGCCGAGCTCTTCGGCTTCGGGGCGGATGACGGTGCAGTGGGTGACGTCGGCGATCATCTGGCACCAGAAGCCGCTGCGCGAGCCACCGCCGCAGATGCGGATTTCAGAGACGGGCGTGGGGCTGGCGGCGGTGAGGCACTCGCGGATGACGAAGGCGAGGCCTTCGTAGACGGAGCGGGCGATGTGGGTGTCGTCGTGCGTGAGAGAGAGGCCGTGGAAGCTGGCGCGGGCGTGGGGGTTGAGGAAGGGAGAGCGCTCGCCGGCCGGAGAGAGGTACGGGAGGAAGAGGAGGCCTTCGGAGGCGATGGGCGCGAGTTCGGCGCGCTCGTTGAGGGCTTCGATACTGGAGAGCTTGAGCTGTGCGGCGGCCCAGATGAGGGCTTCGCAGCCGGTGAGCGTGGGCATGGCGCGGAGGAGGGTGTTGTCCTCGAGGGCGATGGTAGTGCCGGCGGATTCTATGTTGAAGGCGTCAGTGATGACTTCGGCGCAGATGGTGGTGCCGAGGATGACGCAGGCTTGTCCGGCGGCGATGGCACCGCCGCCCCAGGCGGTGGCGAGGATGTCGTACGGAGCCATGACGATGGGGATGTTGGCGGGGACGTTGATGGCTTCGGCGATGGAAGCGAGCAGAGGAGCGGGGGTGTTGTCGATGGGTGGCAGGAGACGCTGGTGCTGCTCAACGCCGTAGAGCTTGAGGAGTTGCGGCGAGTACTGGTGGGTGCGGACGTCGGCGAAGGGGTTGGAGGCGTCGGAGAGGTCGGCGGCGATTTTGCCGGTGAGATTGAGGAACAGCCAGCCGTTGCAGGTGAGGGAGGCCGCCGCGGACTTGAGGGTTTCGGGCTGGTGGTCGTCGAGCCAGCGGAAGATGCTGCAGGGGAGGCCGGGGTAGGCGAGCGAGCCGGAGATTTTGGCGGCTTCGTCGAGGGTGCCGTTGGTGCGCCACTCGTCGACGATGGCGTGGGCGCGGCCGTCGTTCCAGAGAATGGCGTTGTGGACGGGGTGGTTGTTGGAGTCGACGAGCCATGAGCCATCGCCCTGCGCTGTGGTGGCGATGGCGTGGATGGGCACGGCGGCTTTGGCGACGGCTTCGCGCGCGGTTTCGAGGACGGCGTTCCAGACGTCGTGCATGTTCTGCTCGGAGCAGTCGGGGCGCGGGCGCAGGATGGAGACGCCGGAGCGGACCATTGCGAGCTCGTGGCCTTCGTTGGTGAGGACTACAGACTTGATGACGGAGGTTCCGGCATCGATGCACAGCCAGGCCATGGGCTAGGTCTCCTCGCCCTGGGGCTGGCTGGTGGTGAGGGTGAGGGCCATGATGCCGCTGAGGAGATAGAGGCCGGCGAAGACCCACATGACACCGGCGACTCCGATGGGGCGGAGCAGGACGTAGACGATGGCGGGGCCGACCATCTGCGCGGCTCCAGCGCCGAGCGAAAGCATGGCGAGCGCTGCGCCTTTGTGGTCGGGGGCGAGAGCGGGAGTGAGCGCGGAGAGTGGGACGTATCCGGCGAGCGTGCAGCCGTAGAGCGCGCCGACAGCGATGGCGAGTGGGAGGCTGTGGTGGTCTTTGGGCAGGTAGTAGAGCGCGAGGGTGGAGAGGGTGCAGCCGAAGCCTCCGCACCAGGCGACGGTTTTGCGCCAGCCGAACTTGTCGCCGATGAGGCCGAAGAGGAGGTTCCAGATGATGTTGGAGAGGAAGATGGCGCTGAGCAGACGCAGCCAGACGACCATGGAGAAGCCGATGGTCTGGGTGAAGAAGATGGGGAGGAAGATGAAGAAGCCGAACTCGGGTGCGGTGTTGATGGCGCGGACGATGGCGGCGATGCCGACTTTGGGGCGCTTCCAGGCGATGGAGATGGAGTAGAAGAGGGCGCGGACGGGGTTCTCTTTGGCGGCGACGAGACGAACGCGGCCGCGGGGTTCCTTGACGCCGATGAGGAGGACGAGGCCTCCGAGAAGGACTAGACCGGCGGAGAGCCAGAGGGTGTACATGAAGCCGATGCGCGGGATGGTGAAGCTGGCGAGCAGGGAGCCGAGCGTGGGGAGGCCGCCGGTGAAGGCGAACCAGAACCAGCCCATCGCGGAGGCCATGCGCTTGCGGGGGGCGGCGACGGTGATCCAGACGAGGAAGCCGAAGGCGAAGAGCGGATAACCGAGGCCGCGGACGCCGTAGGTGAGCAGAAGGATGGGGACGCTCATCGAGCTGACGCCGACGGTGAGGAAGAGGACTTCCATGACGAGCCAGATGGAGAGGCCGAGCATGATGACTTTGCGCGGGCCCATGACGTCGGAGAGGGCACCGGAGAGCCAGCCGGCGATGCCGACGAAGATGCCGTAGGCGGTGAAGATGCCGGCGACGGCGTGCTCGGAGAGGCCGTGGTCGTGGAGGTAGGGGGAGAGGAAACCGGTTTCTACGCCGTCACCGATCATGAAGAGGAGCAGGCCGACGAAGCCCCAGCCGAGGACCGAAGGGATGCCGATGCGGCCGAGGAAAGAGCGGTCTTCACCGGCGCCGAGCTGGGCGGTGGGGTCGAGATCGGGATCGGTGATGGGGGCGTCGGTGTTCATCGAGTCCTCTGGACATTCAGGAACAGATTGGGGTGTGCACGCTGGGGCCGGACGACGGGGCGTGGGGTTAAATAAATGCGAAAAGGCCGCCCCTATGCGCGCTTGAGAAACAGACGCGAAACGGGGCGGCCCTCGAGATCTCTCTGCCGCTACGGAAAAAACTATCGCAGGTTGGGTTTGGGGGTGTCAACAGCAAACTGGGACAGGTGCGAGGGGTTGGATGGGTGGCGTCGGCGATTTTGGGTCTGCTGAGAGACAGGGTCTCCGAGATGTCATTGGCCCAAAGCTTTTGTGAGTCGGATCAGTCCTCGCCGTATCGCATGCTCGTCAAACCCGCCGAAGCCGAGGAGCAACGCCTTCGGGTCAGGACGTTTCAGAGTGCATCGATCGACGGCGAGAACCTCAACACCGTGGGCCGCAGCCAGTTTTTCAGCTTGCCGTGAACTCATTTCATTCTTGAGGTAGCCGATGGTGTAGAGGCCTGCCCTGACGTTGGAGATCTCCAGCAATCCACCCAGATATTGCTCGGCACCCTCCTTGAGTGCTTCCAGGCGCTCGGCGTACAGATTCCGCATCTTGCGCAGATGACGTGCCAAATGTCCATCAGTGATGAAGTCGCAAAGCACCGCCTGGTCAAAGGAGGAGTTCCGGAAATCGGTTCGGTAACGGAAGCCCAGGAAGGGATCGATTAGCGGCGCAGGCAATACAACATAGCCCACGCGTAAGGCTGGGAATAGCGTCTTGCTGAACGATCCGATGAAGATGACGCTGGAGTGATTGTCCAGACTTTGCAGGGCAGGCACAGGCGGTCCCTCAAACCTGTATTCACTGTCGTAGTCATCTTCGATAACAAAAGCGCCGGTGCGTGCGGCCCAGCTGAGCAGAGCCATCCGTCGCTCCAGCGACATGGTTGCACCGAGCGGGAATTGATGAGCCGGCGTTACGTACGCGCCTTTCGCGTCGGGACAGATCTTCATTCCGGCGGAGACGGAGAGTCCTTCGTCATCCACTGGGACAGCCATCATTTTGGCTCCGACATTGTCGAACGCGATTCTGGCTCCGAAGTATCCGGGATCCTCCATCCATATCGGATCGCCCTTTTTCAAAAGCAACCGCGCCAACAGGTCAAGTGCCTGTTGTATTCCGGAAACAAGGACAATTTGTTCCGCAGAGCATCGCACACCGCGGGACGTTCGCAGATACTCGGCGATTGCATCGCGCAATGGTTGATACCCGCGCCGATCAGACTCTTTCTTTAGCCATGACCTGAAGTTACGTGCCCGGTCCGCGGCGATGCGTCCCCAAACCTCGGAGGGGAATTCGTTGATGGCTGGAACACCGATTCGAAAGGGCCGAATGCCGTCAACAAAAGCTTGGTCGACCCAGGGTTGCGGCGGTTTGTAGGTCGAAATGACGCGACGAATGTAGGCCGGTGTCGTGTTTGGCTGGCGGGCCGGACGAGGAGCGTCGACACGATTGACCCACGTACCGATTCCGACACGGGAAGTGATGTAGCCCTCGGCTTGTAGACGTTCCAGGACGCTGACTACCGTGCCTCGGGAGAGTTCATACTGGCGGGCAAAATCTCTGGATGCCGGCAGCCTGGCGCCGGGCGCGAGCCGGCCTTCCAAAATGGCAGAGCGCAGTTCGCCATACAACCAGTTCGTCAGGGTCTGATGGCGCGGCCGGCTTTTGAGAGTGAGTTCGAACGAGCTGACGACTTTGGGCATGACCAATGGTCCAATAGATTTCGCGAAAATGGCTCTGTTCGATGTGCCAATGCGGCCATAGTATCAGGCTCTCAAGTCGAGACACCTGCATGGCCAAGGGGGTCTGACTCGTCACTCAGCGACTGATGGAGATCCACCGATGAAAGTTGGAGTCTGGTTCTATGGCGTGGGAACTGTTCTCACCGGCATTCTGGATATTGCCTGGGGCGCCTTCGATCCCGCGCATGAGCCGATCAAATTTTTAGTCAAGGACGTTTCCGCTCAACACATACTGGCTTACGTCGCAGGCGTGTGGCTGGTGGCAGCGGGTCTCGCCATTTTGTGGAGGGCAAGCGTAAGGATTGGAGCCGCGATGTCCGCCATCGCCTACTTGGTTTTTGCGGCATTGTGGCTGCCCCGGTACTCGATCGGAGTTCATACGTTTGGCTGGCGGATCAACGTCTTAGCAGGTGTCTCTTTCGGGCTTGGGCAACAGATCATGCTGCTCTCTCCGGCGGTCATCCTCTACGTCTCCACTGTCTCAACGGATTCTCTTTGGCCGAAACGAGTGGCTATCGCCGCACGGTGGATGCTGGGGTTGCCTCCTGTTCTCTTTGGCCTATTTCACTTCATCGGCCTTCGGGTCTTCGCGAGCATCGTCCCGCACTGGATGGCGTTTGGATATTTCTGGGCGGGGCTGACTGGAGCGGCTTTTATCCTGGCCGGATGCGCCATTTGCTCAGGGATCATGGATTTCCCCGCCGCCCGGCTTTTGGCGTTGATGCTGTTTCTTTTTGAAGGCTTTGTAGAAATACCTCCAATTTTTATCCGAGTGCACAATCAGGTGACGTGGGGCGCTGCTGTCTACAACCTGTCTGCGATAGGGGCTTGCTGGATATTTGCCGATTTTCTCGCAAGCCGCACCTCGCGAAGAGGAATCGATCCCGCGGAGAGTGCCATCCTGTCACGCGCCGATCCCGTAGCTGCGTGATTCAGGGACTGCTAGAGCATATTCCGCGCCCAACCCTCCGGCCACGATTGGGAGATTGATTGCGATGCTTCATTGTCGCGTTGTCGTCCTGATAGTCAGAAAAACATGTAGCAATGGGATGGGCACGAGGGATGATTTTTTGCATATCGTGGTGGTATGAGCAGGAACAACGATGAAAGCGTGGTGGAACCAAGCAGGCTGCAGCCGGGTGGGGCCGTTCTTGCGCTGCTGGCGCTGGCGATTTTTATCAACTACGTTGACCGCGGGAACCTGGCGACCGCTGCACCGCTGATCAAGAGTGAGCTGCGGTTGACGAATGTTCAGTATGGCTTGCTGGTGTCGGCGTTCTTCTGGATTTATACGCCGGGGCAGATCATGGCTTCGTGGCTGGTTCAGAAGCTGAATGCTTACCGCACGCTTGCGCTTGGCTTTGCGGTGTGGTCGCTCGCTACCGTTGCATCGGGGTTGGCTGGCGGGTTTGTCACACTTCTGCTGTTTCGAGTGTTGCTGGGAGTGGGGGAAAGTGCGGGATTTCCGGCGATCTCGAAGCTGCTGGCACAGAGTGTGGCGCCGGAGCGGCTGGGCAAGGCCAATGGGCTGATCGGTGCGGGAATTTATCTGGGGCCGGCGTTTGGCACGTTTGTGGGTGGACTGCTGATCGCGCATGCCGGGTGGCGGGTGCTTTTTATTGTGTTTGGGGCGGCTTCATTGCTTTGGCTCATTCCGTGGATGCTGAGTTCGCGAACGATGGCGGACGGGGCGCGAGTTGATGTTGGGAGTGATGCGGACAGCGAGGAGCCAACGTTTCGTGAACTGCTGTCGAAGCGTGAGCTGTGGGGAGCGAGCCTGGGGCACTTCAGCGCGAACTACCCGTTCTATATGGTGCTGTCGTGGCTTCCGCTGTACCTGGTGAGGTCGCAGGGATATTCGCTGACGGAGATGGCGCGGCTGTCCGGTGTGGTCTATGCGGTGGCGGGCGGGGTTTGCTTCGGCGCGGGATGGCTGGCTGACTGGTGGATCGCACGCGGCGCAAGTACGAGCGGCGTCCGCATGGCGCTGATTTGTAGTGTGCACCTGACGTGGGTTGTTTGCATGGCGGCGTGTGGGCTGGGCAGTGCGCGCATGGCGATTGTGGGGCTGCTGATTTCGTCGGTGGCGATGGGGTTGGGAGGGGGAAATCTTTATGCGATTGCGCAGACACTCGGAGGACCGAGGGCAGCGGCTAAGTGGGTCGGCGTTCAGAACGCGATTGGCAACCTCGCGGGCATTCTGGCTCCGGTGATCACAGGTGCGTTGATTGATTCGACGGGACGATACAGCGCGGGGTTTCTTGCGGCGGGCGCGATAGCCATGATGGGTGCTGGAGGTTGGCTGCTGCTGGTGCGGCGGATTGAGCCGGTTGCGTGGGCTCAGGACGGGCGCAGCAGTTTTGCCCAGCGCAGGAACGCATAGGTGACGATGAATGCCGCCGGGTGCATGAAGCCCATGATGAAGAAGACGCTGTTGTAGCCGGTGTGCTGGACGAGCGAGGCGGTGATGCCCTGGAAGAGGAATCCGCCGACGCCGGAGCCGAACATGAGGATGCCGAAGACGCTGCCGACGCACTCGGTGGGGTAGACGTCGTTGGTGATGGTCATGAGGTTGGTCTTCCACGCCATGTGCAGGAAGGTGACGGCGCAGAGGATGGTGAGCAGGGCGTGGATGGTGTGGAGATGCGGGATGAGGAGGCTGATGGGCATGAGGAATGCGCAGACAGCCATGGGGTACATGCGGGCGCGGAGAGGAGAGCCGGTGAAGCGGATGAGGCGGTCGGAGAGCCAGCCGCCGAAGAGGCCGCCGGCGTCGGAGGCGAGGTAGGGCATCCAGCCGAAGGCGGCGATCTGGGCGAGGGAGTAGCCGCGTGCTTGTTGCAGGAAGGAGGGGAGCCAGAAGAGGTAGAACCACCAGACGGGGTCGGAGAAAAAGCGCGCTAGCATGAGGCCCCAGATGTCGGGGCGGCGGAGAAGATGGCCGAGGGAGGGGTTGGGGATGTCGCAAGCGACGGGTGGGCCGCTGCGGATGATGACGAGTTCTTCGGGCGTGAGGCGGGGGTGGTGCTCGGGGAGGTAATAGAGCCAGAGCCAGGGGATGAGCCAGAGAAGACCGAAGAGGCCGGTGGCGACGAAGGCGTAGCGCCAGCCGTGGCGAAGGATGAGGAAGGCGACGAGCGGCGTGGCGATGACAGCTCCGATGGCGGAGCCGGCGTTGGCGAGGCCGTTGATGAAGGCTCGCTCTTTGGGTGGGTACCACTCGGAGGCAGCGCGGCAGGCGGCGTTGTAGTTGCCGGGCTCGCCCATGCCGAGGAGGAAACGGAAGAAGCTGAGCGAGGTGGCGGTGCGGGCGAAGACGTGGAGGATGTTGGCGACGGACCACCAGCCGACAAAGCCGGCGAGAGCGCGGCGGGTTCCCCAGCGGTCGACGAGGAAGCCGGAGAGGACGTACATCACCGTGTACGCGAGCAGAAACATCTGCAGGATGTGGCCGTACTGGATTTCGGTGAGGTGGAGGTCGTGCTTGATTTCGGGCGCGGCTACGGAGAGGGTCTGGCGGTCGATGTAGTTGATGACCGTGGAGACGAAGAGGAGCGCGGCGATGTGCCAGCGGAGATTCTTGATTTTGCCGGCAGTCAATGAGGCTCCCTTTGCATTGCCTGATTACTGTACTGGAACGTGCGAGGAGAGCGTCAAGGAGTTTTCGGAGGGAAAGATGTAGATTTTCAGCGGAGAAGGATTATTCTGCTGACAACGGTGGAAGTGGCCTGGTTGCTGGTGTTTGGAATTGCTTGAAGTTGCGGGATGGTGAATGGCGATGGCGGCAGTTAAGAATTTCGACAGGAAGACGGAACGGCTAGCCGGCGGAGCGAAGCTGCCGCGAGTGGCGCTGATTGTGGAGACGTCGACGCTGTTTGGGCGGAGGCTGTTGAGCGGCGTGGCACAGTACATGCGCGAGAACGGGCGGTGGTCGGTGTACTTTACCGATCGCGCGGTGAATGACCTGACACCGTCGTGGCTGGTGAACTGGAGAGGCGATGGGATCATTACGCGGATCGCTTCGCCGGAGATTCGCGAGGCGGTGGCGAACCGGAGGATTCCGGTGGTGGATTTGAATGAGCAGCTGGGTGGGATGGGGATGCCGATGATCTCCAATGATCAT
>JAZKBC010000094.1:4042-23168 GCA_040388825.1 Acidobacteriota bacterium | reverse complement strand
GGTTCAAGCAGTTTGCGTTCCTGGGGCATGCGGGGCATCGGTGGTCGGACAAACGACAGAGTGCGTTTGCGGCGGCGGTGAAGGCGGCGGGGTATCCGTGCGCGGTGTATGCGGATGCGGCGAGCGATATGCGTGGGCTGCGCGAAGGCGCGTGGGAGATGGATGTGGACCGCATTGCGGAGTGGGCCGCGGCGCTGCCGAAGCCCGTGGGGATGATGGCGTGCCATGATTTTCGGGCGCTGCAGTTGCTTTCGGCATGCAAGCTGGCGGATGTGGCGGTGCCGGAGCAGGCTGCGGTGATTGGTGTGGGAGCGGATGATGTGGCGTGCGAGTTGGCGGAGCCTCCGCTGTCGAGCGTGATGCTGAATGCGTGGCGGATGGGATATGAGGCTGCGGCGTTGCTGGACAAGCTGATGCGTGGGCAGACGGCGCCGGCGAGGGAGTTGCGGATTCCGCCGCTGGATGTGGTGGCGCG
This sequence comes from Acidobacteriota bacterium, assembly GCA_040388825.1. Classification (GTDB taxonomy): domain Bacteria; phylum Acidobacteriota; class Terriglobia; order Terriglobales; family Acidobacteriaceae; genus Granulicella. The sequence continues at coordinate 22,693 of JAZKBC010000094.1, read as the reverse complement.
GCGGTCGACGGATGTGACAGCGATTGACGATCCGCTGGTGGCGCGGGCGGTGCGGTTGATCCGCGAGCAGGCGAGCAAGGGGATCAACGTGGAGACGGTGGTGAAGCGGCTGGGGGTTTCGCGCACTTCGCTGCAGGACCACTTTCGGCAGTCGATGCAGAAGTCAATTCATGATGTGTTGATTGAGACGAAGGTGGCTCGGGTGAAGGAGTTGCTGACGGGTACGAACCTGCCGATTGAGAGCATAGCGGGGCGGTGCGGGTTCCGGCATCCGGAGTACATGAGCAGCATTTTCAAGCAGCGTTCGGGGTGGACTCCGGCGGGTTACAGGAGGGAGTATGGGCAGAAGGAAGGGGCGGCCTGAGGGGGTGTTGAAAAACACAGGTGGAGTGCGCAAATTCTCATTGACCCTGTGTGTGGGCGAAGACTAGCGTTGTGGGATGGGTCAAGAAGAGATTACTCGGAAATATTTTGACGAACCGGCGACGCGGCTTCCAGTGCGCGCTGAATACGATGTTCTGGTGCTGGGCGGAGGGCCCAGCGGGTTGATTGCGGCGATCGCGGCGGCGGAAAGCGGGCTGCGGGTGGGGCTCGTTGAAAACCGTAGTTTTGTGGGCGGCAACATGACGATCGGGCTGCCCATACTGGGCTTCCTGGGGCAGAAGGGGAACCAGATTATCCAGGGGATTCCGGAACGGTTTATCCAGCGGCTGAAGGATGTGGGGGGATCGAGCGAGCATCGCTGGTGCCCGCTGCACATGAGCCTGACGCTGGTGGAGCCGGAGGCGGTGAAGACCGTCGGCCTGGAGATGCTGCTCGAAGCCGGCGTGGAAGTGACGCTGCATGCGATGGTGGCGAACGTGATCCGCGAAGGCAACAAGATTGCGGGGATCGTGATCCAGAGCAAGGGTGGGCGCGAGGTGTTTACCGCGAAGACGTACATCGATTGCACAGGCGATGCGGATGTGGCGTACGCCGCCGGCGTGCCTACGGACAAGGGCGACGATGGCGGAGGGCTGCAGCCGCCGACGCTGATGTTCTGCCTGGCGGGTGTGGATACGGAGAAGTTGCGGCATGCGATTGCGGATCATCCGAAAACGTACATGACCGACTTTATTCCGAACGATTACTTCGGGCAGAACCACCAGTTCATCGTGGTGGGGCTGAAGGAGCTGATCAAGGCGGCGCAGGCTGCAGGGCTGGATATTCGCACGGAGCGGACGATCATCATCACCGGGTTGCGGGCGGGTGAAGCGTGGATCAACATGACGCGGATGAACGGCGTGGATGGGACTGACGTGCACTCGCTGACCGCGGGAGAGATTGAAGGGCGGCGGCAGATTCCGGCGATTCAACAGTATCTGAAGGAGTATGTTCCGGGGTTTGAGAACTGTTACTTCACGAAAGCAGCGCCATTCCTTGGGATTCGCGAGACGCGCAGGATTGTGGGCCACTACATCATGGATCGCGACGATGTGCTGAGCCAGCGGCGGTTTGAAGATGCAATCGCGGTGGCTAGCTATCCGATCGATATTCATCGTCCGAAAGATGCTGGATGCACGCTGGAGTGGAGTGGCGATTGCTACGACATTCCTTATCGCTCGCTGGTGCCGCTGGAGATTGAGAACCTGCTGGTGGCGGGGCGCTGCATTTCGACGACGCATGAAGCGATGGCGGCGATTCGCGTGATGGCGACTTGCATGGCGATGGGCGAGGCGGCGGGACGGGCAGCGGCTCTGACGGTGAAGCACGGCATTCGACCGGAGCAGGTGAACGTTGGTGAGTTGCAGAAGGAGCTGCTGACGCATGGTGCTTATCTGCGGCCGGCGGTGGAGACAGTGCAGGCGCAGGATGCGGCGGTGAGTGTCAGCGCGTAGCGGATTTGCGCTGAGAGTTGAGGCGGAGTGTAACGAAGGCAAAAGAAAAGGGCCGGCATCGAGATTCGATGCCGGCCCCCGCTTTTGGCGGTTAGAAGACTAACTTGGCTGCGAGTTGGAAGTTGCGGGGCTCGGCGGCGGAGGTGATGGTGCCGAAGGTTCCGCTGGAGTTCAGTCCGTTGCTGCCGGGAACGAAGGCCATGCTGGGCAGGCCGAAGACGGGGTGGTTCAAGGCGTTGAAGGCTTCCACGCGGAACTCCAAGCGCAGTTTCTCGGTGATCGCCGTGGTCTTGATGAGGGAGATGTCGGAGTCGAAGGCTGAGGGGCCACGGACGTTGGGCAGCGTGCGGGGAACGTTGCCGAAGGTGTAGGTGGGCGGGTTGATGAAGGCAGCGGTATTGAACCACTGCTTGATGGTGGGGTTGGGGAGCTTCGCGCTCACGCCGGGGACAAAGTTGGGGCGCGTGGCGGCGAAGTTATTCGCTCCGGTGATGGTGAGCGGGGTTCCCGTCTTCCACTGGGTGATGGTGTTCAATTGCCAGCCGCCAATCAGGCGATTGAGCCAGGGGCCGGCCTTGGAGCCGAAGGTGCGGCCATGGCCGAAGGGAAGATCGTACAAGCCGCTGACGTGGAGGTTCTGAGAACGGTCGAGCGGATCGATGGCGCGCTCGCCGGCACGGTTATAGGCGTTCTGGTAGGTGGTGATGTTGGCCTGAACGTCGACGGGACCAAAGACGCCGGGGTTGGAGATGCTGTCGTCGATGAGCTTGGTTTTGGTGTAGCTGACGATGAGAGTGAGGCCATGCGAGGCGCGCTTGGTTGCGGTGATCTCCAGCGCGTGGCCGATGTAGTTGGCATCGTGCGGAGCGCGCATGGAGACGCCGGTATAGCAGGGGTAGGGAAGCAGCGACTGCTGTTGGGTGACCTTGGCAGCGCCGAGAGCGAGCGACGCAGGCACCTTGCCGAAGCAGGGATTCGTAACGCTGTTCTGCAGTGCGGTTCCAAGTGCGAGGTTGGTGGGGTTGAGCTGGTTGAGTGAGTAGGAGCCGGCTACGAAGTGGGTCCCGTGATTGCCGGCGTAGGCGACGTTGACGAGGATGTTGGAGGGCAGGGCCTGCTCGATCACCAGGTTCCACTGCTGTGACATCGGCGTCGTGCCGTCGTTGTATTTGTCGTAGGTGACGGATTGGCCGATGTAGCCGTCGGAGCCAAGGCTGGGGCCGAGCGGCTGGATTGGCTGTGAGGGTAGGCCATTCTTGAGGTACATTGCGGCGAACGCGGTGCTGCCGCCGGTGCCGATGTAGGTGGTGACGTTGGAAGCGAAGCCCGTGGTACTGCCGAAGAAGTCCGTAGTGAAGATGGTGGGGTAGTAGATGCCGTAGCCGCCACGGAGCGAAGTTTTGCCGGTGCCGAAGATGTCCCACGCGAAGCCGACGCGGGGAGCGAAGTTGGTGAGGTCGCTGCCGCGCGGGCTGTCCGGAGTGCCGTTGACGCCGTCGTAGACCAGTGCTCCTTTGAGGCCAAGTGGATCGGTGGCGTTGATGTCGAAGTTGCTGAGGCCGTTGTTCTGCTCGCGGGGATACTTCTGGTAGTCGTAGCGCGCGCCGACGTTGAGCGTGAGTGTTTTGGTGAGCTTCCAGGTGTCCTGCACGAAGGCTGAGAGGCTGTGGTTGGCTTCGGACTCGCCCTCGACGGTGTCCACGATGGCCGAAGCCACTGCGCCGGTCATGAAGGAGGCGTAAGCCGTACCGCTGCCGGTAGGCTTCTGTGGGTCGCCCGTGAGCGCTGCGTTGAAGGTGTAAACGCCGGAAGGCTCGGCGGTCTGCTTGTTGTAGCCGCGATTGATCCGCCACTCACCGCCAAAGCGGAGGTTGTGTTTGCCGCGGACCAGCGTCATGATGTCCGAGAAGGCGGGGTTGGTTGCGGCGCGTTCGCCGACGGCGGAGGTGGAGGATGTAGGGAAGCCGTTGGTCATGCGCGGGAACGTAGCGTTCGGCGTGTTGGGCATGCCGAGCTTCGTTGGCCAGTTGCCGCCGTAGCTGGATGTCTGATAGGTGAAGTCGGTGCGAAGGACGGGGAGGCGGGCTTCGTTGAGGAAGGTGGGCGAGATGATGAAGGTGTCTTCGATGATGCCGCTGTGGTTGGGATAGTTGTCGTTGCGCAGGCCGAGGAAGGGCTCGATCTTGCTGTAGATGCCGCCATTGGCGGAGGCACCACTGTCAGTAGCGGCCTTGTAGTAGGCGTAGCGCACAAACATGGTGTGCCGCGATGAGAAAGAGTGGTCGACGCGAGTGATGAACTGCCGCATGCTGCGCGTATTTTCGCCTGGACCGCAGTAGTTGTTGGCCTGCGTGAAGGCGTTGGTGGGTGTGCAGTTGGGTTCGGGATAGAAGGCATTGACGGCTTTCGCGACGGGGTCGATCTGGCCGGCGGGAATGATATTTCCGGCGAACGCCGTGCGGACGTAGCCGTTGCCGCTGGGATTGGGGGCGGTGGTGGAGGGGTCGAAGATCTGGATAAGCTTGCCGGTGGTGTCGTAGAAGTGCGAGAAGTTGCCCGCCTTCCACTCGTCGGTTGGCACAGAAGCGGTGACGGGGTTGCCGTCCAGATAGCGGTACTCTTCATAGTTGGCAAAGAAGGTGGTGCCGCCCTTGATGGGTCCGCCGAAGGCGCCGCCGTACTGGTTGAAGCGCAACTCGTCGAGCTTTGTCGTCGCCGAGTTGAAGTTATAGGGATGCCCGTTGAGGGCGTCGTTGCGGAAGAATTCGTATATCTGGCCGTGATAGTGGTCGGTGCCGCCGGCACTCACCATGCTGACGACGCCGCCGGCGGTGAAGCCGTACTCGGCGGAGACGCTGCCGCTTTCGATCTTGAACTCCTGAATGGCGTTGGCGGTGGGGTTGAGGCTGACTTCGCCGGTGTAGGTCTGGAGGATGCTCTGGCCGTCGATCAGCACGGCATTGTCGCCGTTGGGCCCGTTGTTGATGCTGACGGAGGAGACCAGCGTGCCGCGATCGACGAAGCCCGAGTTCACCTGGCCGGCGTTACTGGTGACACCTGCCGTGAGCTGCGTGAGGGCAAGGACGCTGCGGCCGTTGACGGGGAGCTCCTGGATGGGGCGATTGGAGATGACGGTGCCGAGCTCGGCGGAGGAGACGTTGACGAGGTTGTCTTCGGCGGTGACGTTGACGCTCTCGTTGGCGCCGCCGGCCTTTAGCTTGAAGTTGACCTGGAGGTGGGCGTCGACCTGGACCTGAATTCCTTCGCGGCGTTCCGACTGGAAGCCCTGCGACTGCACGGCGATCGCGTAGGTTCCGATGGGGAGGCTGGGCGTTGTGTAGTTGCCATCGCCGTTGGTCTTGAGGACGATAGTCTGCTTGCGCTCGGCGCTGACGACCGTTACCTCGGCATTGACGACGGTTGCGCCGGACAGATCCTCGACGCGACCGGTGATGATGCCGCCGCCTTCCTGCGCACGGGCTGCGCTACTCCAACCAAGAACGATGGCTAACAGGAGTGCGGCGCATGCGGCCGATTTCTCAACCATGACAAAGTTCCTGAGGAGATGAGCGGACGTCTCGCGCATACGCAGCGCATTCCTGGAGACGATCGAAGTCAGTGCGGAAGATCTTGGCTTCATGGTTTTCTCTCTTGATCGATTGGAGTCAGATGGTGGTGCTGCAAGGTGCGGAACAGGCTTCTTCCGAGTGACAGTGCCTTCCCGGTAGCGCGGACAAAGGCCGAGGCCGTTGTCAGTGCTTGAGCGCCGATCGAGTCGGTTGACATCGAGGCGAAGCGAGTCTGGCACTGGCTCGAAAATTCCAGCACGCACTGGGCCTCCTGCTGTAACGCCAGATCACAGTAACGGATGGTGCGGAGAGGCCGTCAAGGAGGTTTCCGAAGCTACAGCATAGGTTTTCGACGGATGAGATTTGATGTTCGGAGAGGGACACGCGCTGTAATCGCAGGGATATATGCCGGTTGGTGAGTGCGCCGTGTTGCCAAATGTGGTTCGGAAGTTATGAAAATCAACACTTGATGAATTTCCGCGGGAGGGGTAGGCGCAAGCGAGATGCTTGGTGAGGGTGGCGGCCTATGTAAGACTTGGAGAGCAGTGAGATGTCGGCTGTGGTGGCAGCGACGCTCAAGAGGGCCTATAGCTCAATGGTTAGAGCAGCGGACTCATAATCCGTTGGTTCCAGGTTCAAGTCCTGGTGGGCCCACCAAAACAGGATTGGGAAACAGAGGTAAAAAGCGGTGGCGCCGCTGGTTGGATCGCGATGGGATGCGATCGGGCCAGCGGCGCCGCTTTGTTTGAGGTGTGAGTGGGTTAGCGTTCTTTGCCGGAGAAACCGAAGGTGACCGAGAGCATGATGCTGCGGGCGGGGAGGACGCTGACGGCGTCCTGCCCGTTGATGGGCGTGAGCCCGTTGGTGTTGAAGGGGTCGGTATAGGTGATGCCGCCTTCCGTGACGTTCTGGGTTACCGGGCTGCCGGCCAGATTGACGCTGGTGACGGTGCTGCGGTTGAACAGGTTGTTGAAGGAGAGGGCGAGCTTGGTGTTATTGAAGCGGCCGCCGCGGATGGTGTAGTTGACGTTGGCGTTGGTGAGGGTGAATGGGGCGACCGTGTACTGATTGTGGTAGGCGCCGTTGTCTTCATACTCCGTGCCGACACGCTTGTTGAAGAGGCCGACATCCCATCCATGGCGCTGCCAGGTGACGCCTTCAGTTTCGATGTCGCTGGGCGTCTGCTGGACGCGCAGGTTGGACGGCGCCGAGAAGGTGAATTGCGGCGTCGCCGAGGTGCAGCCCGTGGTGCCAGAGACGCAGGAGGCGGCGAGAGTGCCGCTGTAGTCGGCACGGTTGTAGCTGCCGTTCAGGTAGACGCTGAGACCTGGAGCGAGGTAGATGTTGCCTTCGGCCTCGAAGCCGGTGGAGTTGGAGCTTGGCTGGAGATAGAAGACCGGTTCGCCTGTGGCCAATGGGGTAAAGGACGAGTATGTGTTGTCGAAGTGGATGCGATAGACGTCGGCGTCGAAGGTGACTCGCTTGAGCTTGAGCACGGTGCCGGCCTGGTAGGTCGTGTTTTTCTGCTGCCTGGGCAGTTGGGCAACGGGGACGCCGTTGGTTCCCTGGCTGAAATCGAAGACTCCCGAAGGAGGAACGATGCTGCCCTGGGCGGCCTGGATGTAGGCGCTCCAGTTGCTGCGCAGGCGGTAGTTGAAGGTGCCGGAAGGCAGCGTAGAGAGGTAGCTTCCACCGTTAGTGATAAAGGTGGAGGGGTTGCCGTCGAGCGGGCCGATCTTCTTGCCATTGTCGGCGTACTGCTTGGTGGAGATGGTGTAGTAGGCCCACTTGACGCCGGGGGTGAAGGTGAGGCGGGAGCCAAGCTGGAACTGGTACTCGACGAAGGGCTGATAGGAGTTGGTCCAGAACTGCTCGGAGAAGTTGGGCAGCGGCGAGTCCTTGTAGCCGTCAAGCGGATCGGTGGGGTACTGGTGGCGGTTGGTGGCTGCCCACTCGTACCACATGCCGGCGCGCAGGATGCCGAAGTGTGAAACCTGCGAGAGTTGGCTGGTTTCGCCGTACTTGCGGTAGCTGTTGTACTTGTCGACCGCGCACGGAACGGTGGTGACGGTGATTCCGTTGACGACCTTGGAGGAGGCTATGTTGCAGGGTTTGATGGGAAGGCCGAGGTACGTCTTGGAGCCGTTGATGGTGGTGGCATTGGTGATGGTGGTGGCGTTGGAGTACTTCTCGGAGTTGTCGTAGTTGTACGTGTAGGGCTTGACGTCGAGCACGAAGCCCTTGCCCAGGTCGGAGTGAACGCCGACGTACTCGAAGTCGGTTGGCACGTGGTAGAAGTTGTACTGGTCGTCGAGGTAGAGCCGCGGGTCTGAGTTGTTTGTGAGCAGGAAGTTGATGCCGGTTCCGGTGTAGGGGTAGAGGCCATTGGCGCCGCCGGCGAGGGCGCAGCTATAGCCACTGCCGGTTCCGTACATCTGGCAGCGGGTGGCGTTGAAGTTGGGCGTGTTGGCGTCGAGCCAGATGACGCCCGAGAAGCCGTCGAGGGTGGTCTTGTCCGAAAGCTTGTACTGGAACTGGATGGATCCGGCGTTGCGCGTCTGGTTGTTCAGGCTCTGATAGCCGTGCGATTGCAGGTGATGCACGTCGATCATGGCGTTGAACTTGCGCCCGGGGCCGAAGCTGCCGGTGTCGTACTCAAGGTCGTAGAGGAAGGTGTTGAAGCTGCCCCCGGAGAAGGTGGCGCGGACGTTGCGCCCGGCGGAGTAGGCCTTGGAGAGCAGGTGGATGGAGCCGCCGAAGGGCGTTGGTCCGATGGTGGAAGCGTTACCCGGGGAGCGGTCGAAGTCGATGGAACCGATGAACTGGGCGGGGAAGAAGGCCCAGGAGTGATGGGTGGGGGTATTGGTGTCGTAGAAAGGGATGCCGTCGAAGTCGATGTCGTAGTCGCCGTCGGGGAATCCGCGGAAGTAGGTGTTGGACTGTCCGAGGCCAACGCCGTTGCCGTTGGTGGTGAATGTGCCGGGCGCCATTTCGACAGCTTCGCCGAAGTCGGCGACGGGCGACATGAAGTTGCGGATCATGGTGGAGGTGATCTCGGTGCGCGCGGAGGTTTCGGAGAGCAGAGCGTCCATGGGCGCGAGGGAAGCGGCGACGGAGTGAGTGGTGTCTGCGTCGACGGTGATGTCTGCTGTGGCCTGGGCGATGGGCAGCGTAAGCGAGACGCTGGCGGGAGTCTGGACGGCCTTGCGGGTGGTGAGTTGGAAGCCGGGTGCGGAGGCACTGACGTCATACAGGCCGGAGGCGAGTGAGGTGAAGGCGAAGTGGCCCTGGGCGTCGGCTGCGACGGTGGCGGTGCGGCCGGTGGTTTCGTTGCGAGCGGAGACGGTGGCGTGGGCGATCATGCCGCCCCTGGAGTCTGCGATGGTGCCCTGGAGTGAGGTGGTTTGCGCGGCGGCGATTGAAACAGAGGTTAAGCAGAGTGCGGCGAACGTGATGATGCACTGCAGAGCGAAACGTGACGCTTTGCGGGCAGCGGAGAATGTCATTGTTTTAGATCCTTCCCTGGATACGAGAAGGATGGCAGTGAGGCATCGCCGCTTGGTGAGGGCTCTGTTAATGGGCCGTGAAAGGATGATGAATCTGTAACGGAGTTGTGGAATAGGGGTGGAATCGCAAGTACGGATCGACGTAAGATGACGGGTTCGTCACCTTATGTCGCGCTGGCGGTGCGAGACTTCCGGGTGGGTTTAGTACTCGAACATGTGGGGCGCAGGCCAGGTGATTGTGCCATCGGTCTTGTTGACGTACATGAAGACCTTGTTGTCTCCGTTGACGCGGACGGCAACGATGACGCCGGTTCCGAGCGCGCCTGAGCCGTCGGAGATGGATTTATCGACGTGGTGCTGGGTGATGGGCGCCTTGATGGGGCTGAAGGTGGTCCAGTCTTCAGTGAAGCGCTGGAGAGGGTAACCGGAGTACTGCTGCGGATGCTGCTGCCAGGCGGGATCGTTGTTATAGATGCCGTAGGCGGTGGCGTAGTCTTTGGCTTCGAGAGCGACGAAGAAGCGGTTGATCTTGTGCTCGGCGCCAAGGTTGGTGAAGAGCCAGCCGTGGCCGCTGACATAGCCGGTGAACGCGAGCACGATGAGGAGGAAGATCGTGGCGATGGCGGCGATGATGATGTTGCGTTTGCGGTTGTCAGCGGTGGGGTCGTAGGCGGGCGCGTCGAGCAGGGACATTGAGGGGCCGCTCCTTTCAGGTTCGTCGAGGTCGTCGGGGCCGAACTTCTATTTATCATTAGACACCGGAAGCTCGAGTCAGGTTCCGGAACATGGTGATTCGATGCGGGCTGCGGCGCAAGGGGCTAGAGGTTTCGGCTGGGGAGACCTGGCGGCGCTGGTAGTGAGCGGGGTGGCCGCGGCGGTGGCTCCGCTGCAGGTTTTTCTGCTGGCCTATGTGCTGCTGGGGCCGTTCCACTATTTGACCGAGATTGCGTGGCTGAAGAAGAAGAAATTTTATTTTGGCGATGGGTTGGTTTCGCCGCGGATGTATGCGTGGCTGGCGGGTGGGCTGGCAGTGGTGGGTGCGGCGGATTTTGTGGTGCGGCACGGGTTGAGCTTCTGGGTGATTGGAGCACTGCTGCTGCTGTCGTTTTCCGTGTGGGTGCGGAACTTGTATGTGCTGGCGACGATCGCTGTGGCCGGGGTGGTGGCGAAGGAGCTTTCGCCGGCGGTGGTCGTGCTGGTTGCGGTGATTGTTCCGACGGTGGTGCACGTATTTTTCTTTACGTGGATCTTCACGGTGAGTGGAGCGCTGCGGAGTAAGGGACTCGGCTGGGCGCGGTGGGTGAACCCCGTACTGACACTGGCGATTCCAGTGGGACTGGTGCTTGCGACGGTGCACTATCGTGCGCCGGGAGCGTTGTGGGTGCGGGGTGAGGCGGCTTCGTTTGAGCCGTTTCATCAATATCTGGCGGGCCTGTGGCATCACACCCTGCGGATGGATGGCGGCTTGCTCGCGGACCCGGTTGTAGCGGCGTTGCTGCGGTTGTCGGCGTTCGCGTATCTGTTTCACTACCTGAACTGGTTCGCGAAGGTGGACCTGCTGGAGTGGCATAAGCTGCCGTTGCGTTCGTGGGTCGTGTTGCTGACGCTGTATGCGGCATCGCTTGGCGTGTATGGGTTCGGCTTTGCCACGGGGATCTTGGTGGCGAACTTCTTGAGCCTGCTGCATGTGCTGCTGGAGTTCCCGCTGGACTGGCGGACGCTGCGATTTGTGGCGTGGGGATGGCGCGGAGCTGGCGCGCCGAAGGCTGTCGTGGTTGTCGTTGCGGAGACGGTTGCTTAGTCGAAGCGCGCGAAGGCGTTGGGGAAGTAGTCGAACTGGGCGCCGGTGGAGAGCAGATAGACGCTGATGACGTCGAAGCGGATGGGGATGTTATCGCGATGGCGCTCGGGAAACTGCGCGAGGTAGGCCGCGGCCAGTTGGCGGAGGATGCGCTGCTTGTCGGAGTCGACCTTGGATTCGGCGGGGGAGATGTCGCGATGGGTGCGGGTTTTGACTTCGACGAAGACGAGCGTGGCGTCGTGCCAGGCGATGAGGTCGAGGTCGCCGGAGCGGCGGCTGGAGTGCCAGCGGCGGGCCACGACGGTGTAACCGAGTTCGCAGAGATAGGTGAAGGCGGCGTCTTCGCCGCGCTCGCCGAGGATGAGATGGCGTGGGGAGGGGCGGTTGGCGGTGGCGACGGCGCGGTGGGCGAGTGTCTCGGAGCTTTTATGGCGAAGGTGCGCGTTGAGGCGTTGCTCAAGGTGGAGCAGTTGCCGGCGGATTGAGGCGAGAGCGGTCATTTGGCCCAGCGGGCTCCAAACGCGAGGGCAGCCAGAAAAACGTTGGCTTCGTCGCTGTTACGGATTCGACCCCAGGCGGCTTGTGCGCTCTCGGATCGCTCAATGGTCTGCAAGGTTTCCAAGCGGGAGAAATGAGCGGCAAGGTCGTAGTCAGCGTTGTGTCGAATCTCCTGCAGATCCACGAATATCTTTGCAATGGAACGAATTTCGCGTGAGGGCGGACCGTGCAACAGGGCCGCAACGACGGGAGTCAATGTGCCACGACTGAAGGGCAGGCAGACCTGCTTCATCTCGTTGTGGTGGAATGTCCGGCATACGCGATCGCGGAGCCCGGCGGGCGTCTTGGGAACAATTCGGGCAGACTCCCAGATCAGGAAATGAAAGAGCGAATAGTAAGCAGCTGAGCTTGCCCGGCGGAGGTTGGCTTGTTTGGGACGGCCCGCATCGAGCCCGGCTAAATGACGCGCTTGGATCAGAAGATCATGGGCCAGATTCATGGACGCTCCTTACCTGACGTCTTCGAACCTGACGTAGGGAATGGGGCCGTCGGGAAGCTGCCAAATAGGATCGGCAACGGTGTCGGACAAGCTGCTGAGATCGCGAACGCGAGCTTTAGTCAGCGGGATGCGTTTGGAGACAGCGAAAACGATGTATACGGCGGCGTCTCCGCTGTGGTCATTCGCAAAGTCAATGCGCCGCAGTCGAACTCCCTTAGGCGGCACAATGGAATCGACGATTCCGCGAATCGTCGTCTCGAGCACATCCGGTTGGACCAAGGCTGCCATAATTCACTATAACGCCGTGGGAAACTTCTGCACAGGAGTTGCGATATACTTGATTGTGCACACCGAGCACAAACCCAAATTACAACTGAAGAGGTCGCCGTTATGTCAGCAAAGTACATCTTTGTAACGGGCGGTGTTGTGTCGTCGCTAGGTAAGGGGTTGGCGGCGGCATCGATTGGATGCCTGTTGGAAGCGCGCGGCCTGCGCGTGAACCTGATGAAGTTCGACCCGTATCTGAACGTCGATCCGGGGACGATGAGCCCGTTCCAGCATGGCGAGGTGTTCGTGACCGACGATGGCGCGGAGACGGACCTCGACCTGGGGCACTACGAGCGGTTCACGCATGCGAAGCTGTCGCGCGATAACAACCTGACCACCGGCAGAATCTACGAGCAGATCATCACCAAGGAACGGCGCGGGGATTATCTCGGCAAGACTGTGCAGGTGATTCCGCACGTTACGAATGAGATTAAGAACGCGATGCGCAAGGTCGCGACTGATTGCGATGTGTTGATTGTCGAGATTGGCGGAACTGTCGGCGATATTGAGTCGCTGCCGTTCCTGGAGGCGATTCGTCAGCAGCGGCAGGAGCTGGGGCGCGACAATACTTGCTTTGTGCATGTGACGCTGATTCCGTGGATTGCGGCGGCGCAGGAGCTGAAGACGAAGCCGACGCAGCACTCGGTGAAGGAGATGCTGTCGATCGGTATCCAGCCGGACATTCTGCTGTGCCGCGCCGATCGCGAAGTGCCGCGGGATATGCGCGAGAAGATTGCGGCGTTCTGCAACGTGGAGCAGGCGGCCGTGATTATCGCTCGTGATGTGCCGAGCATTTATGAAGTGCCGCTGAACCTGGCGCAGCAGGGTGTGGATGAGCTGGCGCTGAAGTATTTGCGGATCGATACGAAGGAAGCGGATCTGTCGAAGTGGCAGGACATTGTGCAGCGCGCCTACAACCCGAAGGACGAGGTGGTGATTGGCATCGTCGGGAAGTATGTGGAGTATGAGGACAGCTATAAGTCGCTGAAGGAGTCGCTGGTGCACGGGGCGCTGGCGGAGAACCTGAAGTTGCGCGTGGTTTGGGTGGAAGCTGAGGGCCTGGAGACCGTGGATGAAGCGGTGGGCGACGATCCGCCGCGGCCCAATAGGAAGTATGAGTCGCAGCTTGAGGGCTTTGACGGGATTCTGGTTCCGGGTGGCTTTGGCAAGCGCGGCATCGAAGGGATGCTGAATGCGATTCGCTATGCGCGCGAGAATCTGGTGCCGTACTTCGGGATTTGCCTGGGGATGCAGACGGCGTGCATCGAGTACGCGCGCAACGTTTGCGGGCTGGCGAAGGCGAACTCGGGCGAGTTTGATCCGGCGACGCCGCATCGGATTATCTACAAGCTGCGCGAGTTGACGGGCGTGGAAGAGATGGGCGGGACCATGCGGCTGGGTGCGTGGGACTGTGTGATGGAGCCGGATTCACTGGCGGCGAAGGCATATGGGACGACAGCGATCAGCGAGCGGCATCGGCACCGGTATGAGTTCAATCGCGAGTATGAGGCTGTGCTGACGGGTGGCGGATTGCGGCTGACGGGCACGACTCCGGATGCGACGTACGTGGAGATTGTGGAGATTCCGACGCACCCGTTCTTCCTCGGCTGCCAATTTCACCCGGAGTTCAAGTCAAAGCCGCTGGAGCCGCATCCGCTGTTTCATGCATTTGTGCGGGCGAGCTATGCGAATCGTGGGTTGAAGAAGGCGGAGAGTGTGGTGAAGGCTGAGGTCCGGGCGTAAATGTCAAGGTTCAAGGCGTCGAGATGATCGAGGCGAGATCGGGCGCGACCAATTTGAAGTGCCTGGCATTCCAGCTATAGATATGTTTTGCGTTGGCCTTTCGAGCACACTGCATCAAGAGCGCGTCGTAGACGATGCCGCCGATCAAGCCTGTGTTTCCGAGGCTTGCAATTGTTGTGGCGTACTCTTTTTCAGTCAGTGTGATGATCTGCATTATCTCTCTCGTCTGCTCAACGATCTGGAGCGCAGCGTCTTGCGGCAGGCGGTATGGGCGGGGCATGCCGGAAAGAACCGCATAAATCTCTGCCAGTGAGTGGAGACTGCATGCAGCGTTGCGGCGGCTAGCGTCGTCGATGAGCCTGGAGCTGGCAGCATAGCGATCGCTCGTTGTTTGAGCGGCCGCGATGATCACGGACGTATCGAAGAAGTTCACTTCTCGGTGCTTTCACCGCTAATCCAGCGCATGCGGCGTTCGCGGTCTTCATTCATCCAGCGGTTGACGTCCTCGTGAGCAATCGGGACTCCACTGTCGTAAACCCAGCGATTTCCAACCTTGTGCAGCCCTTTGGCTTTGCGATGGGTTCGCAGCACGATCTCCTCGCCCCGGACTTCGATGTCGAGGTTGTCACCCGCGCGCAGGCCTATGGCGTCGCGCACCTTCTTTGGAACCACGAGGCGGCCAAGCTTGTCGATTTCGGCAGTGGCATTCATGATTGCCATTTTACCATTACGAATTGGCAATGCGGGGCGATATAAAGTGAAGCTATGACGATGCAGTACAACTATCGGCGGGGTGGTGGTTCCGGGACTTTCCTGGGCGTGGTGTTTGCGCTGGTGCTGGGAGCCGTGGCGCTGGGTGTGTTTGTGCATCATGCGCGGTCGGGACTGGCGGGCAAGCTGGCGGCGATGATTACCGGGCGATCGGTGAACATTATTTCGGCGCCGGATGTGGTGGAGAAGGTGCAGAAGCTGGCGCGGCTGGAGACGGTGGTGTATTCGCTGGATACAGTCGTCGAGGGCAACGAGTCGAACCCCGTGCTGCCGGATGTGCTGGCGGGCGACAAGCTGCTGATGATTGTGAATGGGCAGACGATTGCCGGCGTGGACCTGAGCCAGTTGAAGCCGGAGAGCGTGCAGATTACGGAGAATGGCAGCGAGCGGTCGATCCATCTGATACTGCCGGCGGCGCAGGTGTTTCTGACGACGATCGATAACGGCAAGACCCGCGTGTACTCGCGGGATACGGGGATTTTTGTTTCGGCGGACCCGAACCTGGAGTCGCAGGTGCGGACCAAGGCGCAGGCGCAGTTGCAGGAGGCGGCGCTGAAGGATGGCATCCTCGATGCGGCGTCGAAGAACGCGAAAGCGACGGTGACCGCGATGCTCGGGGGGTTGGGCTTCGAGCACGTGGATGTGAAGTAAGGGCCCAGAGCGTAGACAATAGAGTGTAGAGCGTAGAGAAAGCGACGCAGCCAGGCAAAGTTGCGCGAGGGGAAGAGACTTTGTTTCAGCGCGGTGCGTCGAATAAGCATCCTATGGGATGCGCACAATGATAGGAAATGCAGCAGTTGCGGAGAAGCCGGCGCCGACCTCTACAGGTGAGGCGGCCGGTGAGTTGCAGCCAAAGGCAGTGCAGATGGAGCGCCGGCCCGCGCTGCCGGCGCTGACCGGCATTCGCACGCTGCTGGCGCTGACGATTCTGCTGTTTCACTTCACGCCTTCAGGGTTGCGCTGGGAAGCGCATCCGTGGGTGAGCCTCTATCCGCTGGTGGACATCGGGTATGTGTTTGTCAGCTTCTTCTTCCTGATCTCCGGCTTCATCCTGAGCTACAACTACGGCAATCGTCCGGTGCCGCTGAACGCGATGGATTTCTGGATGGCGCGCATGAGCCGGTTGTATCCGGTGTATCTGCTGACCATGGTGGTGTCGATCCCGATGCTGATGAACGAGTGGCATGTGCGCTCGCATGTGCAGTTCTGGGAAGGCACGATTGCGACTCCGCTGCTGATGCAGGGATGGTTTCCGCGGCTGGCGACGTTCTGGATGACGGTGACGTGGACGCTGAGCTGCGAAGTGATGCTGTACATCGCGTTCCCATGGCTGATGCGTTTGAAGTGGCCGGGCACGTGGCCCAAGCTGCTGGCGATGCTGCTGGGCTTCTGGGCGATCGGGATGATTCCGCACTCGATCTATGTGATCCATGATCCGGACCATCTGGGGCAGATGGCAACGCGCTACTCGGATGGGATCTGGATCAACACGTTGAAGTACACGCCGCTGCCGTACGTTTGCACGTTTCTCGCCGGGCTCACGCTGGGGCGGTTGCATGAGATTGCGAAGCTGGGCGTGCGCGGGCGCATGATTGTTGGCGTCAGCGGCTTTGTCGCGGCGTGGTACATCACCTATCACCTGGCGACGCGGCTGCCGTACATCATGATTCACGGCGGGTTGCTGACTCCGGTGTTCGCTGCGATCATCCTTGGGCTTTCGGGGCCGAGTCCGCTGGCGAGGGTGTTTTCGATCAAGCCGCTGGTGGTAGTGGGCACGTCGACCTACGCGCTTTATCTGTTGCACTTCAATCTGTTCATCCTGATGCAGCAGCACCATCTGTGGGTGCGGCTGCATATGGAACGGTTCGATCCGTGGGCTTCGTACGTGGTGGTGGTGTGCGCGGCGCTGGCTGCGCGCAAGTGGGTGGAGCACCCAGCGCAGATGGCGATTGGGAACTGGTGGAAGCGGAAGCGGGCAGCGCAGCGAGAACGCGCGGCAGTGGCGGCGTAAAGATTCCTGTTTTCCGATCGATTAGGAGCGGATACGATTAGCTCTCTGTTGACCGGATTGAGGACGCGCTGTGAATGAAATTGTGCGAAGAGCATGGACGATGCTGCGGAGGAATCCGCAACTAGCGGTGCCGGTGGTGCTCGCGGCTGAGTTGAACTATGTGTGGAACTGGCTACGGCTTGAGTGGTTGCATCAGTGGCTGCCGTCGCTGATGGATTCGACGAGCTCGCAGCACTCGGTGCTGGTTGGGGCGAGTGATGCGGGCTATTGGTGGGCGTACGTCCTATCGTTCACCGTGAGCACGGGTCTGCGTTTTGTCGACGTGGTCTGTACGGTGATTGCTCTGGTCATGACGGGACATTGGGTGCGGAGGCTGGTCGTCACGGAGCCTGCTGCACAAGATGAGTTGCCGCAGCGGGCGTATGTAGGGGGAATCCTGCGGCTTTCGTTGCTCGCGTTTGTATTGGGCACTGCCGGCGCGTCATTGGTAGCGATTCCGGCGACGTATCTCGCAGCGAACTCTGGACGGCTTTCTCTGCTGCGGTCTCCCTGGTTCGCGCTGGTCATAGTGCCGATGTATCTATTGCTGGCCTACTTTTTGACGCCGATGTTGCTGCGCCTGCTGGCTCTGCCCCGTGTTGAGGTGATTGGGCCGGAGGAGATAGAGCAGGGACGTAAGGTGGCTCTGCTGGCGGCGTTGGTGACGGCAGGTGTGTCAGTTTGCCAACTGGCGGTCGCGCAGGCGTATGAGGGAACTCCTTCGCAGCATCAGGCTTTCGGAGTGCTGGGAACGGCTGTGGACTCCCTGCCGTATATACCGTTGGTCGTTGTGCTGCAGTTGCTCGCGATGCGGGCGTTGGAGAGTCCTACGAGTGCGGTGACGGAGCCTGTTGGCGACTT
Source organism: Acidobacteriota bacterium (assembly GCA_040388825.1). Lineage (GTDB taxonomy): Bacteria > Acidobacteriota > Terriglobia > Terriglobales > Acidobacteriaceae > Granulicella. The sequence goes on along the minus strand of JAZKBC010000094.1, from coordinate 5,191 downwards.
GCTCTTTGGGGAGGAAGGGCCGGTTCCCGAGGCCTGAAGTGGTGGCCGGGCCGGTATCATGAGGTGTACGGCGCTTGCGCCGGAAGGAGTTGGATGGGCGAGTTTTTGAAGAAGGCTTCCGATCTGTTTTGGAGGAAGCCCGTGCTTTGGCTTCCGGTAATCATCGCGGACTTGCTGGGAACGGCGATTAACCAGGGTCAAGGGGCGATCGTGCGGGCGATGGTGATGCGGCGGACGGAGGTGCACTCCGCGCTGGGGGGCGCGGTGCAGCACGTGCGGCTGACGCCGGAGATCGCGGCGCAGGCCGTCCAGGCGGCGACTCCAATGGTGTGGGTCTCTTATTTTCTGCGTATCAGTCTGTATGTCATCGCCCTGGTGGTAACGGTGGCGATGGTGCAGCAGTTGCTCGACCGGATGCAGGCGAGTCCGACTCCGCAGGAAGTGCTGCGGACGCGCAAGGCCGGCATGCTTTCTCTCGCGGTGCGCATCCTGGCACTGGATGCGGTTGGGTCCGTGGCGATCGAGTGGACCGGCCGATGGCTGTTGATGCACGGGCACAAGACCGTGGCGACATCGCCGTGGTATCACCTGGGCACGAGCGCCACGCTGACGGTGTTGCTGGCGCTGTTCGCGGGTGCGGCGGCTTTACGGATGCTGGTGGGTGCGCCGGTCAGCGATGAGGGTGCAAACCGTGCGGTCGTGATGCCGGCGATGCTGGGCGTAGGCTCGCTGGCGCTGGGATTTCTGATCGGCAGCAGCATTCCGATGGGCCATACGCCATCTCCGGCAGCGCAGATTGCGCTGGGGACTACAGCTTCGCTGATCACAGCGGTGCCGTTCATCCTGATGTTTATTGCGTTTGGCGTGCTGGCTAACGAGGAGAGGAACGCGGTTCCGAACGTGGACGCGGAAGCCTAACCGACATTCTTAGCAGTTGGTTGAAGCAATAAGGAGCTGGCGCGAAGATTCGCGGACCAGCTCCTTTTTGCTTCGAGTGTTGCGTACGACTAAGCCGTGACCAGCGAGCCCAGCTTTTCTCCCTGCACGACGCGGGCGATGTTGCCCTTCTCGCGCATGGAAAAGATGATCATGGGCAGGTTGTTGTCCTTGCAGAGCGAGACGGCGGTGGTGTCCATGACCTTGAGGCCG
>JAZKBC010000094.1:2499-4032 GCA_040388825.1 Acidobacteriota bacterium | reverse complement strand
ACGTAGGTATCGCTGGCGGGCGACTTGTACACATCGGGCTTCGCAATGACGAAGAGGATGTTCTTGGCCTTCTTGACGGTGACGCGCGTGATGCCGGTGACCTGCTTGAGGCCGAGCTTGAGGATCTCCATGTAGGTGATGGTCTCGAACTTGGTGGCGTCGGCGACGATTTTTGGATCTGCGGTGTAGATGCCGTCGACGCTGGTGGCCTTGAGCAGGACTTCGGCACCGATCTCCATGGCGCGCAGGCTGGCGGCGGTGTCGGTGGAGAAGTAGGGGTTGCCGGTTCCGGCGGCGAAGATGACGATGCGGCCTTTTTCAAGGTGGCGGATAGCGCGGCGGCGGATGTAGGGCTCGGCGACCTGGTGCATGGCGATGGCGCTCATTACGCGGCAGAAGAGGCCGGTTTTTTCGATGGCGTCTTGAAGAGCAATTGCATTGATCACGGTCGAAAGCATGCCCATGTGATCGGCAGCGACGCGGTCCATGTGGATGGCCTGCTCGGCGACGCCGCGGAAGAAGTTGCCGCCACCAACGACGATGCCGATCTGGCAGCCGGTGCGGGCAACATCGGCGATTTCATTCGCGATTGCGTTGACGAAGACGGCATCGACGCCAAAACCCCGGCCGGCGGCGAGGGCTTCTCCGGAAAGCTTGAGAAGAACGCGGTTATACATGCTTCTGAAAGTGTACAGGGGGAGAGAAGCAGAGTGTAGAGCGTAGAAAAGACAATGGCCACAGCAATGATCTGCTGCGGCCATTGTCTTGCCCTGGGAGACAGTCGAGGTTGAGGTTACTCGCCTGGATTGTTGGCGGACGGGTGAACCGTGATGAAGGTGGAGTTGCCCTTGATCCAGACCAGCAGAAGGATGTCGCGGCCCGGCGGTGTGGCACGGACCTGGTCGGCGAACTGGCTGGCTGAGGTGGTGGGCTTACGGTTGACTTCGAGGATGATGTTGCCGCGGCTCAGCCCGGCGTCTTCTGCCGGGCTGCCGGGGCGGACGGTCTCGATGATGGCGCCGTGGACGCTTTCGGGCACGTTGAGCTGCTGGCGAGCGTCGTCGGTGATGTTGCCGACGGCGAGACCGAGCTTGCCGGTGCGATTGCCGTTGGGGTTGGAGTTGCTGTTGTCCGCGGCTTCGGTGGGGTTGTTGCCGTTGAACTCGCCGACAGTGATCGGGATGCTCTGGGGCTGACCGTTGCGGAGAATGCCGAGCGTGATCTTGGTGCCGGGCTGATCTTCGCTGACCGCAACCTGCAGAGCGCTGCCGTTTTCGTTCTTGTCGCCGTTGAGCTGGCGGATGACGTCGCCGGTCTTGAGGCCGGCGTGATCGGCGGGAGAGCCAGGGGTGACCTGCGCGACGATGGCGCCGGAAGCGTCCTTGAGATCGAAGAAGCGGGCGTTGTCAGGTGTGACATCGTTCATGGAGATGGACTTCACTCGCATCGCGAAGATCCGCGCGAGCAAGCGTCGCGAATTCGAAGCAGCAACAGGCGAGAAGCTGTCCTTCATGCCGTTCATCATCAAGGCGA
>JAZKBC010000094.1:604-2489 GCA_040388825.1 Acidobacteriota bacterium | reverse complement strand
GATGATCTGGTCGGCGACCGAGTGCACGAGCTTGGAGGGGATAGCGAAGCCTGCACCGGCGAACGAGCCGCTGTTAGAGATGATGAAGGTGTTGATGCCGACTAGCTCACCGTGCGCGTTGACCAGCGGACCGCCGGAGTTGCCGGGGTTGATGGCGGCGTCGGTCTGGATGTAGCCGCCGGGCTTGCGGGCGTTCGTGGAGTAGGGGTTCTGGCGATCGACAGCGCTGACGATGCCGCGGGTGACAGAGAACTGGAAGTAGCCGAAGGGGCTGCCAAAGGCGAGCACGGTCTGGCCAGGGTTGAGCTTGCCGGAGTCGCCCCAGTGGATGGCGGGAAGATCGGCGGCGTCGACCTTCACGACGGCGATGTCGGTGAGCTTGTCGACGCCGACGACCTTGGCATTGAGGATGCGGCGGTCGTGGAGCGTGACCTTGACGGTGGTGGCGCCTTCGACGACGTGGTCGTTGGTGACGATGTAGCCGTCGCGGGAGATGATGACGCCGGAACCGACGCCGTGCTGGAACTGGGGCTGCTGCGGCTGCATGCGGAACTGTCCGCCGCCGAAGCCGGGAATCTGGCCGAAGAACTGCTGCAGGCCGGGAGGCAGCGCTTGCTGCGGGCCCTGGTTCTGGCCTTCCTGCTGCTCGTTGCCACCATCTTCGTCTTCACCGCTGGATTTGGACGTGACGGCGATGTTCACGACTGAGGGTGTGACGTTCGCGGCGAGGGCTTCCATGGCGTTGTCGAGTGAGGTGATTGCGGCAACACTGTGGTCGTCGAGAGGCGTGACGTCCATGAGGCCGGAGGCGTGAACGTTGGTGTGGTTGATGAAGAGCACGGCACCGAGCGCGATGGTGGTTGCGACTGCGGTGGGAACCAGAGCCTTCTTGAGGGTTGCTACTAATTCATTAGTTAGTCGGGACATGTGAAGCACCTTCTGAAGTGAGGTTGATGCTGCGTTTTGAAGCTTTGCAACCGAAGTGAATCGGCTGGTTAGAGTTGGAGGATGAGCCAGCCACCGGGCATGGGCAGGGCGGTGTAGGTTGGGAAATCCTGTTCGGTTGCGGCGTTCTGTTGGGTCTTGTGGTGGTGTGGCTGCGTGGTGTTCGCGGGGATGTACTCCCAGCGGGTTAGGACGATCCAGGTGGTTGGGGTCTGGGTTTCGGGTTGGTCCGTGGTGGGTTCGGAGGTGACTTCGGCCAGGGTTTGCATGGCGTGGAAGGGTGCGGGTTGCAGCGTGGCCGTGGCGGTCTGGGGCTTGCGCCGGTGAGCCGCTGCCCGCCGGGTCTTCGCCGGCAGGTTGACCGGCGTGGTGGGCATCGCGGCTTCAACCAGCGTCGCGTGGGCTCCGGTTAGGGAGTAGGCGACCGGAGCCGAAGCCGGTGCTTGCTGTTCGGCGAGAGTCTCTGCGGGAGCGAAGGTGATCAGCTGCGGAGCGTGGGCCAGCGTTGCGGCGGCGGCGAGTACGGTGAGAGTGAGGACGCTGGTTGCGGCGGCGGTTTGGCGGCGGTTCATCGGCGTCGCGGGGCGGAACAGGATGCGGTGGACGCGCGTGGCGAGCTCGGAGCGGCGTTCCCAGGCGGCGAGGGCGAGCGAGGCAGAGCGGCGGACGAGGGAGTGCTCGGCGAGGTTGGCGAGCGTGGTTGCGTAGGCTTTGCGTGCGCTGGATCGCTGCGCTGCGAGTGCGCGGAGAACGCCGTCGTCGCAGGCGAGCTCGCGCTCGAGGCAGAGGCGGCGCTCGATCCAGAGGAGAGCTGGGTTGAGCGGGAAGAGCGCGAGGGCGAGCTTCTGGGCGAGGTTGGTCCAGTCGTCGTTGCGGTGGAGGTGCTGCATCTCGTGCAGGACAATCTGGGTTAGCTCATCGCCTGACAGTTTGGTGATGA
>JAZKBC010000094.1:0-594 GCA_040388825.1 Acidobacteriota bacterium | reverse complement strand
AGCAGGATGCGCGGGGAGAAGAAGCCTGCGACGCTGGGGCGATCGACTTCGGTGGAGAGGCAAAGCTGGGCGCTGCGGCGACCTGCGCGCAGAAGCGGAGCGATCTCTGCGGGTGTTTCCATCGGGATTGCGCGTTGGGAGACGCGGCGCAGATGAAGAGCGCTGCGGGCGAGAAGAGCGGTTCGTGTGAGCGAGAAAATCAGCCACGTTGCGACCAGCGCGAGGCTCCAGCCGGTGGCGAGGTGGAGGGGGGTGTGGTGCTCGCTGAGGGTTGCGATGCCTGGGCTCGGTGTGAAGTGGAGCGCGGCAACCGTGGCGAGGACTGCCAGCCAGACGGTGCACCGGAGGGCGGCGGAGAGGTTGGGCAGCAGGCGGAGGCAGAGGGCTACGATGGCGGCGAGGACGATGCCTTGCCATGCGGCGGCGACCAGGGTGGCTGCGATGTTGGGGAGGAGCGTGGAGATCACTGGGCTGCCTCCTGCGGGTTGGTTGGCTCGGGTTCGTCGGGGGCGTCGGCGATGGCCTGCTTGAGGCGGCGAAGCTCTTCGGGGGTGATGTCGTCGTCGCCGAGCAGGGAGAGCAGAAGGCCTTCGC
>JAZKBC010000093.1:6299-14622 GCA_040388825.1 Acidobacteriota bacterium | reverse complement strand
GATCGAGTCCCAGAGGCTGCCGGTGATGAGGAATCCGGAGAGAGCGAAGAAGAGGACGACGCCGGTCCAGCCGGTCTGGGTGAGGTAGCCGAGGAAATGGATGGCGGGGTTGTGGGATTGGAGGCCTCCGCCGTAGTGGAAGACGTAGACCATGAGGACGGCGAGACCGCGGAGGCCGTCGAGGGCGGGGTCGTAGGCGTGGCGATGTGGGAGGGCGGGTGCGTGCAGCTCGGGAGGCGATGTCGTGGCGTGGCTCTGCACTGATCAAAAGCCTAGAGAGTGGCGGGATGCGAGTCAAACGGCATGGTAGCTTGTGAGCCATGAACGAAATCGAAGTTGTGGGCGCGGAGGCGGTTGCGACAGGTGGGGCTGTGGATGCGGCTGCTCCGGTGGCGGTGGATCCGAAGGACCGGCCGTGGTTGTTTGGGTTGCTGATTGCGCCTTCGGCGGCGGTGGCTAATGGCGTAGTGCAGGGTGGAGTGCTGGCTTACCTGCTAAGTCAGCAGGGAGTGGGGAGCGCAGGGCAGTCGCACCTGATCGCGCTGCTGGGGATTCCGACGTGGCTGTACTTTGCGTGGAGCCCGATCACGGATTTCTTTGTAAAGCGGAGGACGTGGCTGCTGGCTGGGGGGTTGCTGGCCGCGGTGATGATGGGCGCGGCGTTCCATCAGCCGCAGTTGTCGTCGCGGATGTGCGTGGCGCTGATGTTTGTGAGTGCGTGCTGCAGCCAGTTGGTGGTGTCGAGCTGTGGCGGGATGATGGGGGCGATGCGATCGGAGGGATCGCGGCGCGTTGCGGGAAGTTTTTACCAGGCCGGGTCCATGGGCATTGGAGCGCTTGCGGCGTGGGTGCTGGTTTGGGAGAGCTCCAGGGTAAGCCACGATGCGCTGGGGCTGACGGCGGCAGGATTGATTGGGATTCCAGCGCTGTTTTCGCTGGCCGCCCCAAAGCAGGAGACGGTCGCCACCGGAACGCTGGCGGCGACGTTCGAGCGGGTGTGGCGGGAGTTCAAAGAGACGTTCTGGAGGAAAGAAGCGCTGCCATATATCGGGTGCATGACGTTTCCGATGGCGAGTGGAGCGGCGGTGGGTCTGCTGCCGGGCGTGGCGCAACAGTTCCACGTAGGTGGCGATAGCGTGGCCTGGATGAACGGGCTGGCCGGTGGTCTGCTGATGGCAGCGGGGTCCGGCGTGATGGTTGCCGTGCGGGTGAGGATGCGGGCGAGCGTGCTGTATATGGTGGTGGCGCTGATCAACTGCGCGGCGCTGGCGGTGCTCTGGCTGGGGCCGCTCGGAGCTGCGACCTATTACACCGGCGTGACGCTGTACCTGTTCACCACCGGGGCCTGCTACGCGATGTTCACCGCAGTCGTGCTGGAGTTTTTGGGGGATTCGGGCAAGAGCGGAAGCACGCGGTACAGCATCATCAACTCCCTGGGGAATCTGCCGGTGCAGTACATGCTGCTGGTGGATGGATGGGGCGGCGAGAAGTGGGGAGGGAGGGGACTCGCCGGGAGTGAGGCGGTCGTTGGCGCAGTGGGGGCGGTAGTGCTGCTGGCGATGCTGCTGTGGATGCAGCCGGGAAAGAAAAGTGAGCCGGCGGCGTCGGTTTAGAGGCTACTGGAGGTGAGGGGTTCCGGTGCTGGTGGCGGTTCGAAGGGTCCCGAGGAAAAGGTGCGGCCGGTGCGACCAAATGGGAGTCTTTGCATCATATAAGTTGACAGTAACTCACTCACATGCGAGACTGGGAGCTGTTGTGGCTCGATTTGGCGTCTGAGGACGCAGGGTTTTGGAGGCATTATGGGAAAAATTATCGGTATTGATCTGGGAACGACGAATAGCTGCGTCGCGGTGATGGAAGGCGGTGAGCCGAAGGTTATCCCCAATGAAGAGGGCGGACGGACGACTCCATCGATTGTGGCGTTCACCAAGAGTGGCGAGCGGCTGGTGGGCCAGGTGGCCAAGCGGCAGGCGATCACCAACCCGGAGAACACGATTTATTCGATCAAGCGTTTCATGGGCCGCCGGCTGAACGAAGTCGGCGATGAGATGAAGATGGTGCCCTACAAGGTGGTGTCGAAGGGTGACAACATCGCGGTGGTTGCGCAGGGTAAGGAGTACACGGCGCCTGAAGTGTCGGCGATGATCCTGCAGAAGTTGAAGAAGGCGGCTGAGGATTACCTCGGCACTTCGGTGACGGAAGCTGTCATCACGGTTCCGGCGTACTTCAACGACGCGCAGCGGCAGGCGACCAAGGATGCCGGCAAGATTGCTGGTCTTGACGTCAAGCGCATTGTGAACGAGCCGACCGCGGCTGCCCTGGCCTATGGCCTGGACAAGAAGAAGGACGAGACGATCGTTGTTTATGACTTCGGCGGCGGTACGTTTGACGTGTCGATCCTTGAAGTGGGCGACGGCGTGATCGAGGTGAAGTCGACGAATGGCGACACCCATCTCGGCGGCGACAACCTCGACCAGCGGATCGTGGACTGGCTCATCTCTGAGTTCAAGAGCGAGTCGGGCTTGGATCTAACGTCGAAGGGCAACGAAATGGCGCTGCAGCGTCTGAAGGACGCGGCGGAAAAGGCCAAGATCGAGCTGTCGACAGCGCAGGAGTCGGAGATCAATCTGCCGTTCATCACGGCCGATGCGAGCGGACCGAAGCACCTGGTGCGCACGCTGAGCCGCGCGAAGCTGGAGAGCCTGGTCGACGATCTGCTGCAGAAGTCGATTGGCCCCTGCAAGCAGGCGATGAAGGATGCAGGCGTGGATGCGTCGAAGATCAACGAGGTGGTTCTCGTTGGTGGACAGACGCGTATGCCGGCGATCCAGAAGCTGGTGAAGGACCTGTTCGGCAAGGAGCCGCACAAGGGTGTGAACCCGGATGAAGTTGTGGCGATCGGCGCGGCGGTCCAGGCCGGCGTGCTGGCGGGTGAAGTGAAGGACCTGCTGCTGCTGGATGTGACTCCGCTGACGCTCTCGATCGAGACGATGGGCGGCGTGGCGACGGGGATGATTCCGCGCAACACGACCATCCCGACGAAGAAGACGGAGACGTTTTCGACGGCGGCTGACTCGCAGACAGAGGTTGAAGTGCACGTGCTGCAGGGCGAGCGTCCGATGGCCGCGCAGAACCGCACACTGGGCAAGTTCAAGCTGAGCGGGATCCCGATGGCTCCCCGTGGAGTGCCGCAGATTGAGGTGACGTTCGATATCGACGCGAACGGCATTCTGAATGTGACGGCGAAGGACAACGCGACCGGCAAGGATCAGAAGATCACCATTACGAGCTCTTCGGGTCTAAGCAAGGAAGAAGTGGAGCGCATGGCCAAGGATGCGGAAGCGCACGCGGCCGAGGACAAGGAAGCGAAGGAGAAGATCGAGGCGCGCAACCAGCTCGACTCGATGGTCTACAACGTGGAGAAGATGCTGAAGGACGGCGGCGACAAGGTCGACGGTGCAGACAAGGGCGAGGTTGAATCGGCTTTGGCTGAGGCGAAGAGCGTGTTGACCGGCGATCCGGATGTGAGCTCGATGAATGCGGCGCGCGAGAAGCTGACGACGGCAAGCCACAAGCTGGCGGAAGCGCTGTACAAGGCCAATGCGGCTGGCGCTTCGGCTCCGACGGACGGTGCGACTGCCGCTGAAGGAACGACCGAGCAGTCGAAGGATGAGGGCGTGATCGACGCGGAGTATGTCGACGCGGACCACAAGTAAGCCTGCGTTAGAACCGAACGGCTGGTTGTTGCGTACTACAGAGGAGGAGGCTCTCGATGAGGGACTCCTCCTTTGTTGTCGGAGACGCGGAGGTCTTCGATGGCAACGGGGTCGGAACGCGATGTTGTGAAACGTTTGCGGAGAAACGGAGTTAAAGACAACAGGCCGGGACGCTGAAATAAAAGTGAACCGGAACGGCGTGGTTGACACGTCTGATGGATGAAAGGGGTGGCTGCTATGAGAAACGAAGAGCGGAACGAAAATGTGGATGGAGCCTGGCAGGGTGGTGTGAACTGGAGCCTGGGCTTGGGAAGCCAGCACGTGAGCGACGTGATCTGGCAGTGCCAGGCGTTGCGGGCTGGACGATTGTACAACCGGAGCCTGTTTGGGTCAAAGGAAGAAGCGGAGCAGTTCGCGACAAAAATGCGCGAGGTTGAGCCGGATCAGATGTTCAGCGTGGAGGCGATTCGGGCTTCGACGGTCTGGAATTAGCGACTGAGCGTAGAGAACGCTGAGAGCTGCGATCGAGGCTGCTGAGGTAGCCTCGATCGCAGCTCTTGTTGTGTGCGAGTGGTGTTGGTTCGAGGAGATAGTGCGAGATGCCCGAGGGCAACGAGATTCATCGATGGGCGGAGCGGCATCGCGCGGCGTTTGTGGGGAAGAAGATGCGCGTCGAGGGGCCGAACGGCCGGTTCGTCGATGCGGCGCTGCTGGATGGGCGGAAGCTTGAGAAGGTGCTGGCCAAGGGTAAACACCTGGGGTATGTGTTTGGGCGGGATCGGGTGCTGCATGTCCACCTCGGGCGATATGGCGATTGGAGCGAAGGACAGATGCCGCTGGCGGAGGTAAAGGGTGCGCTGCGGCTACGGATGTGGCCGGCGGGCGCGAAGGTTCGCAAGACGGCGGCAGTGCCGAGCAAGCGGCATGGTTGGTACTCGAACGACGATGGGCAGCATGCAGTGGCGCCGGAAGAGGTGGACTGGCTGGAGCTGCGTGGGGCTTCGGATTGCAGCGTGTGGACGGATGCGCAGTGGAAGGCGCTGGAGGAGCGGCTGGGGCCGGATCCGTTGGGGTCCAGTGGTGACGCTGCGGGTGTGATGCCGGATGATCCGGAGCCGGTGTTTGCACGGATTGCCAAGGCGAAGACTCCGATTGCCGCGCTGCTGATGGATCAGGAAGTGATGTCAGGGATTGGGAATATTTATCGGGCGGAGCTGCTGTTTCGGGCGCGGCTGGATCCGATGGCGGAGGGTCGAGCGGTTTCGCGCAGAACGCTGGCGGCGATGTGGAAGGAAGCGATTCCGCTGATGGTGGCAGGGATGGTCGACCGGCGGATTGTGACGACGAAGGCCAAGGATCGGCCGCATGCGCGCGGAGTTCCGCTGAAGGAAGAGGCGCATTATGTGTACCGGCGGGCAGGGAAGCCTTGCTGGATTTGTGGAACGAAGATTTTGAAGAAGGAGCTGGCGGGGCGGTCGCTGTATTGGTGCCCGATTTGCCAGGCGGCACAGCCATGACGCGGCGTGTATGGTACGAGCAGGAACGGCGATCGGGCCGCGGAGGCAGTGTGCTGTGAACGTCGCGCGCGAATTGCGGTCGAGATCGGCCGGGCACGGTCGGCTGATTGAGCTGGATGCGCTGCGCGGAGTGGCCGCATTGATTGTGGTGTGGCACCACTTCCGGTTGGCGTTCGATGTGAGCGATCCACGGTGGTATCTGCGTCCGTTTTTTGCGGGCGAGGCTGCCGTGATGGTGTTCTTCACGCTGAGCGGGTTCGTACTTTCGATGCCGGTGTGGACGGGGAGGCAGCCGGGCTATGGAGCGTACCTGGTGCGGCGATTCTTTCGCATCTATGTGCCGTATGCGGCGGCGGTACTGCTTGCAGTGCTCGGTGCGCATTTCTTTCTGAATGCACAGAAGCCCTTGAGCGAGTGGTTTTATCACACGTGGCATGAGCCGGTTACGGCGAAGCTGGTGGCTGAGCAACTGCTGTTTGCGTTGCCGCAGGCGAAGGTAGCCATGTTGAATACGGCGTTCTGGTCGCTGCGGTATGAGGCGATCATGTCCCTGGTGATGCCAGTGCTGGCGCTGGGAGTGCGGCGGGCGGGTGTCTGGGCGACGCTGGGGGCGTGCGTGGCGATGGTGATTGTGGCGCGGCAGTTTCCGCTGGGCGCGGTGCGGTTGACGCTGCTGTACGCGAGCTGCTTTGCCCTGGGCGCGGTGCTTTCATTGCGAAGGAAAGAGATGGCAGCCTGGTATGCGCAGGCTGGCTGGGCGTGGAAAGCGGCGCTGGCCGTGGCGACGGTTGCGATGTTCTGCTCAGTGCGCGTGGGGCCGACAATAGTGGGGTCGGCCGGAGTGATTGTGCTGGCGATGAACAGCCAGGCGAAGCGGTGGTTGGAGACAGCGGTGCCGGAGTACCTGGGGAAGATTTCGTACAGCATGTACCTGGTGCATGGAACGGTGCTGTGGGCTTTGTTGAGCGTGCTTGCGGGGCGCGTGGCGATTTGGGAGTTGGCGCTGGCTTATGCGGTGACCGTGCTGGCCGCATCGCATTTGTTTTGCGTTCTAATAGAAGAACCCGCTCTGCGATTAGGAAAGCGGCTGACGATGAGACCAGGGAAACTGGTTGCGGCGTCGGCGAGTGAAGCGCAGATGGGAGTCAGGTTGGAGTGATGGCGACACAAACGAAAGACTATTACGGCACGTTGGGTGTGAAGAAGACGGCGACTTCGGACGAGATCCGGAAGGCGTTCCGCAAACTTGCGCGCAAGTATCATCCGGACGTGAACCCGGGCGACAAGAAGTCCGAGGAGAAGTTCAAAGAGATCTCTGAAGCCAACGACGTGTTGAGCGATGACAAGAAACGCAAGATCTATGACCAGGTCGGGTTCTACTCGGACAACATTGACGCTGCGACCGCTGAAGCTTATGCCAAGGGCGGCGGTGCGGGTGGCTTTGGGGGTGGCGGGGGTGCGCGTGACCAACAGGGCGTTCCGTTCGATTTTGGCGGGTTCGACTTTTCGGGCTTCCAGGGCGGTGGGAAGGCTGCTCGCGAGAGCGAAGGCTTCGGCGGGAGCTTCAGGGACATTTTCGGCGGGATGTTCAATGGAGGGCGGCAGGCTCGAGGGCCGCAGCCGGGGACAGACCTGGAGTACCGCGCGGAGATCGACTTCTGGACGGCGATTCGTGGCGGTGTTACGCGGCTGGAGATTCAGCGGCAGGAACAGTGCCCGACGTGCAAAGGCAAGGCTGTGCTCGGTGGCAGCCGTGAGTGCCCAGAGTGCCATGGAGCGGGGCAGGTGACGCAGATGGGCGGGCGGATGAAGTTCAACATCCAGTGTCCGCAGTGTGGTGGAAGCGGCAAGGTGCAGAACGCCTGCACGACCTGCGATGGGGCAGGCGTCGTGTCGCGGAAGGAGCCGCTGGAGTTCCGGATCAAGCCGGGAACGCGGGATGGGCAGCGGATTCGGCTGGCTGGCAAGGGCAATGCAGGGACGGAAGGTGCTCCGGCCGGCGATCTGTACCTGATCATCAAGGTTGGTGGACACAAACTGTTTCATCGCGTGGGCGATGACATCCACATGACTGTGCCAGTGACGGCGATGGAAGCTGCGCTGGGCGCGAAGATCGATGTGCCTACGATCGATGGAGCGACCGGCCATGGAGGCGTGGCGCAGTTGAAGATTCCGCCGGGAACGCAGGGTGGGCAAAAGCTGCGGATGCGCGAGAAGGGTGTTCCGAGCGCGACGCGGGAAGGTGTGCGCGGCGATCAGATTGTCGAAGTAAAGATCGTTGTGCCGAAGGTACAGGATGAGCGGTCCAAGGAAATTCTTCGGGAGTTGCAGAAGCTGAATCCTGAAGACCCGCGGGAAGAGATGATGCGCGAGGTTTAGCTGCCGCCCTTTAGTGGAGGATGGAGAGGTAGGCCTGCCAGGGGCCTACCGCTTCGCGATATTCGGCGGCGAGGGTTTTGACGATCTGGTTGGTGTGGCCGAGGTCGTGGACGGCCCAGGTGGCTAGTTGCTGGCGGAGGGTGATGGGCCCGAACTGTGGGTGGGTTCCGGGTAGATCGAGCTGAGAGTCAGTGAGGTGGAAGCTTGCGAGTGTGGCGAGGCTTTCCTGGCGGAGCTGCGCGAATTCGTCGAGGAGTTCAGCGATGGATTTGTTGGCGATGATGGGTTGGAAGTCGAAGCGGTCGAAGGGCGGGAACGGGGTGAGGTCGCCGCCTAGGATGATGCGGATGCGCGGGAGCCAGTTGGTGGTTTCGGCGAGGATGAGGTGGCCGACGACGTCGATGGCGCTGAAAGCTTCGGGGGATTTGCGGGCGTTGAGCCACGGGTGGGATTTGTGGCGGAGCAAGGCGTCGAGGATGGCGGGAGTCTGGGAGAGGATTTCCGTGGCCTGGTCCAGATGAAATTCCATGGTTTCCTCGCTACTTCCTCTTGAGCTCCGCGGCAATGGCGGCTTCAACGAGCGGCTCCATTTTGGCTACGCCGTCGTGGTTGGGGTGGAGGCCGTCTACGGTGAGGGCGGTCTGGATGCGGTCGTGGCCGTCGGTAACGGCGGAGTAGTAGTCGACGAAGGGGACGTGCATTTGGGCGGCG
>JAZKBC010000093.1:4438-6289 GCA_040388825.1 Acidobacteriota bacterium | reverse complement strand
TTGATCCAGGCGTTGAGGGCGAGGATTTTGGCGGGGTCGCGGTGGTCGGTCTGGGGCTTGATGGCGTCCGAGACCGGGGTGAGGGAGCAGAGGATGATGCGCTGGTGGTGGAGGAGCGCGAGCTCGGTGATGGAGGCGATGTTGTCTTCGATGAAATGGACGACGTCGGGGACCTTGTAGCTGGCGAGGTCGTTGGTGCCGCCGAGGAAGACGACGACTTTGGGGTTGAGCGCGAGGACGTCCTGGCGGTAGCGGAGGAGCATCTGGGCTGTGGTCTGGCCTCCGATGCCGCGGTTGATGTAGTTGGGCTTGCGCTGGAAGAGGTCAGAGTAGTGGGCGTTGCCCCAGTTGTGCGTGATGGAGTCGCCGAAGAAGATGACGCGGGGCGGGTCCGTGGGCGCCGGGGTGGGGAGGGCGGCGTTGGCGTCGGCGTAGAAGGCGAGGCCGGCGTAGTCGGATAGACGGCCGGCTGCGGTCTTGGAGGCTTCGCGGGCCTGGTCGTAGGTGGAGGTTGGCGCGGGGGTGGTGGTCTGGGCAGCGACGGTGGTGGCCAGGGCGAGTAGGAGCGAGCAGAGATTGCGTGACATTCGGCGTCCTCGGTACGGTTGCAGATTCATGCTAATGGATGCAGACCCTCCCCCCCACCCCCCTCATCTGTTGCCCGGGGTTAAGTCGTTTGTTGGCTATGGTTTGCAGCCGGAGATCTGCGATAAGCATCTCATTCTAAAGCGGTTAGGTGTCAAGTATCTCATTCTGCTGGGGTTAGCGGCGTTTTACGTCCAGCGCAAAGACTCTAACGCAAAGTGCGCGAAGTTTTGAGAGACGAAGAGCCCGAATCAGGATTGGTGGAGGGGTTCGGCTCTGTTTGGACCACTACTTCTATTGTAGAGGGTTGGTGGGGGCAAGTGGGCCAAATCATTTGAGAGAAATAGCCTGTGTTTATAGGGTGTTTATGGATTTCCAGGGAGACGGGGGCTTGACAGGTTTTGGGGAGGGAAAGGCAATGCCAGGGCTGAATGGAAGGACGGCGGCGGTTCAGCAAGGATCAGGGTGCGGATTGAGGGGCTTTGGGGAGGATGAGCTGGTTGGACAGGGCGTTTACGAGTTGGGCGGTTTCGGGGCAGAGGCCGGCGAAGCGGGCGGCGAGCCAGGCTTGTGGGGAGATGGTGATTTCAGCGCGCCCGGAGCGGACGGCGGAGTAGATGCGGTTGGCGGCGTAGCTGGCGGAGACCGAGAGGCCGGGGGTGGTGGCGGCGATGTTGAACCAGCGGGCTTCGGCGGTTGGGTCTCCGACGAACTGGGCGTGGGCTTCGCCGCCGGTGCGCATGAGGCCGGGGCAGACGGTAGTGACGCGGATATTTTTGGAGCGGAGCTCGGCGTGGAGACCTTCGGAAAAACCGACGAGGGCGAATTTGGAGGCGGAGTAAGGGAGCATGTGGGGGACGGCAAGTTTGCCGCCGAGGGAGGCGATGTTGACGATGGCGGCGCGGCGCGTTCCTTGCAGCGGTGGTTGGGTGCGGAGGTGTGGGAGCGCGGCCCAGGTGGTGTGGAGGGCGGCGAAGAAGTTGATGTTCATGGCGCGGTGGAAGGCGTCGACGGGCTGTGACTCGATGGGGCCGACTTCGATGATGCCGGCGTTGTTGACGAGGACGTCGATGCGGCCGAAGCGGGCGATGGCTTCGGCGATGAGGCGTTGGCATTCGCTGCGTTGGGAAAGATCGGCGGCGACGAGGTAAAAGTCGTCGGGGTGAAGGTGGGGGTGCTGGCCGAGGAGAGAGTATTGGGCGTGCTCGAGTTCGGCGTAGTTGCGGGCGCAGAGGACGAGGCGGACCTGGTCGCGGGCAAAGCGGG
>JAZKBC010000093.1:0-4428 GCA_040388825.1 Acidobacteriota bacterium | reverse complement strand
ATGGCGAGGCCGAGACCGCGGGAGCTTCCGGTGACGAGGACAACGGCGCCGGCGGGGAGCGAACGGGGCTTGAGGATTTGCCAGGCGGCGTAGCCAAGGCCGATGGCGGCAGCGGAGCCGGCGATGGCAGCGCCGGTGGCGAGGCCTCCGGCAGCGGCGGAGGCGAAGAAGAGAGGCTTAAGGAGCTTGCTCATGGACACTATGATGCGCGGATTTGACTTGTCGCGGTATGCTGAGGCGTGCTCGCGGTATGCTGGGGCGAAGCATCGAAAGAACTATGGCGACGAAGAGGAAAAGCAAAGGCGCATACATGATCTCGTCGGTCGCGGAGATGTACGCGATCCATCCGCAGACGTTGCGGCTTTACGAGCGCGAGGGTTTGTTGCGGCCATCGAGGTCAGAGGGCAACACGCGGCTGTATACGGATGAGGACCTGGAGCGGCTGGAGTTTATTTTGAACCTGGCTCGGGACCTGGGCGTGAATATCGCGGGGATCGCGATTGTGCTGCAGATGCGCGAGCGGATGGAAGAGATGAACCGGCAGATGCAGGGGTTTGTGGATTACGTGCGGACGGAGATGCTGACCCGGATGCAGCAGGGGCCGCAGCCGATGTCGGGGCTGGTGCCGATCAAGCGTCCGTTTGCGGTGCATGTGCGGGAAGTGACGCCGGTGGCAAAGACGAAGAAGAAGAGCTGACCTGGTTGCTGGGGCTACCTGGCCTTAGCTGCGGAAGTTGACCGCCGAGGCTTGGGGACCACACGCTTTGCGGCTACCTTGCTCGCGGGGGGCGCGGCTTTTTTTGCCGCCTTGGCCTGGCCTGACTTGGTCTTCAAGCGCGTTTGTTCGTACATCTCGATCCACTGCTCGCTAGAAATTGCCGAGATCAGAGTACCGATGGCGTCGAGCGGCAGGTCGTCGGGCGTCTCGAAGTGAACGCAACACTGGCCCATGCCGAGCTTCTTTCCGGCGGCTTTGAACTCTGCCTTGAGTAGATCGAGTTGAGTCGCACTCCAGAACGCGCCCATGAGGTAGAGCGAGCAGTAGTTTTTCTGTGACGAGAGCGCGACGTAAGTGATCGGCTGTTTGTTGTGCGTGTCGGGATAGCGCGACAGGGGGATGGTCCAGCCGATTGTGCCCCAGACGAGGCATTCATCGTAGCCGTGCGGAATGTGCTGGTTCACGAGCGCGCGCACCGTTGCGATGGTCTTCGCACGATTGGCGGGGAGGGAGGCGATGTATTGCGCTGGGGGACGAAGGGGGCCGGCTGGCGATACTTTACACTGGATGAGGCGGTTTGGGCGTTGGAGTTGAGGCGTGGCCGCGTTCTTTCTTATTCATGCACATTCTTTTGCGAGTTTTGTTCTGGGTGGCGCTGGTTGGCAGTGTGACCTCTACGATTTACTGCGGCATGGTGCTGGCGGCGGCGGCGCGGTTTGGGCTGCGCAAGCGGCGAGAGCAGAGTGCGGCGGCTGACTTTCTGCCTTCGATCAGCGTGTTGAAACCGTTGCATGGGACCGAGCCGGGTATGGAGCGGAACCTGGAGACGTTCTTCGAGCAGGATTATCCGGAGTTTGAACTGCTGTTCTGTGCGCGGTTCGATACGGATGAGGGGCTGAAGCTGGCCAAGAAGGTGGGCGCACGGTATCCGCAGGTGAATGCGCAGTTTTTGACGTGCGGCGAGCCCCGGCCGAAGTTTCATAATGCGAAGGTGTATTCGCTGGCGAAGATGAATTCGGTGGCGAAGAACGATCTGTTTATTACGAGCGATGCGGATGTTCGCGTGGAGAAGGATTACCTGCGGCGGATGGTGCAGAACCTGAAGGATCCCCATGTGGGGCTGGCTTCGTGCGTGTATCTGGGAACGGCGCAGCCGGATATCGGGCATGGCGGGCCGGGGTTTGCTTCGCAACTGGATGCGGTGGGCAAGAGCGTCGAGATGACGTCGGGCGTGCTGGTGGCGGACATGATTGAAGGCACGAAGTTTGCACTGGGCGCGACGATGGCCGTGCGGCGGAAGAGCTTTCAGGATGTGGGCGGCTTCGATGAGCTGGGACAGTTTTATGCGGATGACTTTGTGCTGGGGAATCGGCTGGCGGCGCAGGGGACGGGCGTGATGCTGGCGACGTACATCATCCGGCTCATGGTGCAGGATTCGCCGTTCTGGCTAAGCTTTCGCAATCAGTTGCGATGGATGCAAAGCACACGGCGGTCGAGGCCGTGGGGGCACCTGGGGACTGGGCTGACGTTTGCGATGCCGTTTGGCGTGCTGGGTGGGCTGTGGTGTTTGCTGACGGGGCATCCGTGGTTTGGGCTGCTGTGGGCGGGGTCCATGGTGTGCAACCGGTGGATCCAGGCGGCGGCGATTTTACGGGTGCTGGGGGACCCGGACTGGAAGCGGAGTACGCTGATCTATCCTCTGCGGGATTTGCTGGGGAATATTCTTTGGGCGGCTAGCTATGGGGGCGAGAATTTTTACTATCGGGGGAAGGTTTACAAGCTGAAGGAGGGTGGGAGGGTGGAGTCGCCGGAGTAACGGCAGAGTGTAGAGGGTAGAGTGTAGAGCGTAGAGAAAGGCCCGCTGGTCGAGATTCGACTGTGTGGGCCTTGCTTTTTGGGTGGTTAGGGGTGGTTGGTGAGGATGGTTTTGCCGCCGGATTGCGCGATGGGGAGGGTGGGGCCGTAGGGGGTTAGGGTGGGGATGCGCTGGTCGGGGTGATAGGTGAGGAGGAAGACGCGGTGGGGGCCTTGCCAGAGGTGCTGGAGCCGGGCGTCGTCGAGGAAGATTTTGGGGGAGTCGGGCCAGAAGCTGCCGAACCAGGGGCCGTTCATGTGTCCGTTGACTAGCAGGACGGGCTGGCCGGTGTAGAAGAGGAGGGTGGAGCCGGCGGTGAGCTCGCCGTCGATGGCGATGATGTCTCCGGGGCGGTAGAGGGTGTTGATGTCGAGGGCGAGGTCTTTGGAGCCGAGGATGGGATAGAAGCGGGAGAGGCCGGTGTGGGCGGCGAGGAGGACTCCGGTCATGGAGGCGGCGAGGAGGAGGTTTGCGGCGAAGGTGCGGCCTCGGCGGCGAAGGAGGTGGGTGCCCGGGCCGAGGAGGAGCATGGAGAGAGCGACGGTGATGAGTGGGCCGCGGAAGAAGCCCATGGCGGTGGCGGTGAGGTCGAAGATGTGGCCGAGGGAGAGGTTGTAGTCGGCGGGGTTGGAGGAGAGAACGCCGCTGAGGGTGGTGTTGGCGGCGGGGGTGGGCGCGGTGAGAGCGAAGTATCCGCAGATGAGGAACAGGAGGGTGCCGAAGGGGACGAGGAACCAGGCGGAGGCGCGGAGGGCCTGGGCGCGGGCGTCGATGTGTAGGAGGCGGGTGGAGGATTCTGTGGGGCCGCGGTCGGCTGCCGCCAGCAGGCCGCCGACGAGGAGGGCGAGGGCGGGGAGCGCGGGGAGGTGGTAGTACTCCTGCCGTGCGGAGAGGGTGAAGAAGCCGAGGATGATGGCGGCCCAGAGGAGGAGGGCGAGGGAGGCTTCGCGGCGGCGGTTGGTGAGGGCGAGAGTGGTGTCGTAGCCGGCGGCGATGTCGGAGTCGAAACGGAGGGCGGAGTTGGGGGCGCGGAGCTCGCGGATGGCGTCGAGGAGGGCAGCGGGGAGGAAGGCGGTCCAGGGGAGGAGCCAGATGAGGAGATAGAGCCAGAAGATGAGGCGAGGGACGTTGCCGTAGTCGTGGGGGATGCGCTGGCCGAGGAAGCGGGCAATGTGCTCGTTGTAGAGATAGAACCAGGCCCAGCCGGCTTTGGCTGGGAGGCCCATACCTGAGGGCATAGCGATGGCTGGATTGCGGAGGGCGGCGAGGATGTGCCACGGGGCGGCGATGGCCGCGAAGGCGAGGGTGGAGGCGAGGGGGTGGAGTTTGAGGAGGTCGCGGAGGCGGCGGGTGAAGAGGAGATAGAGGACGACGAAGGCCAGGGGGAAGACTATGCCGATGAGGCCTTTCGTGAGGACGCTTAGGGCGAGGACTGCGGCGAAGCCGAGCATGGGCTTCAGGGCTGAGCGGTTCTCTGCGATGCGGTCCAGGGCGATGAGGAAGAGGTGGACGGAGAGGGTCATCCAGAGGGCGATGAGGATGTCCGGGATGTAGAAGCGGGTGTAGAGGTAGGGGCCGATGGAGATGGCCATCGCCAGGGCAGAGTAGAGGGCGGCGCGGTCGGGGTGGCTGGGGGGAGAGATGGCGGCGAAGAGGCGGAGGCCGAGGGCGTAGACGGCGAGGAATTGCTTGAACCCGACGTCGCCGCCGAACGAGTCAGTCGTCTTCTCGCGGCCGCTTCCAAGATCCTCGTCGGACACGCACTGCGGCCAGGTCGTGGGGATGGCGCACTCGACGCCAGAGGTGAACTGGAGGCCGTGGCTGAACGCATCGTCGAGCCACTGATCGGGCAGCG
>JAZKBC010000092.1:3428-24147 GCA_040388825.1 Acidobacteriota bacterium | reverse complement strand
CGCCATCGTCAACGAGATAGTGCGCTCCCACGGCGGCCAGATCCGCATCCCCTACCTCGGCCCCCTGGTCCTCCCCCCCATGGGCAAAAAGTACATCGAAGGCCAGTTCGACTTCGGCCACATGCAGCTCTACGTCAACCGCGGCATCGGCACCGTAGGCATGCCCCTCCGCCTAAACTGCCCCCCCGAACTCACCCACATTACCCTGGTCCGCGCTTAAACAAAGCATGCGCGCCAACCACAGCACGCATGCTTTGCTACTCATTGTCTTGCTTTTCTGGTTGTCATCCTCGGAGAGGACCTGCTTCACCCGCAGCCGAACCAAGCCGAGCGAAAACCTACTTCGCCGCCCGAACCGGCTTCTTCTTCGTCGTATCCACCACATCCCCACCCGAATTCACGCCGCTCTTTTCATCCATCCATCCATCCAGCAAACTCTTCCGAAACCGCCACCGGTTCCCCAGCTTGAACGCCGGCACAAAACCCTCGGACGCATACCGGTATAGCGTGTCCCCGCTAATGCCCAGGTAGTCCGCTGCCTGCCGAATGTCCATTACTTCCCGAACAGCTACCTGCAATTGAGTCGTTGCCACGGCGTTCTCTCCAGTTCTAGGTCAATCTTCCGGAATCTCCGGCGCAACTCCTCTTGTACCCCCTTTTCCACAGGCGTACAAGTGAATTCCCCGGCAGTAACCGGTCTGCAACGATTGATCAATCAGTAAACCCGGTGCGCCGCACACTTGAACCGACTCTTGCAGCAATTGATCGCATCCCACTCATTTCAGGAGTCTTCCGCCACCACCCACGCCGCAGCTCTTGCCCGGCCTCCACTTCCGTCGGCTGTCCCGGCTCCGGAAGCCACAGCGGCAGTCCACCTTCCTCAGCCAGCTCCACAATCCGCTCCACCGGCTCCCTCCAGCCGTGCAGCGCCAGGTTGAACAGCCCCCAGTGGATCGGAAACAGCAGCCCTGCTTTCTCCGGCCCGCCCATCACCGCCGCCATATCTCGATAAGCCCGCGCCGCCCCATCCGGCCCCATGTGAATCTCCGACCACAGCGGATGAAACGCCCCAATCTCCAGCATCACCATGTCGAACCGCTCGTACCGCCCTGCGATCTCCGCAAACCCCTCCCACCAGCCGGAGTCCGCCCCGAAGTACACCCGATGCTGCGGCCCCTCCAGCACAAACGATCCCCACAGCGACTTGAACCGGTCGAACATCCCCCGCCCCGAAAAATGCCTCGCTGGCCACGCCGTAATCGTCAGCTCTTCCCCGCGAGACCTCCCCACGCTCACACTCTCCGTCCAGTCCAGCTCCGCAATCCTCTCGGCTGCAACTCCCAGCTTCCGCAGCCGCTTCCCCACGCCCAGCGACGTCACCCACCTCGCTCCCGCCGTAGCCCGCAGCCCTGCCAGCGCCCGCAGCGTATTCGCCCCAAAGTGGTCGTAGTGATCATGCGACACCAGCACCACGTCGATCGCCGGCAGCTCCTCCAGCGCAATCGTCGGCTCAAAGAACCGTTTCGGCCCGAACCACTCCACCGGGCTCGCTCGCTGCTCCCACACCGGGTCCACCAGCACCCGCATCCCGTCTATCTCGATCAGCAGCGCCGAGTGCCCAAACCACGTCACCCGCAGCCCGCTCTCCGGCTCCACCGCATACAAACTCGCATCCGTCTTGAACGGCCCCAGCGGCTGCTTCGGCTCCACCTCGGCGCGATTCTTCAGATACAGCGGAAGCACCTTCCGCACCGTACTCAAGCCACCCACATTCGTCGCAACCGGATTCAAAAACAACCGGCCCTGCTTCTCAGCTCGCTTCAAAACGCTCATCCCAAATTGGATGCGGCGCTTCCCGCACCGCCGCAAAATATCCCGTCTGTGTAAAGCTTTGGCTCTCGCCGCCGATAAGCCACCCATGAAGCAGGTCATTTACACCAGCGCGACCACCAGTGCCTTCCAAACTCCGGTCTTTGAGGCAATGCTGGAACGCATTCGCCTGCGGAATCTGGTCTACGGTCTCACCGGAATCCTCTACGTGCATGCCGGTTCAATCCTGCATGTCCTCGAAGGCCCCGACCTCTACCTCAGCGCCACCTTCAGCCGTATCCTCCGCGACCCCCGCCACACCTCCATCAACATCCTGTCGGTCAAGGGCATCAGCAAACGCGAGTTCGGCCATCATCCCGTCGCTCTCTTCGACACCACCGAAAACGCCGTTCCCGCCACCAGGTCCGCAGCCGACTTCCGCCTCCGTCCCCTGCTCACCCTCAGGGAGCCCGCCGCCCGCCAGCTGCTGCACACTCTCTATCACTCATCCGCGGCCGAGATCACCCATCTCCCCTTCGACTTCCTCCGTCCCTCCAGCCCCGCTTCGCAGGATCAGCGCGCCCTCGCCCACTAGTCCTCGCCCGGCCCACCATAGAACGCTGCAATCCGGTCCTTGTACTTCTCCGTGATCACCCGCCGCTTCAGCTTCATGCTCGGAGTCAGCTCGCCGTCCTCCACGCTCCACTCCTCGGCCACCACCCCCACCTTCTTCACACTCTCCCAGGTCGCCAGGCCGCCGTTCACCTTCTTCACAATCGCTTCGTACTCCTTCTGCACCTTCGGGTCTTTCACCATCGCCGCGCGATCACCCGTAGCCACCCCATTCTCCTTCGCCCACGACTTCAGCGCGTCAAAGTTCGGCGAGATCAGCACGCTCACAAACTTCTTCATATCCCCAATCACCGCTGCCTGCGCCACCAGCGTATTCGCCTTCAGCTTGTTTTCAATCGGCTGCGGCGCAATAAACTTCCCTCCGCTGGTCTTCAGCAGCTCTTTCTTCCTGTCCGTGATCGAAAGAAACCCGTCCTCCAGCTTCCCAATGTCGCCCGTCTTGAACCAGCCATCTTCGGTGAACTCTTTCTTGGTCGCCTCTTCGTTATCCCAGTACCCCACAAAAACCGCAGGGCCATGCACCTCCAGCTCACCATCCTCCGCCAGCCGCACGTCCATATTCGGAACCACCGGCCCCACCGTTCCCGCCCGATACTGCTTGAACGTATTCCGCGAGATCACCGGCGACGTCTCCGTCATCCCATACCCCTCAAAGATCCGAATCCCCACATCCAGAAACCAGTTCGTCGTATCCATCCCCAGCGGTGCTCCACCGGCGATAAACACCCGCGACCTTCCGCCGAACGCCTCGCCCACCTTGCTGAATACCAGCTTGTCAGCCAGCCTCCATCCCAGCGCTCCCGGCTTCCTGTCGGCCATCACTTCCGCGCGATGCTTCGCACCCTGCCCCAGGGCCCAGTTGAAAATCTTCTTCCTGAACCCCACCGCCTTGTGCTCCGCCGCCTGCCGAATCTTCTCGTAAACCCTCGGCACCGCCAGAAACACCGTCGGCCGCAACACCTTCATCGCCTTGGGCAGATCGTTGAAGCTCGGGCAATACGCCAGCACCGCCTCCAACCCATACAGCGCATAATCCAGATGCCGTGCCGTCACATGACTCAGCGGCAGAAACGAAATCGACAAATCCCCCTTGCGAATATCCAGGTCATCCGTCGAGTGCCGCAAATTCGACGCCATATTCCCATGCGACAGCATCACGCCCTTGGGATCGCCGGTCGTTCCTGACGTGTAGATGATCGAAGCAATCTCCTCCGGCTTCGTCTCCTTGACCATCGCGTCGAAAGCCTCGCGCGGCTCTTCCAGCTCCTCCGCGCCCTTCATCAGATCCGAAAACTTCTCCGCCCCTGGCAGATCGCCCTTGTCAAACACCACCACCCGCTCCAGCGTCGGAATCTCTCCCGCGGCCACAATCTTGTCGTACTGCGCCTTCGACGAAACGAAGATCGCCTTCGCTCCCGAGTTCTTCAGCATGTAAGCAATCTGCTCAGGAATCAGCGTCTGGTACAGCGGAACATCGATCGCTCCCATCGCCAGCACTGCAAAATCCGTCACCGCCCACTCCCAGCGATTCTCGCTAATCAACGCCACGCGATCCCCGCGCTGAATCCCCCACGCCTGCATCGCGTCCACCAGCGCCCGCACCCTGCCATACATCGTCTTCGACGCAATCGGCCTCCACTCGCCACCCGCGTTCTCCATCGCCACGGTTTCATCGCCCCGATGGCTCATGCCCAGAAACACGTCATTGATCGTCTGCAACTCGAGCATCCACTCTCCTCATTAACCGCGCGCCAAGCGTTCGTCACCGAATCTCGACCATGCTACTAGCTTGGATGCATCCCACTCCACCCCGAACCCGGGTGCCCCAGAACCCCGCGACCCAACTTTCACATTCCAGGCCGCCAAGCCGCCCCTACTTCCTCTCCGGCACCGGCCCATCACCCGGATTCACCGGCTTCGGAAAATACCCCGCCCGCGTCCGAACCTCCAAATTGCGGAAACCCTTCTGCTTGGCCTCCACATGGATCGCCCGGTAGCCGCCCAGCGTCGGCGACTTCGTCGAGCTGTACTCCAGCGTGTACTGCGTCCGAATATCCGCGGCTACCTCGTGCGCGATCTCATCCACATCCTTCAGCGCCTTCGGAAAGTAGGCCTGTCCACCTGTCTGCTCAGCCAGCTCCGTCAGCACTTCCTTCGAGTGCCGCGCATCGCTTCGGCTCACATCTTCGCCAAACAGCAGCCCAATGCAATAAATCGCCGGCCCATCCAGGTCCTGCACCCTCCGAATCGCCGACTCCAGCGTCGCGCTCGACGCATTGTCGTCACCGTCCGTAATAATCAGCAACACCTGCTTCGGCCGTTTCGCATTCTTCGCCAGATAATCCGCCGACGCGATCACCGCGTCATACAGCGCCGTTCCTCCACTGGACTTGATGTAGCTCAACCCTTGCTGCAGCTTCTCAATACTGTTCGTAAAATCCTGGTCAATGTAGGCCTCCGAGCTGAAGTCCACCAGGAACGCCTCATCGGCCGGATTCGATAGCCTCACCAGGTCCAGCGAAGACGCATCCACCGCCGCCCGCTTGTCATACATTGACCCCGAACTGTCCACCAGGATCCCCAGCGACACCGGCAAATCCTCATGCCGGAATCCCACAATCGTCTGCGGAACTCCATCCTCGTACACATGGAACGCTTCCTTAGGCAGCGAGTCCACCGGCTGCCCCGACCCATCGATCACCGAAGCATTCAACCGCACCTCAAACGCATCCTTGCGCAGCGTAAAGTGCCCACCCTGCTGCGTCACTACGCCCGTCTGCGCTGGTCCCGTGGGAGCCGACGGCTGCACTACCTGAATCTTCCCATCATCCGGAGTCGGCACCGGGTCCGAGTCCACCGTCAACGGACGATTCGTCCGCGGTTGCACCGCAGGCGTCTGCGTCGAAGGGTTCTGCGCCGGGGCCTGCGTCTGTTGAGCCCGCACCGTGGCCTGTGTCAACGCGCAACCCAGCGCCGTAACCATCAGACCCGCTCGCAAACCGTTTCTCGTCCACCCAACAACGCTCGTCAATCTTCCTCCGCAACGCTTCACACTATTGGACGCAAATCTGACCCCATCCGTGTCCACAGAACAACTTCCCCAGCATAGCCCACCCACACAACCTATCCACCCCATCGCACATCCCTACGTACTCCCTACTCCCTACTCCCTGCCCTACTGCGAAGGCGCATAGTACCCCTCGCGGCTATGCACCGTCATCGCCGGCAATCCCGGCGGCGGTATCAGCTTCACCTTCAACTTCCGCCACGACGCATCCCGCTTCCTATCCGTCGGCGAGTACCCAATCACATACTCGTTCCTCAGCTCTTCGCTGATCCGCTGCGCAATGTCCCCCAGGTCGTCAATATCGATCACCGTAAACATCCGCCCGCCGGTCGCCTCAGAAAGCCCATTCAGCAGCAGCGGCCCATTCTGCTCCTCCACCGTCGGCGCAAACATGTCGAAGATGCCAATCGTATAGATCTGCACCTCACTCTCCCGAACCGCCCGCTGCAGCTCGCCGTCGGTATAGCGGCTGCGATTGTCGCCTCCATCCGAGATCACCAACAGCGCCTTGCGGTCATACCTCGCCGTCTTCAGCTTGTTCACGCCCAGGTAGATCGCGTCGATCAGCGCCGTCCGCTTCTCCGGCCGCAGCATCACCATCCGCGCATCCACGTCCTCGACATCCGACGTGTAATCCACAATCACCGCCGGCCGATCATTGAAACCCACCACGAAAAATTCATCCTGCGGGTTGCACGTCCTCAGAAACGCCGACAGCGCCTGCCGCGCACGCGTGAACTTCCCACCCATGCTCCCGCTCAGATCGAACACGATCCCGATCGACAGCGGACCATCCTCGGTCCCAAAGCTCTTGATCGTCTGCGCCACGTTGTTGTCGAACACCTGAAAGTTATCCCGCTCCAACCCCGTCACCAGCCGGTTGCGCAGGTCCGTTACCGTCAGTGGAACCAACACCAGGTTCACATTCACCCGCAGCGCCGACCCCGCCTCGCTAGTCCCCTTGGACGTAATCGCCGTCGCCCCATCCACTACCGGACGCTCATCCTTGGGCACCTTCGGCGTTGGCGGAGCAGCCGTGTGCACATCGCCCAGCGGACTCTCCTGCGCCCCCGCCCGCCCGCATAATCCCACACCCACCATCAGCAGGCCCCACACCAGCACCCGCCGCACCCGGACTCCCCGAAACCCTCTGCCATCACACTGCATAGGTCGCCTCTGCCTTGCCGCGATCTTATCCTTGCCGCTGCCGCTCGGCTTCACGCTAACACGATCCCCACACCCCAGCAATTTCACTCGCTCCCCGACCCCACTAAGCCCCGCTGCCTTTCAACTCCGTCATCTCCCGCACAATCCTCAATCCCCGCCATTTCCGCAGTTTTATTGACCCGCAACCGGGCGTATGCTCTAATTCGCCGGGGTCTGTCTGGACGATTTTTTTCGCGGCTGCGAGCCATCCAGACGGCCAGCAACCTTTCGGCTAATCAGCCTTTTACTTCTGAAACGTCCCTTGGGAGGGAATGAATTCATGCACTTTGGCGCACTTGCCGCACTCTCACTCTGGCTCCAGGATGGCAGCATCCCCGTCAGCAACCCGGTCTCTTCTTCTGACAGCATGTGGCTCTGGATCGCGATCGGCGTTGGCGTCGTCGCTCTCCTCGCCGCGTTCCTGCTCTCCAAATCCGTCCTCGCCGGTGACACCGGAACCCCTGAAATGCGCGTCATCTCCGACGCCATTCGCGAAGGCGCTGAAGCCTTCCTCGCCCGCCAGTACAAGACCATCGGCATCCTCGCCGTCGTCATCTCGGTCATCGTCTTCCTTGGCTACAACTTCTCCCCGCGCACCCATGATGTCGCCGTCAAGACCGTCGTCGCCTTCCTCGTCGGAGCCATCTGCTCCGGCCTCGCCGGCTTCACCGGAATGTACGTCTCCATCCGCGCCAACATCCGCACGGCTTCCGCCGCCCGCACCTCGCTCAACCGCGCGCTCCAAACCGCTCTCCGCGGCGGAGCCGTCACCGGCCTGGTCGTCGTCGCGCTCGCCCTGCTCGGCATCGCCACCCTCTTCCTCGCCTTCGGCGGCCTCAACAATCCGCAGGAAGTCCCCTACCAGCTCGTAGGCTTCGGCTTCGGTGCTTCGCTCGTTGCGCTCTTCGCCCAGCTCGGCGGCGGCATCTACACCAAGGCCGCTGACGTCGGCGCCGACCTCGTCGGCAAGGTCGAAGCCGGCATCCCCGAAGACGATCCCCGCAACCCCGCCGTCATCGCCGATCTCGTCGGCGACAACGTCGGCGACTGCGCCGGCCGTGGCGCGGACATCTTCGAGTCCACCGCCGCTGAAAACGTCGGCGCCATGATCCTCGGCGCGGCGCTCTTCCCCGTCTTCGGCGTGAAGGGCATCCTCTTCCCGCTCATCGTCCACGCCATCAACCTCGTGGCCTCCATCATCGGCGTCGCCATCGTCAAGACCAACGACACCGAAGACCCCATGTCCGCGCTCAACCGCGGCTTCTACCTCACCTCCGCCCTCGCCCTCGCTGGCTTCGCCGGCGCCGTCTACCTCATGCTCAACGCCCCCGGCGTCGCCTGGGGCTGGCTCCTCGGCTGCGGCGTCATCGGCCTTTGCACCGCCTTCCTCTTCGTCTGGATCACGCAGTACTACACCGAGAGCCGCTACCGCCCTGTAAAGTCCATCGCTGAAGCCTCGCTCACCGGTCCGGCCACCAACATCATCTCCGGCCTCGCCGTAGGCATGGAAACCCCCGCCCTCCCCGTCCTCGTCATCTCCGCCGCTCTGCTGCTGAGCTACTACTTCGGAGTCCGCGGCCTCGAAGGCGTAACCCTCCCCGGCATCAGCGACTACGTCAAGGGCATCTACGGCACCGCCATCGCCACCATGGGCATGCTCTCCTGCGCAGCCTACATCCTCGCGATGGACACCTTCGGCCCCATCACCGACAACGCCGGCGGCATCATCGAGATGTCCAACCAGCCCGACTCCGTCCGCGACAAGACCGACAAGCTCGACTCCGCTGGCAACACCACCAAGGCCCTCACCAAGGGCTACGCCGTCGGTTCGGCCTCGCTCGCCGCGTTCCTGCTCTTCTCCGCCTACCTCGAAGAGATCAAGACCCTCGTCACCATCAAGGTCAACGCCGCCGGCTCGCTCGGCTACATGCCTCCCGGCTGGTCCTTCACCAACATCAACCTGGCAGAGATCCCAGTCTTCGTCGGCGCTCTCCTCGGCGCGATGCTCACCTACCTCTTCTCCTCGCTCGCCATCAAGGCCGTAGGCCGCACCGCCCAGATGGTCGTCAAGGACGTCCGCGACCAGTTCAAGGAGAACCCCGGCATCATGGCCGGAACCAGCAAGCCCGACTACGCTCGCTGCGTTTCGATCGTCACCGGCGCCGCTCTCAAGGAGATGGTCCTCCCCGGCATCCTTGCCGTCGGCCTCCCCGTTGCGGTCGGTCTCATCTTCCGCAACTTCTCCGGCGTCTACGGCACCGGCAACGGCGCCAACGTCCCGACCATCAACGGCCTCCCCGTCAACCTCGGCGGAGCCTCCGCGGTCGCCGGCCTGCTCATGGTCGGCACCATCTCCGGTGTCCTCCTCGCCATGCTCATGAACAACGGCGGCGGTGCCTGGGACAACGCCAAGAAGTTCATCGAAACCGGCCAGTACGGCGGCAAGAAGTCCGACGCCCACAAGGCAGCGGTCGTAGGCGACACCGTCGGCGATCCCTTCAAGGACACCGCCGGCCCCTCCCTCCACGTCCTCATCAAACTCCTCGCGACCATCACCCTCGTCCTCGCGCCCCTCTTCCTCTAAACCCGCTCCCACGAAACAAAGGCCGCCCGCTCAACCGAGTCGGCGGCCTTTGTTTTTAATTCTGTTCCGGAGGTAACATAAATCCGAATCCCTGCAACTGGCCGGAGGCCCCCGTGCGTCTACTCCCTATCCTGGTACTTGCCTCCTCTCTAGCTCCGCTGTCCGGTTGCGGAATCAACTCCTCCACGCTGACCCAGGGCTCCTCGCAGACGCCTCCCGCCACCAGCCACATCATCAGCGGACACGTCCACGGCGGCCAGCAGCCCGTCAAAGGCGCAGTGATGCAGCTCTGGGCCGTCGGCACTGCGGGATACGGCTCCCCCGCCACACCGCTGATCAGCTTGAACAAAACCACCGACGCCACCGGCGCCTTCGACATCACCGGCGACTACTCCTGCACCGGCAACCCCCTCGTCTACCTCACGGCCACCGGCGGCAACACCGGCGGCTCCGGCAACAACGACAACCTCCTGCTCGTCGCCCCTCTCGGCTACTGCAACACCCTCAACGCCTCCACCCAGATCCAGATCGACGAAGTCACCACCGTAGCCGCCGCCTACGCCCTCGGCCAGTTCACCAATACAACGACGGGCTCCATCGGCAGTTGGAGCTACAGCAACACCGGCCTGGTCAACGCATTCACCACAGTGAATCTCCTGACGGACATCTCCAAGGGCACCGCACTCGCCTCCACCCCCAGCGGCGTCGGCAATGTGCCGCAGTCGGAGATCGACACCCTCGGCAACATCATGGCCGCCTGCGTGAACTCGGTTTCCAGCAACGCTTCGCTTTCGACCAACTGCGCGGCCTACTTCGCCGCGGCCACGCCTCCCGCCGGAGCAGCGCCCACCGACACCTTCGACGCCATGGTCAACATCGCCCACAACCCCGGGCGAAACGTCTCCACGCTCTTCAACCTCGCCGTCGCCGATCCTCCGTTCAACCCCGTCCTCACCAAGGCACCCACCGACTGGACCATCGGCATCGCCTGGAAGGAGCAGGGCTCCGGCTCCATCGCCGTTGACGGCATGGGCAATGTCTGGCACCTGGGCTACAACTCCGGGGGCAACGTCGTTCATTTCCTCACGCCGGCGGGTGTGCTGACCAGCAGCAATGCCTTCGGGGAAAATAATGTGTCTGATCTGGCCGTCGATACCAACGATCATGCGTGGCTTTTCAACGGCAACAACACGCTGACCGCGCTCACACTGACTACGAGCGGCGGAGTCTCCAGCATCTCCAGCTTTGCAGGGCCCTTCACCCTGTCTGGAGTGAGCGGAAGTTACAGCCTGGCGATCGACGGCAGCAACAACCTCTGGTTGAGTCCGTTGTCCGGCCTGACGAAGGTCAGCACCTCGGGAACGGTACTGGGGACGTATACCGGTGGTGGCTATCCCTCTGCGGCAGACGAGATCTATTCCGCTGTCGACAACAACGGCAATGTCTGGACCACAAGCAATCGCAACGGGAATGTGAGCGAGTTCTCTAACTCCGGCACAGCGCTCAGCCCGTCCTCCGGTTTTAGTGGGGTGGCAGGAGGGCTGCAAGCTCCCGTTGCCATCGACGCATCGAACGACGTCTGGCTGGTGAATGCCGGCAATACAATCAGCGAGCTTTCCTCAACCGGCACGATGCTTTCGCCGAGCGGGGGCTACTCGGAGGGCAGCTCCGCCTCCAACTTTGGTGTCACCGTCGATGGCAACGGGGGCGTCTGGGTCACCTCGGACAAGGGCATCTTCTCGTTCACCAACTCCGGCGTTATCAACAACACGACTCCGTACTCCCCGGGCTCCACCGGCTTCAGCACGCATCCGATGATCGATGCCTCCGGCAATCTGTGGTTTACCGGCAACCTCGCTCGCGGATCGAACCCCATCGGCCTGACCCAATACGTTGGCGTGGCCGCGCCGGTCATCACGCCGACGGCTTCGGCAATCGCCACGCACCAGCTCGGCACGCAGCCCGGCACGCCCATCCCGGTCGTGCTCACCTCCACTCAGATACCCTCAACCTATGGCTACAACTCCGCCTACAGCGCGCAACTGCACGTCACCGGCGGCAACACCGGAACGTATCTTTGGAGCCTATCGAGCGGCGCGCTGCCCAACGGCTTCACGCTCAACAGCTCGACGGGACTCATCAGCGGAACCAGCACGGCCACAGGCACATCTTCGTTCAACGTGCAGGTGTGCGATGCCCAGAACTCCGCCAACTGCGCCAGCCAGGTCTTCACGCTGACGGGCATCCCCGGCGGCCACAACCTGCCCACACTGGGCGGTGAAAGCCTGCTGAACGGCAACTATGCCTTCCGCATCACCGGGCAGCAGAACGCAGGCACCGGGTCCGCGCCCGGGTCTGTCGAGGGTATGGCGATGGTCGGTGTTCTTTCCTGGACCGGCGCAGGCAGGGTGAGCGGCGGCGACTTCTATCGGGTCAGCCCGCAGGGAAGCTCGACAGATATCGATCCCACCCTCGTCTTCGGAACTTACGATCTCCCGGCCGGCGGCAACGGTGCCGGGAAGCTCGCCTTTAGCGATGGAAACGGACACTGGTATCAGTTCTCCATCACGGCCGGCAAGATCGTCGGCGGCGCTGCCCAGGAGCTTCGCCTGACGGAGTTTGACGATACCCAATCCAGCACGGGCGACAGCGGAGGCGCGATGGCCAGCGGCATCGCCAAGCTGCAGACCGGCGCTCCCTATGCCACCACGTATCTCGAACAAACTTTCGCCTTCGGGCTCGAGGGCGAAACGCCCTGCACGAACTACAACAGCACCAACCCCACCTGCGGGCAAACCGTGGCCCCATTCGGTCCGCTCGCCGCCGCAGGCACGCTCACTGGCACTTCCGCCACGGCGCTGTCCGGTAAGCTCGACGCGGCAGGCGTGGGCACGAGTTACAACAACGTCAGCTTTACCGGAACCTGGACGCCGCCCTTCAACGTTTACGGTTTCCGCGGCTTCCTTACGCTGACTTACTCAGGAACACTCTTCCCTGTGCCTCCGGCCACCTTTGCGTTTTACCCTGTGTCGGACTCGGAGTTCTTCTTTATCTCCACGGACAGCCATGCGACGACGTCGATGCTTTCGGGCGATGCCATCGCACAGAGCGGATCGTTCAGTAACGGAAGCTTCAACGGAGTCTATCTCGGCGTGGAGTCCGTGGCTTCCGGCGGCGACGGCCAATCGGTCTACGGCAGCACGGTCAACTCGGCCGTTCACTTCACCTTCAGCACCGGCGCCACCGCGATCCTGATCACGGATGAGAACAACGCCGGAACGCTCAGCCAGGTGCCTGAAGCGAACTCGACCTACAGCGTAGACTCCACGGGCCGCATCACGTTCACCCAGGCCGGCCTGCCCATCTACTACCTCGCCAACCCAACGCAGGGCTTCGGCGTGAAGCAGCCCACGGCGGGCGATCCCTCGGGCCTGCTCACGCTGACGCAGCAGGCGAGCGGAACCTTCTCCGCCTCCGTGCTGAACGGCGCGTACGCCTTCAGCGACCTGAACGTTCCGCAGCAGAACACCACCGCCGACGGTCTCCTCACCGCCGACGGCGTCAGCGCAGGCACCCTCTCCGCCGACCAGGTTTCCACCGGAGGCCTGCTCTCTTCCCCCTCCCAGGGCCTGGGTTACAACATGACCTCCGCCGGTCGCGGCACACTGACCCTCGACGACGGAACGAATTACATCCTGTGGATGCTCTCCCCCGCTCAATGGATCGCCCTACCCACCGGCACCGACCCCAAACCGCTGATCCTCACCGGGACACACCAATAACGATCGAGCCAAGCCCAATCCGTGATTCAGAATGGAACCTTCTCGACCCCGACCACCACGAAGCCCCTTGGCATGCAGCCCCATCCGTTCTACCCTTCCCTCAGGAGGTGCCCATGGCCGCATCCACCACCGACCCCACCGCCGAGTTCGAAACCTTCGCCGCAAACCTCATCGCCTCCGGAGAATTTGCCAACAAACAGCAAGTCCTCCAGGCAGCGATGGACGCCTTCCGGCGTCAACGTACCGATCAGGCTGCTTACGACGAAGCCTGCGTCCGTGCCGCCGAGGAAGGCGAAGCCAGCGGCCTCGCTGACGGAGATATCTTCGAACAGGTGCGCGCCGAACTCGGGCTGAAATCCCGAAATCATCTCTAATGTCGCAAGTTCGTTATGCACGGAAAGCTTACGCCGATCTTCGAGCGATCGGCGTTTACACGCTGACGGAATGGGGCATCGATCAAGCCGAAAAGTACCTTGATGACCTGCATGAAAATTGCTTGCTCATTGCCGAACATCCTCTGATCGGGAGGCCGTGCAGTCCCGCTCACCCGAAATGGATGCGGCTTGAGTACGAGAGCCACGTCATCCTTTACTCGGTAACCCGATTAGGCGTGACGGTTCAGCGCATCTTGCATCAGCGGCAGTTGCTGTCCTAGCCATCCTCTGTGTGGCACGTCCCGCCAATTTTCTTGTCAAGCCCCCCACCACCCTAACCCCCACAAACCAAACGACATCAACTTGGCCCACTTGCTCCATCCCGCTTGATAAAATAGAAACAGCCCCAAAACAAACCACCACGCGCAGTGATAAAGTTTCTCTGCACGTCCCCGCGAGCACTCGCGGAAACATCAGCACGTCGGCAGTCAGGACCCCGGACCTCCACAAGTCCAGACCTAACTCCCGATCGCTGAAGACTTTGCACGAAAAGTACGGGGGGTACCCCCCGCCCCAAGGGAGCCGTAAATATGGCCAGCGTCCGCCTCCTCGTAGGAACCCGCAAAGGCGCCTTCGTCCTCACCGCCGACGGCAAGCGCAAGAACTGGACCATCTCCCAGCCCCACTTCGCCGGCTTCGAGCTCTACCACCTCAAAGGCTCCCCCGCCGACCCCAACCGCCTCTACGCCTCCCAGTCCTCCGGCTGGTTCGGCCAGCTCCTCCAGCGCTCCGACGACGGCGGCCTCACCTGGGCCCCCGTAGACAACAAGTTTGCCTACGCCGACGCCCCCGGCACCCACCAGTGGTACGACGGCACCCCCCACCCCTGGGAGTTCAAGCGCGTCTGGCACCTCGAGCCCTCGCTCACCGACCCCGACACCTGCTTCGCCGGAGTCGAAGACGCCGCCCTCTTCAAAACCACCGACGGCGGCCAAAGCTGGAACGAGCTCCCCGGCCTCCGCAAAACCGAGTCCGGCCCCCACTGGCAGCCCGGCGCCGGCGGCCTCTGCCTCCACACCATCATCCTCGACCCCACAAATCCAAACCGCATCATCATCGCCATCTCCGCAGCGGGCGCGTTCCGATCAGACGACGCCGGCCAAACCTGGAAGCCCATCAACAAGGGCCTCTCCAGCAAGTTCCTCCCCAACCCCACCGCCGAAGTCGGCCACTGCGTCCACCACATCGCCATGAACCCAAAGACCCCCAACACCCTCTTCATGCAAAAGCATTGGGACGTCATGCGCTCCGACGACGCCGGCGACCAGTGGACCAAAATCAGCGGCAACCTCCCCACCGACTTCGGCTTCGTCATCGACGTCCACAGCCACAATCCCGAAACCGTCTACGTAGTCCCCATCAAGTCCGACTCCGAGCACTTCCCCCTCGACGGCCAGCTCAAGGTCTTCCGCTCCCGCTCCGGCGGCAACGAATGGGAACCCCTAACCAAGGGCCTCCCCCAATCCAACTGCTACGTCAACGTCCTCCGCGACGCCATGTCCGTCGACACGCTCGACGACTGCGGCCTCTACTTCGGCACCACCGGCGGCCAGGTCTACGCCTCCCCCGACGGCGGCGACACCTGGACCGCCATCACCCACGACCTCCCGCCGATCCTCTCCATCGAAGCCCAGACTCTCCCGTAGCCCATGCCAACGATCCGCCTCGAACTCCCCCACCACCTCCGCAACCTAATCGGAGCCACCACGCACGAAACCACCATCGAAGTCGAAGCCCCCATCACCCTCACCCGAACCCTCGACGCCCTCGAAGCCCGCTACCCTCAACTCCGCGGTACCATCCGCGACCACGTCACTCAGCAACGCCGCCCGTTCCTCCGCTTCTTCGCCAACGAGCAGGACATCACCCACCAATCCCCAGACGCCGAACTCCCCACCACCGTCCTCAACGCCACCGAACCCCTCATCATCCTCGGCGCCATCGCCGGCGGCTAGCCGACCACCTTCTCCATCACCACAAAAAACAATCCCTCCCGCAGCACCTTTCCAAACCGCCCATCCGCCTTCGGATACGGCTGCGTCTCTCCCGTCAGCACATACCCTCTCCGCTGATACCAGGCCACCAGCGTCTCCCGAGCCGCCAGCACCGTCATCCGAACCCGCACCCCACCCCGCTCCCGCACGAACACCTCCGCCGCCCCCAGAATCGCCTTCCCCAACCCGCCCATCTGCCGATCCGGCCTCACCGTCAACAAACCCAGGTACCAAACGCCATCCCCCTTAGGCTCCAGCCAAACCGTCCCCACCAACTCTCCCGCATCGCGATGAATCAGCAACCGCGCCTCAGGATCCTTGGCCAGGTCCTCCCGCAGCAACTCCAGCCTCAGCCGCGAACCCTCAATCAACCCCTCTTCCGAGTTCCAGCTACTCCCCGGCCCCGTCTTCCGATAGGCCACATTCGCCAGCTCAACAACTTCAGCAAAGTCTTTCTCGTCTGCCCGAACCAAAATCATCCGCCCAGTCTACTCATCCCGGGCCCCTGCGGAAATCCAAAACGTACAATCGAGACATGGCACGCTTGTTTCCCTTCCGCGCTCTTCGTTACGACTCCACCCGCGTCAACATGACCGACGTCGTCACCCAGCCCTACGACAAGATCACCACCGAGATGCAGGACCGCTACTACGACGCGAGCCCCTACAACCTCATCCGCGTCATCCTCGGTCGCAAGTTCCCCGAGGACAAAGAGGAAGGCCCCAACGTCTACACCCGCGCCGCCGCCACACTCAACGACTGGCGCAACGAAGGCATTCTCAAGGAAGAGTCCGAGCCCGCCCTCTACGGATACTCCCAGACCTACACCGTTCCCGGCACCTCCGAGGTCCGCGAGCGCCGCGGCTTCATCGGCCTCGGCCAGCTCCACGACTACGCCGACCAAGTCGTCTATCGCCACGAGCAAACTTTCCCCAAGCACAAGTCCGACCGCCTCGCCCTCTTCAAAGCCACCCGCGCCTACTGCGAGCAGATCTACATGCTCTACTCCGACCCGACGTTCACCGCCGAACAGGCCATCTTCGAGAGCGGAGCCGCGCCCGAGCTTGAGATCACCGACGAGTACAACGTCCTCCACCGCGTTTGGAAGCTGACGAACCCCGCGCTCATCACCAAGGTCCTCTCCGCGATGACCGACAAATGGCTGCTGATCGCCGACGGTCACCACCGCTACGAGACCTCGACCACCTACATGCAGGAGCGCGCCGCCGAACTCGGCGTCGACCCTAAGGCCGAGCCCACGCTCACCCCCGAAGGCCTACCGCAACCCGCCTTCCCCGAGCAGGCCATGATGATGACCTTCGTCAACGCCGACGCCCCCGGCATCACCATCCTGCCCACGCACCGCGTCGCGTTCGACCTCAAGAACTTCAGCGTCAGGGACTTCACCAACGCCGCGAAAACCTACTTCACCGTCACCGAGGTTCCGGGCAGTTCCAGCACTGACGAACTCCTCCAGCACCTCAACGCCACCGAAGGCGTTGCCTTTCTCGCTGCAACCCGCGACGGCAACTTTGTGCTGCAACCAAAGCCGGAAGCGATCGCCCCGCTGCTCGCCGGTCTAAGTCCACGCCAGGCCGCGCTCGACGTCACGCAGCTTCACAAGGTCGTGCTTGAAAAGCTCCTCGGCCTGGACGAAGAAACAGTCCGTGCGGGCAACAACATCCGCTACTACCGCGAGGCGTCCGAGTCCGTCGATCGCGTCCTCTCCGGCAAAGCGGACGTCGCGTTCCTCATCAAGCCCGTCACGCTCGACCAGATGAAAGATATCTCCCTCAACCTCGAAGTCATGCCCCAGAAGTCCACCGATTTCTACCCCAAGCTGCTATCGGGACTGGCCATGTACACGCTCGACTAATTTCGCTGGAAAGCCAGCAGCGGCCGGAGCATAATTCCGACAGGGAGGTTTCTGTTATGGCGACCGCACCACCGCTTCTCTCCATCGAAGAATATCTCCGCACAAGCTACCACCCCGACGCCGACTACATTGACGGCGAAATCGAGGAGCGCAACGTGGGCGAGTACGAGCACGGCAAGATCCAAGGATGGATCTTCCAGATTTTCAACCTCAACGCGAAGGCTTGGAAAACCGACGTCATAATTGAGCAGCGAATCAAGCTCGGCAGCAATCGCGTGCGCGTTTGTGATGTTGCGATCCTGCGCGCCGACGCTCCACGCGAGCGCGTAATCACAACGCCACCGTTAATTTGCATCGAAGTTCTCTCCCCCGAAGATCGCCTTTCCCGCGCCAAGTTCGTCCTTGCCGACTACTTCGCGATGGGCGTTGCCAATATCTGGCTCATCGACCCTATTCGCCGGACTGCCTCGACCTTCGGTCCAAACGGCCTGCAGGACGCGGACCCTTTCAACCTGACCGTCCCCAACTCCCCCATCCACCTCGACCTCACCGAAGCCTTCGCTGCCCTCGACTGATCGTAAGGGGCACCCAACAATTGATCCGCTCTTCCAGGCCGTCGCAACCACCCTTGCGCTCTATCCAGCTCGCCGAGCCCACTGCTGCCGCTGCGCGAACGCCATTCCGATTGCCGCAATCACAAACGCAGCCCCGATTCCACCAACGATCATCGCACCACTCCAAAGCTGCCAAAACGTCTCGATTTCCGCGCCCTCCGGCTGCTGCGGATCGAACACTACCCGCACTGCCTCGCCTACCGTAAACTCCGGCGGCTTCGAGCTCGTATTCGACCGCACTTCCACCTCCCCACGCGGTCCCATAAATCTTGTCACCGGCGCGAACGTTTCGCCGTCGTCACCGCTCACCGCCGCCATCCGCACCACGACGCCGTCTGTCTCCACAGCGCGATCCAGGAATCGCTGCTCGTAGATCGTAATCCCTCCCGAAAGTAACAGCAGCCCCAATCCAACCAGCGCAAAAATACCGCCAGCCAGCGAACCAGCGGGCGTGTTCTGTCCCGCGAAGAGCGTCATGCCCGAACCCTCCACCAAACAGCGGCACAACCTGCGCTCATCAAGAAGAGCACACCAGCGGCGTCGCCCCAACGATCGCCGAGCCTTTCCATTTCGCCAAAAACCAACTTCGCCCGTGCGACGTCGTCCTTCGTGTGGCCAGCACTCCTCTGCATGCCCGGAATGCTGTACTTCAACCCCTCTTCCGCTGTCACATCCAGGTCGATGGCGCGGTACAAGCAGCCTCCAGCCCCCACCAGCAACAACGCAGCCGCTACTGCCATGCCCAGGCGCAGTGGACGCCTCGTCACCGCGAAATCCCCTCCAACGGCGAGCTAGCCGTCGCATACAACTTCTTCCCCATCCGCACCGCCAGAAACGCCTCCCGCCCCGCCTCCACACCCTTCTTCATCGCGCTCGACATCAGCACCGGGTCCTGCGCCGCCGCCATCGCCGTATTCAGCAGCACCGCATCGAAACCCATCTCCATCGCCAGCGCCGCATCGCTCGCCGTACCCAGCCCCGCATCCACAATCAGCGGAACCTCGTGCACCAGCTCGCGCATCATCCGCAGCGTCCACGGATTCGCCACCCCCAACCCCGTTCCAATCGGAGCCCCCAACGGCATCACCGCCGCCGCGCCTACATCGATCAGCCGTTTTGCAAACACAATATCGTCCGTCGTATACGGCAGCACCGTGAAGCCTTCCTTCACCAGCACGCGCGTCGCTTCAACCGTCGCTTGAACATCCGGATACAGCGTCGCCTGGTCCCCGATCACCTCAATCTTCACCCAGTCGGAAAGCCCCACCTCGCGCGCCAGCCGCGCCGCACGGATCGCCTCGTCTGCCGTGTAGCACCCCGCCGTATTCGGCAGCAGAAAGTACTTCTTCGGATCGATAAAATCCAGCAGGCTTTCCTTGGAGCGATCAAGATTCACGCGCCGCACCGCAACGGTCACCATCTCCGCGCCGGAAGCCTCAATCGCGGCCTTGGTCTCGGCGCCGTCCTTGTACTTCCCCGTCCCCACAATCAACCGCGACCTGAACCGCCGCCCCGCAATCACCAACTCGTCATTCATTCCTAAATCTTATCGCTTCTCCTCAAAACACAATCGGCCCGCCCCCAAAAGGAGCGAGCCGATATGCGGTGATCTGTTGAGATTGACCTGAGGACACCCGTTCCCGAATGGGCCTCGGCAGAGATGGTGCTTCTTCTAGAAGACCTGCCAGGTCTAGAGCAACGGTGCCCTAAGCCTCAGTCACCTCACGTACTGTTGAACAACTGGAACAATCAATTTTCATAGGCTGGACCATCCTCCTTTCCCGTGTACTTCGAAAAATAAAGCCGATCCCTTCCGCTGTCAAACCCTCAGCGCACGCATTGTTGAAAACGCGCATCTTACTCAACAACACCAACGGAGGCACTCCCCGCGCATGAAACCAGCCACCATCATCGGCATCGTCCTGATCCTCATCGGCATCGTCGGCTTCGCCGTCGGCGGCTTCAGCTACTCCCACGAGCACCAGGACGCCAAGCTCGGTCCACTCAAGATTGAGCACAAAGAAACAAACACCGTCCCCATCCCACCCATCCTCTCGGGCATCGCACTCATCGGCGGCATCGGCCTGGTCATCGTCGGCGCAAAGTCGCGCTAGAAAGATTCACCGCAGCGCCTACTTCAAATACGCCCGCACCAGCTCGATCATGTCCTCCGCCAACTCATGCGGGTTGGTCATCTTCTTGTCCGTCAGCAGGTGCAGCCGTATGTGGTCCTCCAGCACCTCGGCCATCAGGCTGTTGATGCCTCCGCGCACGTTTGCCAGCAGCATCAGGATGTCCGCGCAGTCCTCTCCCCCCGTCAGCGACCGCTCAATCGAATCCACCTGCCCGCGTATCCGCTTGATCCGCGCCACCAGTTTCTGCTGTTCCCTGTCCATCGTCACAACCTCCTTGCATACCCTAGGGGGATATGGTACAACCTATCTAGCGCGAGCCACGCCCGCGCACGGAGAACTTTTTACTTCCATGACCATCGCGACCGCACAAGAACCTCCCAGTACCACGCGAGCCTTCCTGTGCTGTGACCCGCACTCCGCTCTTCCTCTCTAGCAGGATCAGCACCGCGCTCGTCACAGCACGCAACCTGTGACTCGAGCGCCTGAGCCCGCCTCAAGCCTCTCCAAACCCTGGTTCCCTCACTTCGCCGTCGTGCGCCTTCATCGCGCATTCGCGGGCCAAGTGTGCGCGCGCCAAGCAAGGAG
>JAZKBC010000092.1:0-3418 GCA_040388825.1 Acidobacteriota bacterium | reverse complement strand
GAGGCCCCCATGACCACCACTGTCCTCGAACCACGCGCGACCATCGCGCGCTCCAACTTCCAGCGCCGCATCCTCACCTTCCTCATGGTCGTCGGCCCCGGCCTCATCGTCATGGAAGCCGACAACGACGCTGGCGCCGTCTCCACCTACATGCAGGCCGGAGCGCAGTACGGAACGCATCTGCTCTGGGTCCTCGTGCTCCTGCTGCCCATCTGCTACTTCATCCAGGAGATGGTCGCCCGCCTCGGCATCGCCACCGGCAAGGGCCACGCCGCCATGATCTACGAGCGTTTCGGCAAGTGGTGGGGACACTTTTCCCTCGTCGATCTCCTCGCCGTCAACTTCCTCACCCTCATCACCGAGTTCGCCGCCATCTCGCTCGCTCTCTCGGCGCTCGGCGTCAGCCCGTACATCTCCGTGCCCATCGCGGCCATCGGACTCACCCTCATGGTCGTCACCGGCAGCTATCTCCGCTGGGAGCGCATCGTCATCGGCCTCTGCCTCATCGACCTCGCCTGGTTCGCACTCGCCTTCCTCGTTCACCCGCATTGGAAAGAAGTCGCCCACAACTCCATCGTCCCCACCATGCCCGCCGGAGGCATCACCGGCTCGCTCGTCTTCCTCGTCATCGCCATCATCGGCACGACGATCGCCCCGTGGCAGCTCTTCTTCCAGCAGAGCTGTGTTGCCGAAAAGCGTCTCCGCTTCGCCGACCTCAAGTGGGCGCGCCTCGACACCCTCATCGGCGCCATCTTCACCACCTGCGTCGCCGGCTGCATGATGCTCGTCGGCAACTTCGCCTTCCAGCACCACATCCCCTTCCAGGATCCCGGTCAGCTCGCCACGGCTCTGGCCCCCATCGCCGGACACCTCGTCCGCAACACGCTCCTGCTCCTCATGGTGAACGCGGCAGTCCTCGGCACCACGGCCATCTCGCTCGCCAGCGCCTGGGCTTACGGCGAAGTCCAGGGCTGGGAGCACTCCATGCACAAGAAGGTTTCGGAAGCCCCCGGCTTCTACGCCACCTATGCCCTCTGCGTCTTCGCCGCCGCAGCCATCGTCCTCATCCCGCACGTGCCCTTGCAGCTCGTCATCATCAGCGTGCAGGTCTTCGCCGGCCTGATCCTTCCGTCAGCCATCATCTTCCTCCAACTCCTGCTCA
Source organism: Acidobacteriota bacterium (assembly GCA_040388825.1). GTDB lineage: Bacteria > Acidobacteriota > Terriglobia > Terriglobales > Acidobacteriaceae > Granulicella. The sequence continues at coordinate 2,256 of JAZKBC010000092.1, read as the reverse complement.
ACGACCGCGAACTCCTCGGCGACCAGTGGATCAACCGCCCCTGGAACAACGTCATCAACTGGACCATCATCGCGGTCCTCTTCGCCTTGTCGCTGCTACTCGCCGCACAAGTCATCCTGCCCAACCTCTTCCCCCACTAAACCGCAAGACAACCCCAACGAAGGAGGCCACCATGTCCACTCTCAACACCACACCCAACCTCGAATTCCGCGTCATCCATCCCCTCGACGACGTCGCCGAGCAGAAGTGCTCCGCCGAAGGCCTCGGCCCCATCCGCATGACACCCACCGTGCGCCTCTCGCTGCGCCTTCTCCGCGGCTACCTCGCCGCCATGACGCTCATGCTCGTCTACCACGTCCTCGATCTAGCAGGCGTGCTCCACAAACTCCACCTCTAACACTCGTCCGGTGAAACGGCGTCTCGTCGCAGCATCGACGAGGCGTCATCTTTCGCAAACCATCGCGACGGACGCTCTTGCAGAATCGCTCAAATTTAGGTACACCTAAATCTACGCCGATGTCCCTACACCGTACACTCCTCGCCGCCACTCTCTGTCTCAGCTCCGCCACTCTGGCGGTGGGCCAGGACACCCTCACTTCGGAGAACACCGATGTCGCCACAGCGACTCCGCAGCTCACGATCTTCCCCCACCCCGACCACGCCCGCTACCTCCTCAGCGGCCAGGCCAACATCGTCTTCCAGTCCCACCCTCCGTTCCACACTCCCTACGCAGGCCCCAACTCACTGCTCTCCCGCGGCGAGTACAAAGTCTCCCTCATCGGCACGCTCTATAGCGGCTTCCAGCTCAACCCGCACCCGCGCTTCAACACCGACGTCATCTTCAACCTCGAATCCGCCGGCGGCCGCGGTATCTCCGAAGCCCTCGGCCTCGCCGGCTTCACCAATCTCGACGTCGTCCGCAACCCCACACTCGGCTCCAAGCCCTACATCGCCCGCATCCAGCTCCACCAAACCCTCGGCCTCACCAGCAAACTCGTCCACGCCGACCGCACCCAGTTCTCTCTGGCCAACCGCGTGCCGCAACGGAGAATAGACCTCCGCGCCGGCCGCATGTCCCTCCCCGACTTCCTCGACATCAACAACCCCGGCTCCGACTCCCACCTCCAGTTCCTCAACTGGACCGCCGACAACAACGGCGCCTGGGACTACGCCGCAGACACCCGCGGCTACACCTACGCCTTCATCACCGAGTACGACGACAAGCAGTGGTCCGCCCGCTACGCCCTCGCCCTTATGCCCACTATCGCCAACGGCGTCGACCTCCAATGGAACCTCCGCCGCGCCAGCGGCCAGAACTTCGAGCTCGAGTACCGCCGCACACCGCTCTCTCCATTCCTAGACGCCCAACGCAAAGGCACCATCCGCGCCCTCACCTTCATCAACCACGCCAACATGGGCGTCTACCGCACCCAGAACAATCTCGCCCTCTACGCCCGCGCCCACAGCACTCCCACCGCCACACCCGACATCACCGCCCACGCCGCGCAAACCACGGTGAAGTACGGCTTCGGCCTCAACTTCGAGCAGGAACTCAGCGAAGACCTCCGCCTCTTCGGCCGCTTCGGCTGGAACGAAGGCCAGCACGAAAGCTACGCCTACACCGAAGTCGACCAGACCTTCCAGCTAGGCGCCGACCTCAAAGCCACGGCGTGGCATCGCCCCAACGACAAGCTAGGCCTCACCGGAATCTCCAACGCCATCAAGCGCGACCACCAGCGGTATCTCCAGCTTGGCGGACTCGGTTTCCTGCTCGGTGACGGCAACCTCAGCTACGCCCGCGAAGAGATCCTCGAGACCTACTACACTGCCCACAACTACCGCGGCCTCTTCACCAGCTTCGACGCCCAGCTCATCGCCCACCCCGGCTACAACCAGTCCCGCGGCCCCGTCGCCGTCTTCAGCGTCCGCACCCACGTCGACTTCTAAAACCACTCCACAGTTCCCCGGAGTACACTTCCCGCATCCCCCGGAGGGGACTCTTCACCACCCCGGGAGGCCACCACAGGAGCCGCATCTCATGACCACCGCCGCCCAAGCCGAATTCTGGACCGCCCTCGAAGCCCGCACCGCGCGCTACAACCTGCTCCAGCACCCCTTCTACCAGGCGTGGTCCAAAGGCGAGCTCACCCGCACCGACCTCCGCGAGTACGCCGCCGAGTACTGGCACCACGTCTCCGCCTTCCCCACCTACCTCAGCGCGCTCCACTCCAGCCTCCCGGACGGCGAACTCCGCCG
>JAZKBC010000091.1:0-2297 GCA_040388825.1 Acidobacteriota bacterium | reverse complement strand
CCATCCTCCTCACCGGAGACATCGCCACCTCCGCCGCCACCATCGCCGCCGAAGCCAACATCACAGACATCCGCGCCCACCTCCTCCCCGCCGACAAACTCTCCGCCATCAAAACCCTCCAAAGCGAAGGCCACAAAACCGCCATGGTCGGCGACGGCCTCAACGACGCCGCCGCCCTCGCTCAATCCGACGCCGGTCTAGCCATGGCCTCCGGCACCGACCTCGCCCGCGAAGCCGGCGACGTCCTTCTCCTCCACCCCGACCTCCGCCTCATCCCACTCTCCATCCGCCTCGCCCGCCGCACCGTGCGCATCATGCGCCAGAACCTCGGCTGGGCTCTCGTCTACAACGCCATCGGCCTCCCCATCGCCGCTGGCCTCCTCTATCCGCACTTCCACATCCTGCTCAGCCCCATCCTCGCCAGCGCCGCCATGGCGCTCAGCTCCGTCAGCGTCCTCGCCAACTCCCTCCGCCTCCGCCGCCTTACATAAGAGCCACCCATGTACATCCCCAAAGCCAACGAAGAAACCCGCCTCCCCGTCCTCCACGCCCACATCCGCGCGCACCCGTTCGCCACGCTCATCACCATGGGCGCGACATCTCTCACCGCAACCCACCTCCCCCTCGTCCTCGAAGACGACGGCTCCGACTTCGGCCTGCTCAAAGGCCACATCTCCCGCGCCAACCCGCAGCACAAAGACCTCAACCCTTCCGTCGAAGCCCTCGCCATCTTCGCCGGCGACCACCACTACATCACTCCCAACTGGTATCCCTCCAAGCACGAAACCGGCAAGCAGGTCCCCACCTGGAACTACGCCGTCACCCACGCCTACGGCCCTCTCCGCCTCGTCGAAGACCCCCACTGGCTCCTCGCCCACCTCACCTCCCTCACCAACATCCACGAAGCCTCTTTCCCCCAACCCTGGCACGTCGACGATGCTCCCCCCGACTTCATCCAGCAAATGCTCCACGGCATCATCGGCCTCGAGCTCCCCATCCGCAAACTCGAAGGCAAGTGGAAGATCAGCCAGAACCGCACCCCACAAGATCGCGAAGGCGTGAAGCAAGGACTCTCGCAACTCGACACACCCGAAAGCCTCGCCATGAAGTCCCTTATGGACAAACTCTAGCCACGCCCGCGATACACTTGAACCCAGCCGCCCCGGAAGCGGATTCGAACCGTGCGCATCTTCACCCGCTACATTCTCCGCGAGATCACCGGCTACGCCTTCCTTGGCGGGATCCTCTTCACGTTCATCCTCTTCATGCGCCAGCTCCTCCCGCTCATGGAGCTCGCCGTCCGCGGCATCGCTTCTCCCACCGACATCCTTCTCCTCATCTCCTGGCTTCTGCCCAGCTTCTTCACCGTCACTATCCCCATGGCGGTGCTCATCGGCATCCTGCTCGGCCTCAGCCGGCTCGCCGCCGATAGCGAAGTCACCGCCATGCGCGCCAGCGGCCTTGGAGTCTTCGCCGTCGTCCGCATCGTCAGCATCCTCGCTGTCATCGCCTGGGCCGCTGGCCTGTACAACTCGCTCGACGTCGCTCCCCGCGGCGCTCGCGCTCTGCTCAACTACGAAGACCAGATCAAGTCCTCCAGCGCCGCCATCATCGTCCAGCCGCGCGTCTTCTACGAAAACCTAAAGAACGACGACGTCCTCTACGTCCAGGACGTCCTCCCCGGCCCCGGCAACACCCAGCTCTGGCGTCACGTCTTCCTCGCCGAGCTCGCCCAGTCCGCCTCGCCTCACATCATCACCGCCGACCAGGCCGTCGTCCTCAGCGGCGGTGCCCAAACGCTCCATCTGGAACTCTCCGACGGCTCACGCCACGACATCAGCAGCTCGCACCCCGAGCAGTACAACATCTCCACCTTCGTCTCGGCCGAGCTCCCCATCCAGACCGCCGCTCAGGAAGACACCCACATCACCCGCCGCGACACGCCCATGCAAGCCCTCCCCATGGGCGAGCTCTGGCGCCTCGCCCGTTCCGCCGGCAACAACCGCCCCTACCTCATCGAGCTCCACCGCCGCTTCTCGTTCCCCGCCGCCTGCCTCGTGCTCATGCTCGTCGGCGTTCCCCTCGGCCTCTCCTCCCGTCGCGGCGGCAAGGGCTCCGGCTTCGTCGTCACCCTTCTGCTCGTCTTCGTCTACTACTTCCTCTCCATCATCGGCACCGCGCTCGCCCGCCAGGACAAAGTCCCCGCCTGGCTCGGAGTCTGGGGAGCCAACATCATCTTCGCCATCGCCGGAATCCTGCTCATCCAGCAGCTCTCCCGCGGTGGCGCCGCAGTCGAT
>JAZKBC010000090.1:0-27480 GCA_040388825.1 Acidobacteriota bacterium | reverse complement strand
CGGGGGGCTTTTTTGAAGGTTACGTCGCGGACCTGGAGGGGGCGCTGGACGGCTTTGTTGCCTTCGATGAGGTCTTTGATGGAGAGGAGCTGGAGGCGGGGGTATTTGCTGCCGTCGGCGGAGGTGTAGAAGCCGGTTGCATGGTGGGCTAAAGATTGGCGTCGTATGCGGTCTTCTTGATACCGAAGGCTAGAACTGGGCACCCTCCCGATGCGCGGTTATGAAGCTTTGGAACGAGTTTGCCCATTTGCGTGGTCGAATTTCCGTAGGATTTGCCACGTCCAAGTTCATCGAAAATGTCTTGCAGTTCACTCGCTCGTGTGACGATCACTCCAACGCTCAGTACATTGAGTTCAAATAAGAGTCGAAACGTCGTTAGATCGCGGTCGTAGAACGGGTCCTTATTGTTCCACTCAGTTTCGATAGCAATGCGGTTACGAAAATAGTCGACTTGGTGTGTCGGCGCGAGGGTGGTTTTACCGTCGGCGGAGACTTCGATTTTGAAGTTATGCTCAAGCCAGTTACGGTCGTAGAAATAGCGATCAATGTCTACGGAAATCGGGGACTTTCTTCCTCCCGGGGTGACGATATCGCTTTTTCTAAGTACGAAGTTCGACAGCATTCCGACGAGGTCGTCCCATTCTGCACGAAAGTCTGTGTAGAGGATCGAGGCGGCATGATGCGTCTCGTGGACCTCAAACTTTTCGAAAATAATTGGCGGAAGAAGCTCGAGACTCACTATTGGAGGACCTTTGAAAAGAGGGACGGCTCGCTTTGCGAGTGATTGCTATAGGTCGGCCAATCCGGAACGTATGTCTCGGCTTGATTTCCCCAAGATGCCCACCTCGCCCGATTGCCGCGGGCGAACAACTCTAGCCTTGGTCCTGGGCTGCATGACTCTATTAGCTCATATTGTTCGTCGGGTTTCCTGGAGTGCTCGCGTTTGCGGGTAGCCATGAAGTTAACTTGGGTGCGGCCCGGGTCTAATGTTCTGGCATTTTTCCCGCGTACGCCGAAGAGAAGTAGTTCCGTTACGTTGCGGAAATAGAAGCCGACGCCGCGGCCGTCGGGTCCGCCGTCTTTGCGAATTTTGTGCCACACGAGATTGCTCTTGTACTGAAACCCCCAAGACTTCATCACTTCGAGGCCTTCCGGCAATAGCGCATTAGGAACCCAAAGATATAGGTGGCACACCGGGGCCGCTGCATGAACCACCGGCAGGGCCTTGATTTGTGGAAGTGACATCGTGCTGTATCGTGACAGTCTCCCGTGCTCTGGGGCAACTTTACCTGTGCGGTTTTGGAACTGCCAAGGCGGATCGGCCAGAATGGTCCCGAACCGCCGAGCTTTCACAAACACGCGAAGATCTTCCGAGACGTCGGGCGAATTGTCAGGCGCAGCTAGCATGTTCGTATATTATTCGCTCCTGCGCGAGGCTCGATGATCACCTGAGGAAAACTAGCCTGGGTTGTCGAATTGGTACTCGCTGCGGCCTACGGCGTAGCTCGACGAACGTGGGGCCATCATTGCGAAGTAGGCGAGCATGTCTGAGCCGCCGAGGAAGGCGCGGAGGGCGTCGGCGACGCGGCCACCGGCTTCGACGACTTCGAGGTAGCTGCGCTCGGCTTCGAGGTTCCACTCCCAGGTGTCTTTGAAAGCGGTGATCTGGGCAGCGGAGCGGTTGCCGTCTTTTTCGGCGAAGAGGACGTTGTAGTCCTGGCGGGAGTTGAAGGGGGCATCAAGGTAGACGAGGTCGACCGACTGGTCGGGGATGTAGGGGTGGCGGTCTTGATCGAGGCCGCGAAGGACCTCGAGGTTATCCCCGTAGTAAAGCTGATTTTTAGCCGTTGACATCGCGCTCCAGTGAGGATATCAGCCGGTCGCCTGGGCGCGTGTAGACACGTCCGAGATGGCGGTACATCGCGGCATGGACGTCGCAGTGATACCAGAAGGGAGCGTGTCCCTGATTTTGACCGTGGGTCGCTTGATTGCCACAACGGGTAAGAAGGCATCCGCCGAGTTCCGGAGCCGTGCAAGCGATTCGAGCCGAATCGGCGGCTGAAAGCTTATAGTCCTGTCCGTAATCGAGCTGGTTGAGCGGGGCGGGCATTATGGGGAGGGTAACATTTGGGCCGGTGGTGATGGCGTGGGTGGCATCGAGGAAGGCAATTCAGTCGCTGCGGCTGCGCCTTCGCTTCGGCCTGCGGCAGCGAGGAAGCGTCTTCGACGCGGCCTTTACCCAGCCCTGCGGGCTGGGCTGGTATAGGGTCGCGCTTACAGCGCTTGGGGTTGGGGTGGGGCCGCGATTGTTGTGGCGCCCGGCATCGCAAGGGGGCTGGCGGCAGTGGAACCCACGCATGCCGCAAAGTGCGCGTCATGAATGGGCCACCCCGGCATCGCAGATCAGCACAGATTTTTCCTTCGCTCAGAGCGTGGGGTGGAGTTTGTATAGTCGAAGGCATGAATCGACGGATGTTTTTGGGTGCTTCGGCGGCGGCTGTGATGGCTCGGGGATGGGTGAGTGGGTTTGCTGAGGGAGTTGCAGGCGAAGAGCTGCGGGCTCCTGTGGGGTTGCTGGCGGGGACGTTTGGGGCGCTGAGGGGGGAGCTGCTGGCTCGGAGTGCGTGGAAGCCGATGGCGAAGGCTGCGGAGCGGGGGCCGTGGATGGGGCTTCCGGAGGATGTTCGCGGTGCGCTGGTGAACGCGGCGGAGAAGGCCAACAAGGGCGATTGGCCGATGCTGCTGGCGACCGATGAGCTGGAGTTCAAGCGGACGGGGAATCGTTCGCACTATGAGGGGTTGAGCTTTGCGCGGCGGGGGCGGCTCGGGGAGCTGGTGCTGGGTGAGTGCGTGGAAGGCAAGGGGAGGTTTCTGGATCAGATTGCGAATGGGGTATGGCTGATCTGCGAGGAGACGTTCTGGGGAGCGCAGGCGCACCTGGGGTTGCAGAAGGCAGGACCAGGGCTGGCGGATGAGGCCGAGCCGGTGATTGAGCTGTTCAGCGCGGAGACGGTGGCTACGCTGGCGTGGGTGGTTTATCTGCTGGGTGAGGAGTTGAAGAGCGTGTCGCCGCTGATTGTGCCGCGGATTGAGATGGAGGCCAAGCGGAGGGTGCTGGATGTGTATGCGGCGCGGACGGATTTCTGGTGGATGGGGCTGGCGGAGAAGCCGGCGCGCGGGTTGAATAACTGGACGCCGTGGATCAACTCGAATGTGCTGACGGCGGTGCTGGTGCTGGAGCCGGAGGGGGCGCGGAGGGGTGAGCTGGTGGGGAAGATCTGCCGGAGCGTGGACAAGTACCTGGCGGAGTACTCGGCTGATGCGGGATGTGAGGAGGGGCCGGGGTACTGGGGGCGGTCGGCGGCGAGTTTTTTTGATTGCTGCAGCACGCTGGTGAGCGCGCATGGAGGCAAGGGGACCGCTGTGCTGACGCATCCGTTTACACGGGCGATGGGGCAGTACATCGAGAACGTGCACATTGCGGGGAACAGCTATGTGAACTTCGGCGATGCGCATGTGCATGCGTCGCCGGAAGCGGAGGAGCTGTACAGGTTTGGGGTGGGGGATGGGGATGAGTCGCTGAAGGAGTTTGGGGCGTTCCTGGGGCAGAAGTCGAAGGTGAAGTTTGGGGATATGGGGCTGGGGTCGCTGTCGCGGGGGTTGAGCGCGATGTGGAGTGTGGCTGCGATGCGGGCGGCTGCTCCGGGGAAAGATGCGATGCCGCGGGATGCTTGGTATCCGAAGCTGGGTTTGATGACGGCGCGGGAGATTGACGGGAGCGCCGAGGGGTTTTATGTGGCGCTGCAGGCGGCGAGTAACGGACGGCCGCATGGGCATAACGATTCAGGGAGCTTCATCGTGTTTTATGGTGGGGAGCCGGTGTTTATCGACGTAGGCGTGGGGACGTATACGGCGCAGACGTTCAGCAAAGACAGGTACAAGATCTGGTCGATGCAGTCGCAGTTTCATAACCTGCCGGAGATTGACGGGGTGGGACAGCATGAGGGGTATGCGTATCAGGCTTCGGGATTGCAGTATGCGAAGAGCGATGCTTCGACGCGAGTGAGTGCGAATTTGGCTACGGCGTATCCGAAGGAGGCTGGGGTGAAGCGGTGGATGCGGACGCTGACGCTGGATCGCGTGGGGAAGAAAGTGGTTGTTGAGGAAGAGTTTGCGCTGGTGAAGGAGGCGGTGGTGGCGATGTCGCTGATGTGTGCGAAGGAGCCGGTGGTGAGTGCGGGAGCGGTGAAGACGGCGGGGGTTGTGGTGGGGTTCGATGCGGGGCAGTTGACGGCTACGGTGGAGAAGATTGAGCTGACCGATCCGCTGTTCAAGGGGACTTGGGGAGAGGCGGTGTGGAGGGTGAGGTTGACGTCGAAGAGCGTGGCTAAGGGGAGCTGGAAGATGATGATGCAGGGAGTAGGGAGTAGGGAGTAGGGAGTAGGGAGTAGGGAGTAGGGAGTAGGGAGTAGAGGAGATGACGATGAGGATGCGGATTGGGTTGGGTGTTGTGGTGCTGGCGATGGTTATGGGTGGGACTGCGTTGGGGCAGATGGATGTGAAGGGGCCGAGCGATCCGGAGGGGGTTCCGTTGTGGGCGGCGGGTGCTCCGGGAGCGTTGGGGACGGCGGCGGAGGATGTGCCGACGCTGACGACGTATCTGCCGAAGTCGAACCCGACGAAGAGCGCGGTGGTGATTGCGCCGGGTGGAGGGTATACGCACCTGTCGATGATCAATGAGGGGTCGAACATTGCGCGGTGGCTGAATGAGCGGGGCGTGGCGGCGTTTGTGCTGAAGTATCGGCTGGGGCCGAAGTATCACAACCCGATTGAGCTGGGAGATGCGCAGCGGGCGATTCGTACGGTGCGGGCTGAGGCGGAGAAGCTGGGAATCGATCCGGCGCATATTGGGATGTGGGGATCGTCGGCGGGCGGGCACCTGGCGGCGTCGGCGGCGACGCTGTTCGATAAGGGGCCGAAGGCGGATGCGGATGATATCGACAAGGTGTCGGCGCGGCCGGACTTTGTGGTGCTGGAGTATCCGGTGATTACGCTGAAGGATCCGCTGGCGCATAAGGGATCGCGGCGATATCTTCTGGGCGAAACTCCGGATCCGGCGCTGGTTGAGGCCATGTCTCTGGAGAACGCGGTTACGGCGCAGACGCCGCCGACGTTTTTGTATACGACGACCGATGACAAGACTGTTCCGGTGCTGAATAGCGTGGAGTTTTATACGGCGCTGGTGAATGCGGGAGTGTCGGCGGAGCTGCATATCTTTGCGCATGGTCCGCACGGGAGCGGGTTGGCGCTGCCGTATGCGGATCTGCGGGTGTGGCCGGATCTGGTGGCGACTTGGATGAAGCGGCAGGGTTTTATGGGGTGGGGGCAGTAGAGCACGCTGCCGAAATAATTTGGGTGGCGTGTAGTCCTGCTGGCGTGGGTGGCGTCTGTATGAGGGAACACGATGCTGCAGCAGGCCCTACAACCCGGCGAGCTGGCGATGGAGACGGTTGCTGTTTCTCCGTTTGAGGACATCGACGCGGTGGTTGCGGAGTATGAGCCGCGGGTGTTCCGATTTCTGCTGTTCGCGGTGAAGGACCGCGACGTTGCGCTGGAGCTGACGCAGGACACGTTTCTGAATGCGTGGCGGTACCGGGCAGGATTTCGCGGTGAGTGCTCGGTGGCGACCTGGCTGATGCGGCTTGCGGTGAGTCTGCTGCGGAGTCATACGCGGTCGGAGAAGTTCAAGTTCTGGAAGAAGGCGTCGCAGAGTGCTGTGGACGCGGCGGAAGTGCAGACGGCGCTGCGGCATCGGGACAGCTCGGCTGAAGAGCGGATGAGCGCGCGGCAGCAGATGGCGCAGGTCTGGGATGCGGTGGAGACTTTGCCGCAGCGGCAGAAGACGGCGTTTCTGCTGCGGTTTGTGGAAGAGATGGAGCTGCCGGAGATTGCGGCGGCGATGCAGTTGCCGCTGCCAACGGCGAAGAGTCATTTGTATCGCGCACTGGATAAGGTGCGGAAACAGGCGGGAGGTTTGAGATGAAGATGCATTTGAGCAGTGAAGCGATGGAACGGTTGCTGGCGGGCAAGGCGGACGCGGCGACGATGGAGCATGTGTCGGGCTGTGCGGCTTGCGCGGAAGAGACGGCGCGGATGAGCGCGATGCTGGGAGCGTTTCGGGAGTCGGCTGTGGAAGTGGCAGCGATGGAGCGGAGGCGCGCGGTGGTTGCGGGAGTTGGATCGGCGCGGCGGTTGAGTGTTTGGGCTACGGGCGCGGTGGCGGTGGTGATTGCCGCGGTGATGGTGCCGGTGGTGACGCGGCATGAGGTTGTGACGCCGCAGGCGCCCGTGGTGGCGAATGCGCAGGCGGGTGCTGCTGCGGTTTCGGATGCGGAGTTGATGGCGAAGATTCAAGACGATCTTGCTTCCAACGTGCCGGGGCCGATGCAGGCGCTGGAAGGTAGGGAGAATCAAACGGGCTCCAGGCATGGGAGCTCGAGCAACACCAATTCGAACGAAAAGGACTGATGATGAAAAACCTGGTACTGGCTGCGGCTTCTCTCCTGCTGTTTGTTCCCTGCGCGGTGGCGCAGGATGCTCCTCCTCCTCCGGCTGCGGGACAGCCTGGACCACCGATGGCTTATGCGCATGGCGGCGACCGGCGTACTCCGCGAGCGACGCGCGGGCCGGGCGATGCGCGGATGGAGATGCATGATCATGAGCGGTTCAACGGACCCGGCGGCATGATGATGTCGACGTGGTGGAAGAATCCGGAGATGGCGCAGCGGCTGGCGCTGACGCCGGACCAGACGAAGAGGATCGACGACCTGTTCGTGCAGAGCAAGGTGAAGCTGATCCACATGCATGCGTCGCTGGAGGAGGAGGAGTTTCTGCTGGGGCCGCTGATGGATGCGAACCCGGTGGACCAGGCGAAGGCAGGGGCGCAGATCGACAAGATTGCCGACACGCGTGCAGAGCTGGAGAAGACGAACGCGAAGATGCTGCTGGGTATTCGTGCGGTGTTGTCGGCGGAGCAGTGGACGAAGCTGCATGAGCGGCATGAGCGTCCGCACGGTGAAGGCGCGCGGGGTGAGGGTGCGCGCGGCGGCGAGCGCGGACCACGCGGGCCGCATGGTCCCGGCGGGCCGGATGCGAAGGCTCCGGGGGCGCCGCCGGCGGAGTAGCTGGTGTTTGGTGATTGAGTTGGGGGGAGACTTCGGTCTCCCCCTTAGCTTTTGCGGCGGAGGTGGTGGTCGGCGAGGGCGGTGAGGAGGATGGCGAGGAGGTAGGCGACGATGTTGCGGGGGGAGAAGATGGAGCCGAGGAGGAGGCGGCCGGCCAAGGTGTGGCGGAAGTGGTCGAGGGTGGGGGAGTCGATGAGGCGGGAGAGCTCGACCGCGATGGCGATGAGGCTGGCGAGCGTGGCGAGGGTGATGGTGCGGGCGCGGGGAGCGAGGGTGGCGAGGAGCCAGTAGACGGCGGAGGCCCAGAGCATGGAGCCGCCGTACTTCCAGGCGAAGAAGGGGAGATGCAGGGGGAGGAATCGCCAGGCGAGGCCGAGGGCGATGGTGGCTGCGAGCACGATGAGGGATTTGAGGCGGCGTGGCATGCTTAGCTATTTTTCGGTAGCGGCTTCGGCGGCGAGGTCGCAGGCTCGCCACATGTACCAGCTGGCTACGGAGCGCCAGGGGGCCCACTTTTTGGCGCGGCGGATGATTTGAGCTTTGGTGGCGAGGAGATCGGGGGTGACCTTGGTGGTGGGCTTGAGGCCGAGGAAGGTTAGGGCGAAGCCTTTGCGGATGCCGTAGTCGTCGAGGGGGAGGACGTCGGGGCGGCCGAGGCGGAACATGAGGAACATTTCGACGGTCCAGCGACCGATGCCGCGGACCTGGATGAGGTGATCGACGATGGTGTCGTCGTCCATCTTGCGGATGCGGGCGAGAGAGGGGACGGTGCCGTCGAGGGTTTTGGCGGCTAGGTCGCGGAGGGCGAGGGCCTTGTTTGCGGAGAGGCCGGCGGAGCGGAGCTGGTCGTTGGGGGCGTCGAGGAGCTGCTCGGGGGTGGGGTGGATGAGGCGGGCGGCGGGACGGGGGTCGAGTGGGTCGGCGGAGAAGCTGCGGAGGAGCTTGGCGTGGATGGAGGCGGCGGCCTTGCCGTGGATCTGCTGGTAGATGATGGCCTCGGCGAGGGCTTCGAAGGGAGGCTGTTTGGGGGCGATTTGGAGGGTGAAGGGGACGCGGTCGATGAGGCGACCGAGTTTGGGGTCGGCGGCGCGGAGGAGGATGAGGGCCAGCGAGGCGTTGTAGGGCGGGGGTTGGGTGCGGGCGGTGTGCGGGCTGGGCATAGGGAAAGTTTGCCAGATTGGGAGAAGAATTGGCGAATAGGTTTCGACTTAGGGAAGGCAGGCTGGGTGGCGCACGGCGGCTAAGGAGCAGCGGCTCAGCGTGAGATTGTGCGGTGGCGTCTCACGTAAACGAGATAGCCTACAAACCCGCTTAGCCACATCACTGTCCAAAGAGACATAAGCCACGGGTGTTGATGCCACCACACAGAAGGCCACGTTGGCCTCGATAGCACAGCGTCGACAACGAATGTTGTTTGGCTTATTGGGAGGTTCGCCTTGGTTGCGTTAGCCATCCAGCTCCCGTCTCGAATTTGTAAGAGCATACACCCAGATGGCGCTCAAGTCTGATTTGGAACACTGAACAGCGGAACGGCTCAACGGATGCGTGACCAGCACTGATGACGCAAGTAGATTGGTCGAATGATCGTTCGAGTCGAAGAGGTTGTTGGCGGTTACGCGATTCTGCTGTCGCGCGAAGTGGGCAAGGAGTTGGGATTGCACGATGGAGCGGCGGTTGAGGTGCATCGCGTGGGGCATTGCTCGAATGATGGGCCGACGGTGCGGTATGCGACTGCCGAAGAGGTGATGGCCGCTTATGAGGAGATTCGTCCTCAGTACGACGTGGCGTTTCGGGAGTTGGCGAAAGGCCCGGAGGGTGTGGGACCGCATGATCCGCCGCCGTTCGATCGGAAGCGGTGGTAGGAGTCGTTGCAATCTGGAACGGACGCAACCATCCCCAAGGTATGACCAAGCAAACCTCAGCGGCTGAAGCCGCGTGCCGTTGGGTGCTCTTACGGCACGGCTGAAGCCGTGCCCTTAACGGGTCGAGGTGATTGCCGACGACTCGCGACGGATTCAACAGCGACGCGATGCGCTTTTGCTAGCGCCAGGCGCCGAGGATGGCTCCCATGAGGGTTAGGGCGGCGGTCAGGTAGCCGCCGTTGATGAGGACGTAGGTCCAGGGGCGGCGTTCGAAGAGCGAGATGATGGCGATGCCCATCATGACCCAGCCGAAGCCCGCTAAGAAGCCGGCGGTGGCTCCCCAGGCGGTGGTGGTTTTGGGGTCGTTGAGGAACATGGCGAGGTTGAAGCTCATGACCAGCGTGAAGAGCAGGCTGAGGCCGAAGATTTTTGCCATGTTGCCGCGGGCGGCGGGTTCTTCGGGGAAGCCGTTGGCGCGTTTCCAGGGTTTGACGAAGAGGAGTGGGGAGTACCAGAGGCCTCCGAGGAGGAAGGCGGCGATGGCGGCGACGAGGATGGCCCAGACGTTCAGGGTGTGCAGGTTCATGGCGGCTAGTTTCCTTGGGAGTGAGGTGGGGGAAGGTTACAGGTCGAAGAAGAAATCCTCAAGAACTCGGACTGATGTGGACGGGGTTGTTGGAAATGATTCCTTTGTTGGATTGCGCGGAGGTGGCGGAAACATGGGGGTTTTGGGAGGGAGGGTTTCGGGGCGAACCGGGGTGATGGGTCGTGTCCCGGTCGATAATCGGAAGTTGTGGGCGATATTGGGGGTTGCGCGTGGGTACGGTCACGGTAACGTAGCTCTGAGGCTGCTATACTCGACTTTTTGAAAGGCAGTTTTTTGGTGACTCCGAATCGCTCCGCTGGTTTTTGGGGGATGCGAAGCGCGCGAGGCGCCAGAGAATTCGCGTTCAGAGCAGAAGCAGTCGACGAAGATTGATTAACCTCCACAGTGGTTTTTTGACGCAGAGGAAGCAGGACGTAACTCATGGCGCAAGTTTTTGACCGCAGTTCGAATGCACTGGTTCGCGGGAGCCTGGTGCTGACGGGCTTGATTGTCATCGGCCTGGGTGTGGCGCTGAACTCGCTGCAGCGGTCGCCGTGGGTGACCAGGCAGGGACAGCGGCCAGACCAGCCCGTACCGTTCAGCCACAAGCACCACGTTGAGGGGCTTGGGCTGCAGTGCCAGTACTGTCACACGTCGGTGGAGAAGAGCTCGTATGCGGGCATTCCTCCGACGAAGACGTGCATGAACTGCCACTCGCAGATCTGGACCAATGCGCAACTGCTGGAGCCGGTCCGTCATTCGTGGGCGACGGGCGAGTCGATCCAGTGGATCCGCGTGCATGACCTTCCGGACTTTGTGTACTTCAATCACGAGATCCATGTGAACAAGGGCATTGGCTGCGCAAGCTGCCATGGCCGCGTGGACATGATGCCGCTGATGTACGAAGAGAACTCGCTGCAGATGGAGTGGTGTCTGAACTGCCACCGGAATCCGGCGAAGAACCTGCGGCCGACGAGCCAGATTTACAACATGGCGTGGGCTGGACCTTCGAAGAACACTCCTGTGTGGTGCGGAACGACTGGATTGGGCGGACCGACGTCTGAGGCTGTGAACTGCACGACGACGGATCCCGCGCTGAAGAACGAGCGGGCCTCGACGGAAGGGCCGGGCGGCGGCATGATGACGACCGGAAGCATGGGGCATCCGCAGTCTGGATTTGGGGCCGAGCCTAGCTCGATCACTGAAGGACTGACGGCGACCGATGCTCCTCCGGCGAACCTGCTGGGCGCGAACGTGCAGTACATGAAGTTCACCGACCAGATTGAGTTGGGACATTTCCTGATGGACAAGTACCACATCCGCACCGCGAATGAGCTTTCGAGCTGCGAGGTGTGCCACCGATGAAAAAGACAGGGATTAGGGAACAGGGAGTAGGGAGCAGGGCGGCTGTGCAGGCGCTTGCTTCGGACCCTGCGGTGAGCGAGAACGGTATGAATGTTGAGACGAAGAGCGCACAAGCGCAGGTAGTGACTGCGATTCAGCCGGCGAAGATGACGCTGGCCGAGGTGCGGACCAAGCTCGAGGGCAAGACGGGCAAGCGCTTCTGGAAGCATCTGGACGAGCTGGCGGATTCGCCGGCGTTCCAGGAGATGGTGAAGGAAGAGTTCCCGCGGCAGGCCGGAGCGAACGAGTGGGTGGACTCGGTGTCGCGGCGCGGCTTTATGAAGGTGATGGGCGCGAGCTTTGCGCTCGCCGGACTCGCGGGTTGCACCAAGCAGCCGGATGAACCGATCTTCCCGTACGTGAAGCAGCCGGAAGACCTGGTGCTGGGCAAGCCGAACTACTTTGCGACGGCGCATCCTTTCCCGACCGGAGCGATTCCGGTGCTGGTGAAGTCGGAAGCGTTCCGTCCGATCAAGGTTGACGGCAACCCGGAACACCCGATGTCGAAGGGCAAGACGGATGCGTTTACGCAGGCGTCGCTGCTGGATTTGTACGATCCGGATCGCTCGCAGCACCCGATCCTGCGCGGTGAGGCGGCGACCTGGGCTGCGTTCCAGGAAGAGTTTGCCAAGGCGGTTGCTGCAACGAAAGATGGCACGGGCGTTTATTTTCTGAGCGAGACAATTACGTCTCCGACGCTGGCGTCGCAGTGGAAGGCAGTTTCCGCAAAGTATCCGCAAGCCAAGCTGGTGCAGTATGAGCCGGTGAACGGCGATGTTGGCCGTGCGGCTTCGAAGGCTGCGTTCGGCGACTACTACGACACGCAGTACAAGCTCGAAGACGCCGATGTGATTCTGGCGCTCGATGCGGACTTCCTGGGTGGAGCGGCGTTCCCGGGCTTTCTTCCGATGGCTGCGGCGTATGCCGAGCGGCATCGGTATGAAGAAGGCAAGACCATGAACCGGATGTACGTGGTGGAGACGATGCCCACCGTGACGGGGTTCAAGGCCGAGCATCGCCTGGGTCTGAAGCCGAGCGAGGTGGAACACTTCCTCGGGCTGCTGAGCGATATCGCCGGCATGGGCAAGACGAACAGCGAAGCGAATTACGACAACAACCAGTTGAACGACGTTCGCAACTTTGCGCTGGCGGTCTACAAGGACCTGAAGGCTGCCAATGGACGCGCGGCGGTGGTGGTTGGGCCGCAGAGTTCGGCTTCGGCGCATGCGATGGCGCTGGCTTTGAATGCGAGCCTGGGCGCTGAAGGCAAGACGGTGTTCTATACGCAGCCGCTGGCTGCCGTTCCGAGTGTGCAGGGCGACGATCTGAAGGCGCTGGTCGCCGACATGAACGCGGGCAAGGTGCAGTGGCTGGTGATGCTGGGTGTGAACCCGGTGTACAACGCTCCGGCTGACCTGAACTTTGCGCAGGCGCTGACCAAGGTGCCGACTACGGTGAGCTTGAGCTCGCATGTGGACGAGACGGCTTTTGGCACGACGTGGCACATCAACAAGGCACACTACCTGGAGATGTGGTCGGATGCGCGGGCGTATGACGGCACGATTTCGATCATCCAGCCGATGATTGCACCGCTGTACGGCGGCGTCAGCGCGCATGACGTGCTGCAGTCGCTGCTGGATCCTTCGATCAGCGCGTACAACGCGGTGGTGGCGAATGCGAAGACTTACATTACGGGCGGCGACTTTGCGACGGCCTGGCGCAAGGCTCTGCATGATGGATGGGTGGACGGAACAGCGTTCGCGCCGAAGACGCTGGGCGCCGCTAAGTCTGCTGGACAGATTGGTACAGGCAGTGTCGGCGGAGGCGAGATCGAGATCAGCTTCCGCTCCGATCCGTCGCTGTATGACGGCCGCTATGGCAACAACGGATGGCTGCAGGAGCTTCCGAAGCAGGTTACGAATCTGAGCTGGGATAACGCCGCGCTCATGAGCCTGGACCTGATGGAGCGGCTGAAGATCGAAGAGAACGAAGCGATCGAGCTGGAGTTGAACGGCGTGAAGATTCTGGCGCCGGTGCTGGGCCAGCCGGGGCATCCGGACGGTTGCGTTACGCTGCATCTCGGCCTTGGCCGGGGGATTGAAGCAGGCCGCGTGGGCGCGGGTGTAGGCATCAGTGCTTACCAACTCCGCACCAGCGACAAGCAGCTTTCGGCGGGCAACCTGATTGTGCGGCCCGGCAAGGGAACGTACGACCTGTGCGTGACCAAGGTGCACAACATCGAGCACCGCGGATCGTTTGGGCAGCAGGATCTCGAGCAGAAGCTTTCGGACAAGCAGGGGACGTACTCGCTGGCCGGGCACGAAGCGGCGGAGCGGTCGATTATCCGCTACGCGACGCTGGTTGAGGCGATGGCGAATCCGAAGTATGCGCATGAGGGAACGTTCGACGCGAACGGGAACTCGAACGGGCATACGGTGGTGAACAAGGTTGGCTACAACCCGCAGGGCGAAGCGGTTCCGCACGAAGAGAGCTTCTGGCCCGATGCGTGGCGCTACGACAAGCAGGAAGTTGTGGGCACGGGCGAGCGGGTGCTGCAGAACAAGTGGGGCATTTCGATCGACCTGAACTCCTGCGTGGGCTGCAATGCCTGCATCGTGAGCTGCTACGCGGAGAACAACATTCCGGTAGTTGGCCGCGAGCAGGTGAAGGTCGGCCGCGATATGCAGTGGCTGCGCATCGATACGTACTTCGAAGGCGACCTGCACGCACCGCGTGCACACTTCCAGCCGATGATGTGCCAGCACTGCGAGAGCGCAGGCTGCGAACAGGTTTGCCCGGTGGGTGCGACGGTGCACACGCCCGAAGGCCTGAACGTGATGGTGTACAACCGCTGCGTTGGAACTCGGTATTGCTCCAACAACTGCCCGTACAAGGTTCGCCGGTTCAACTTCCTGCTCTATAGCTACAACGGACAGGATTACGACCAGGAAAGCCTGAAGTTCATGCGCAATCCCGAGGTCAGTGTGCGCAGCCGCGGCGTGATGGAGAAGTGCAGCTACTGCGTGCAGCGGATTGAAGCGGTGAAGATCGAGGCGGACAAGGAAAACCGCGCGATTCGCGACGGCGAAGTCATCACGGCGTGCCAGCAGGCTTGCCCGACGGACGCGATCGTGTTCGGCAACCTGAACGATCCGAACTCGCGCGTGGCAAAGCTCAAGGCGAGCGAACGCGATTACCAGGTGCTGGCCGATCTGAACTACCGGCCGCGCACCAGCTACACGGCCGGCGTCATCAACCCGAATCCGGAGCTTGTTTAGTATGGCAACCCAAGGTTCCACTCAAGACCGGGATACGGTCGACCCGATGATCGACCCGCGGACAGGCGAATACGCCGTCATCGCGCCGGGCCACAACTTCAAGAGCGTGACGCAGAAGATCGCGGGCATCGTGCTGACGGAGAATACGCCGATCGCGTGGATCGGCGGTCTGTTCCTTGCCGGGACGATCGCGCTGGGCGTGGTGATCAGCGTGACGTGGCTGGTGCTGAAGGGCGTCGGCATCTGGGGCGTTACGATCCCGGGCGCGTGGGGCTTCGCGATCATCAACTTCGTCTGGTGGATTGGTATCGGCCACGCCGGCACGCTGATCTCGGCGATTCTGCTGCTGTTCAAGCAGGGCTGGCGCAACTCGATCAACCGGTTTGCGGAAGCGATGACGATCTTCGCGGTGTGCTGCGCGGGCATGTTCCCGCTGCTGCACGTGGGGCGTCCGTGGCTGGGTTACTGGCTGCTGCCGTATCCGAACTCGATGAACGTTTGGCCGCAGTTCCGCTCGCCGCTGGCGTGGGACGTGTTCGCGGTTTCGACGTACGCGACGATCTCGGTGGTGTTCTGGTACATCGGGATGATCCCCGACTTCGGCACGCTGCGCGATCGCGCGAAGCTGCCGCTGGCGAAGTACATCTACGGCCTGCTGTCGCTGGGCTGGCGCGGATCGACGCGGCACTGGATCCGGTATGAGTCGGCTTCGCTGCTGCTGGCGGGTCTTTCGACGCCGCTGGTGCTTTCGGTGCACACGACCATCAGCTTCGACTTCGCGGTCGCGGCCATGGCTGGATGGCATACGACGATCTTCCCGCCGTACTTCGTTGCGGGCGCTGTGTACTCGGGCTTTGCGATGGTGCTGACGCTGGCGATTCCGATCCGCAAGTTCTATCACCTGGAAGACCTGGTGACGTTGCGGCACCTGGACAATATGGCGAAGGTCATGCTGGCGACGGGATCGATTGTGGCTTATGGGTACGGCATGGAAGTGTTCATGAGCTGGTACTCGGCGAGCCACTGGGAGTTCTTCATGATGTGGAACCGTATGTTCGGTCCGATGGGCTGGGCGTACTGGGTGCTGATCCTGACGAACATCGCGATTCCGCAGGCGACGTTGTGGTGGCGCAAGGCTCGCGTGAACGTGACGTGGCTGTTCATCCTTAGCTTCATCATCAACATCGGCATGTGGTTCGAGCGCTTCGTGATCGTTGTGACATCGCTGTATCGCGATTACCTGCCTTCGAGCTGGGGAACGTATCGCGCGACCAAGTGGGATTACATGCTGTTTATCGGGACGTGGGGCTTCTTCACAGTGCTGTTCCTGCTGTTCGCCCGCCTGGCTCCGATGATCCCGATGAACGAAATCCGGATGATGCTGCCGCAGACCAAGATTCGACCCGGCGGAGCTGATGCCGAAGTGGTTGTACAGGAGGCGCTCTAATGCCGCCGCGTGAGGGAGTTTACGGCCTGCTGGCCGAGTTCAATACGCCGAGTGAGCTGGTGCATGCGACCGAGATGGCGCATCGCGCAGGGTATCGCCGGATGGAGTGCTACACGCCGTATCCCGTGGAAGAGGCAGCCGAGGCGTTGCGCTTTCACAAGACGCGCGTTCCGCTGATGTGTCTGTGCGGCGGCATCATGGGTTTGATCACCGGCTATGGCATGGAAGTCTGGGTGAACGTGTGGGGGTTCCCGCTGAACATTCGCGCGATGCCGCTGTTCAGTTGGCCGGCGTTCGTGATTCCCGGGTATGAGTGGACGATTCTGTTCGCGGGTCTCTCGGCTGCGTTCGGCATGATCGCGATGAATGGATTGCCGCAGCTTTATCATCCGCTGTTCAACGCCCCGAACTTCGCGGATGGAGCGAGCACGGACAAGTTCTTCCTTTGCCTGGAAGCGCATGACCCGAAGTTTTCGACGACGGAGACGCGAGCGTTTCTGGAGCAGTTTTCGCCGGTCTCGGTGGTGGAGGTAGACCATTGAGATTGAAGCAGGGAGTAGGGAGTAGGGAACAGGGAGTAGGAAGTGCGATGCGGGTGATGCGGACAGTAGCGGCGGGGACGGGACTGCTGGCAGTGTTGACGCTGGCCGGTTGCCGTGCGGATATGCAGGACCAGCCGAAGTTCTTTCCGCAGCGCGGGACGACGATGTTTACGGATGGGCGCTCGGCGCGGCCGCAGGTGGCGGGCACCGTGGCGCGCAGCCAGATGCATGCGGATACGTACTTCTATACCGGTTTGATTGACGGCAAGGAAGGCGAAGGTTTGCCGATTCCTTTGACCGCCGAGACGATTGCGCGCGGGCAGGAGCGGTACAACGTGTACTGCACGCCGTGCCACTCACGCGTGGGCAACGGGCAGGGCATGATTGTGCAGCGCGGCTATCGGCCGGCGGGCGACTTCCACACCGATCGCCTGCGGCAGGCTCCGCTGGGTCACTTCTTTGCGGTGATGACGAATGGCTATGGCGCGATGCCGGACTACTCGGCGCAGGTTACGCCGGCGGATCGCTGGGCGATTGCGGCTTATATTCGTGCGCTGCAGTTGAGCCAGAATGCGACGGCTGCGGATGTTCCGGCGGGCGAGCAGGCTGAAGACCTGCAGAAGCTTGCAGCGGATAAGCACATGGCCGCGTTTGCGGGACCCTGGAAGTTGCCGAAGACGGCGATCTATGGAACACCGAATGGGCAGGACAACGGGATTCCGACAGCGACCGGAGCGGCTGGAGCGAAGGCTCCCGCAGCAGCGGCACCGGCAGCAGCAACTCCGGCAACGACTGCGGCCAAGCCAGCGGGAGAGACCAAGTAGTTTCGGCAGGGAGTTGAGTGCCGAGCAGGATTTTGCAGGACGGCTTTTTGCGGGATTGGTTGAGCAGGAAGACATTTTCGAGCAGTTTGAAGGCGACTGACGTATGGCAATGGAACACGGACATGACGGAGGGGAAGTGACCCACGGACACGAGGCGCACCACGGACCGCGCGCCGTGCCTGCGGTACTGACCGCGCCGGACGTTGTGAAGGTTTGGCGCAAGCGCGCATTGATGGTTTCAGCCATCTTCGCGGTTCTGTCGCTCGCGTTTGCGTTTACCCATGAAGGCCGCGAGCACATTCTGCGCGCGTACCTGATGGGCGTGATGACGAGCTTCAACTTCCTCGGCGGTGGACTGGCGTTCCTGCTGGTGCAGTACATTTCGGGCGGCAAGTGGGGAGCGATTCTGCGCCGTCCGCTGGAAGCGATGACCCGCACGTGGTGGGTGGTCGCGGTCATGATGCTGCCCATCTTCGTTGGGATGAAGGCGCTGTATCAGTGGGCTCGTTATCCCACAGTGGCCTCTGAGCTGCAGGCGATGAAGGATAAGGTGATCACCCAAGAGCAGGGTTTGACGGCGATCTCCAAGCACTCCATGTTGAATCCGGCGAGCGTGATTGTTCAGACAGTCATCGTGCTGGGATTCATGGCGGGCGTGATCATTCTGTTGAACAAGTGGTCGATGGAGCGCGATGCCGATCCCATGCGCGGCACCATGGCCAGCGCAGACAAGTGGCGTGTAAAGCTGGAGAACCTGTCGGGCATCAGCACGCTGCTGTACGTGATCCTGATGACGGACTTCGTCATTATCTGGATCAAGTCTTTGGACGTGACCTGGTACTCCTCGGTGTATGGGCTGCAGTTGCTGGTGGCGCAAGGCTACGCCGTGCTTGCGCTGGGGATCCTGACGCTGATCCTGCTGAGCAAGTACGAGCCGATCAAGACATTCTTCCGCTATACCGAACAGCATGACCTGGGCAAGCTGGCGTTTGCCTTCGTGATGCTGAATATCTACCTAACGTTTGCGGAGTTCCTGATTATTTATTCGGGCAACGTGCCTGACGAAATTCCGTGGTATCTGCACCGCATACAAGGCGGATGGTGGGTGATCTGCTCGCTGGACGCGATCTGCCACTGGGTGGTTCCGTTCTGCATCCTGCTGAGCCGCGACTTCAAGCGCTCGCGCAGCAAGATGATCTGGCTGTGCGCATGGATGATTTTTGCGCGGTTCCTCGACATGTTCTGGCTGATCGAGCCGAACTTCAAGGACGCGGCGAGCAATCTGCACCTGAGCGGCAACTTCAGCATCCTTGCGTACGTGACTGTGCCGATCGCCGTGGTGGCGTGCTGGATGGTGTTCTACCTGGGCGAGCTGAGCAAGCGGCCACTGATCAACCTGAACGATCCGGATACGGAAGAGCTTTTGGAGCCTGAGCATGCACACTGAGGGACATGACATGGGCAAGCCTGAGGGCGTGGTGGCGCATGAGTCGCCGAAGCGCGACTCGGAGCACCCGGGATATGAGCTGCAGGACGTCAATGTTGCGAACATTGTTACGTTCCTCGCCGGGCTGGCGGGCTTTGTCGCGATCTTCTTCGTCTTCTGCTTCTTTATGGGCAAGGTGATCAACACGGCGTTCGTGAACCACGACGGTCCGCCGAACAAGTGGCAGACGCAGCTCTCGGAGATTGGCCAGACACCGCGCGGCACCAAGCGCGAAGACCTGGCGTCCGACGGAACGGTCATCCAGAAAGAACTCGGCGCGATGGCGAATGCGTTTCCTGCTCCGGCGCTTGAGAGCGATGACGGGCTGCAGAATACGGCTGATCTGCATGCGCAGGAAGATCTTCTGCTGGACAACTACAGCACCGGCGCCGGGCTTCCGGCGGGTGCGGTTCGCATTCCGATCACGAAGGCGATGCAGTTGATCGTGCAGCGTGGATTGCCGCAGGCTCCGGCTTCGGCGCAGGGCGCTCCGCTGATGTATGGCGACAGCGTTCCGACGGTTGCGCTTCCGCTGACGGATGGTTTTGCGCGTACCGGATATGAGCTGGAGCAGATGGAAAAGCGCCAGCAGGAAATTGACTACGACGCGGCTTCAGCTGAAGCAGCAGCGCAGGCGGACAAGAAGTAAGCAGCAGCCAGAGAGTAGCGAAGCGATGATGGAAGCACGGACAACTCGGGTGAACGTGACGGCGGCGGGCAGGATGCTCGCGCTGACGCTGGTGCTTGGGGTGGCTGGTGCTGCGCTGGCGCAGGTTTCCAGCTACGGCGACAAGAGCCAGGGCGCCAATCGCGGCGACGAGCTTCCGCAGGTGCTCAAGCAGGTGCAGGTTACGCAGAAGCTGAACTCGCAGCTACCGCTGGACGTACAGTTCGTCGACGATACGGGCAAGACCGTGAAGCTGGGCGACTACTTTGACGGCAAACACCCGGCTGTGATTTCGCTGGTGTATTACAACTGCCCGATCCTGTGCTCGGAAGAGCTGGATGGGTTGGTGAGCTCGCTGATGATGGTCAACCTGAAGCCCGGCAAAGACTTCCAGGTGGTGATGATCTCGATCGATCCAAGCGAGACACCCGAGACGGCCGCGAAGAAGAAGGCGCTGTACGTGAAGCGCTACGGGCATCCGGAGACGGCGGACGGCTGGCACTTTCTGACCGGGCAGCGTCCGCAGATTGACGCGGTTGCCGATGCGACGGGTTTTGGTTATGTGCGCGTGCCGGGGCCGGATGGACGGCTGACACAGTTCGCGCATGCGAGCTCGATTGAGATTGCGACGCCTGAAGGCAAGCTGGCGCAGTACTACCTGGGCGTGGAGTATTCGCCGAAGGATATGCTGCTGGGGCTGGTGGAGTCTTCACACGATCGGATTGGATCGCCGGTGGCGAACATTCTGACGTACTGCTATCACTATGATCCGCAAGCCAACAAGCACTCGCTGATGGTGGCGCGTGTGGTTCAGTTGGGCGGGATTGTGACTGTGGCGTCGCTGGGCAGCTTCATGATTGTGATGTTCCGGCGCGATTTGAAAACCGGCCATGAGCCGGCGGGCGACCAGGATTTACACCAACCGGATGACAAGAATGACCGGCGAAATGGATAAAGGCTAACGATGGGTATTAGTCCAGTAATGTGGCAGTTTTTGGTGAAGTGGTTGCACAGCTCGGCCCTGTTCCCGGCCGAGGCGAGCACCATTTCGCCGTGGGTCGACGAGCTGTATTTCTTTCTGCTGCTGATGACGGTTGTCGGCCTGGCGCTGGTCGGCGTGCTGCTGCTCGTGTTCTCGCTGCGCTACCGCCGGGAGAAGAACCCTGTCGCGACGCAGATCGAAGGATCGACGCTGCTGGAAGCGACGTGGACGATTATTCCGCTGGCGATCTTCCTGCTGACGTTCGTGTGGGGCGCGCTGCTGTACTTCCGTATCTATGATCCGCCGGTCAACGCGATGAACATCTACATCGTGGGCAAGCAGTGGATGTGGAAGGCCGAGCATCCGGGCGGGCAGCACGAGATCAACGCGCTGCATGTACCGACAGGGCGCAATGTGCAGTTGACGATGATCTCGCAGGACGTGTTTCACAGCTTCTCGATTCCTGACTTCCGCGTGAAGCGTGAGGTGATTCCAGGCCGCTATACGACGGTGTGGTTCAACGCGACGACTCCGGGAACGTACCACCTGTTCTGCACGCAGTACTGCGGCACGGGGCACTCGGCGATGATTGGTGAAGTTACGGCGCTGTCGCCGGAGGATTACCAGAAGTGGCTGGCTGAGTCGACGAGCGGGATGAGCCTGGCGCAGAACGGCGAACGGCTGTTCTCGTCGATGGGTTGCAACTCCTGCCACTCGGGTACGGCGGCTGCACGCGGACCGAACCTCGCGGGCGTGTACGGATCGAAGCTGACGCTGACCAACGGAACGCAGGTGACGGTGGATGATGCGTATCTGCGCGATGCGATTTTGAATCCGGGTGAGCATTTGACGGCGGGATTTGCGCCGATCATGCCAACGTACCAGGGACAGATCAGCGAAGACGGCCTGATTGATCTGGTGGAGTTCATCAAGACCATGCAGTCCAATTACCGGGTGCAGCAGACGCAAATGACCTCAGAGTCAGACCAGGCTGCCCCGACAACGCCCACTGTGGGCACAACGCCGGAAGCGGTGAAGCCATGAGCGATAACACCATTGTTCTTTTGCCTGACCAGAGCACGGCCAGGCTGCCGAAGCGGAACTATCTGAACAACGAAGACGGGCTGCTGAGCTGGTTGCTGACTGGCGATCACAAGCGGATCGCGATCCTGTACCTGATCTCGATCACGTTCTTCTTCTTTATCGGCGGAGCGTTCGCGGGCCTGATTCGTCTGGAGCTGCTGACGCCGCAGAGCGACCTGGTTGCCGCGGACACGTACAACAAGTTCTTCACGATGCACGGCGTCGTGATGGTGTTCCTGTTCCTGGTGCCGAGCGTGCCGGCAACGCTGGGGAACTTCCTGATCCCGATCATGATCGGGGCGAAGGACCTGGCGTTCCCGAAGATCAACCTGCTGAGCTGGTACCTGTACCTGGTCGGCGGCATGATGGTACTGGCGGCGATGGTGATGGGCGGCGTGGATACGGGATGGACGTTCACGACTCCGCTCTCGACGCACTACCTGAATACGCAGGTGATTTCGGCGGCGACAGCGATCTTTGTTGCGGGCTTCAGCTCGATCTTTACGGGGCTGAACTTCATCGTGACGATCCATCGCATGCGCTGCCCCGGCATGACGTGGTTCCGGATGCCACTGTTCTGCTGGTCGCATTACGCGGCTTCGCTGCTGATGGTTCTCGGTACGCCCGTGCTGGCGATTACGCTGGTGCTGGTGCTGCTGGAGAGGCTGTTCGGGATCGGCGTCTTCGATCCGACCAAGGGCGGCGATCCGCTGCTGTTCCAGCATCTGTTCTGGTTCTACTCGCATCCGGCCGTGTACATCATGATTCTGCCGGGCATGGGCGTGATCTCGGAAGTGGTTTCGAACTTCAGCCGCAAGCGCGTGTTTGGTTATACGGCCGTCGCGTTCAGCTCGGTGGCGATTGCGCTGTTCGGGTTCTTCGTGTGGGAACACCACATGTTCATCATGGGTGTTTCAAACTACTCGGCGCTGGTCTTCTCGCTGCTGACGATGCTCGTCGCTGTTCCTTCGGCGATCAAGATCTTCAACTGGGCGTTCACGCTGCAGAAGGGTTCCATCACGTTTGAGACGCCGATGCTGTACGCATTCGGCTTCATGGGCCTGTTCACGATCGGTGGCCTGACGGGCGTGTTTCTTGGCTCGCTGGGCATGGACATTCACCTGACAGAGACGTACTTCATCGTGGCGCACTTCCACTTTGTGATGGTGGGCGGCATGCTGATGGCGTTCCTTTCGGGCGTGCACTTCTGGTGGCCGAAGATGACGGGCCGGATGTATCCGGAGTCGCTCTCGAAGCTGGCCGCGGTGGTGACGTTCATCGGGTTCAACCTTACGTTCCTTCCGCAGTTCATCCTGGGTTACCTGGGCATGCCGCGGCGGTATGCGGCGTATCCGCAGGAGTTCCAGATTCTGAACGTGCTTTCGACGGCCGGCGCAACGGTGCTGGGCATTGGCTACATGCTTCCGCTGCTGTACCTGGGATGGAGCCTGAAGTACGGCGCCATTGCGGGTGATAACCCGTGGCAGGCGACAGGGCTGGAGTGGCAGATTCAGTCGCCGCCGTTGACCGAGAATTTCGTCGAGACGCCGATCATGGATCACGAAGCGTATGACTACGAGTGGCTCGAGAACAAGATGAAGAATGAGGTGACGACGGTTGGATAACTCGATCACATCGCATGAGGCAGTGGGGCATGATGCGCACGAACATGTGGCGCTGCCGCAGCATCGTCACCACTTTGAGACGCAGGAGCAACAGCGCGAAGCAGGCAGCTTCGGGATGTGGCTATTCCTGCTGACGGAAATCATGTTCTTCGGCGGGCTGTTCTTTGCCTACCTGCTGTACAGGAACTGGTACTACCCGGCGTTCGCGTCGGCGTCGCAGACGCTGGACATCAGGATTGGCGCCGTGAACACGGTCATCCTGATTACGTCAGGCTTCTTCATGGCGCTGGCGGTGTATGCGTCGGAGATGAAGAAGCAGAAGATGCTGGTGCAGACTTTGATTCTGACCACCGTCTTTGGCGTGGCGTTTCTTGGGTTCAAGGTGGTGGAGTATCGCGCGAAGTATGTGGAGAACCACATTCCGGGAGCGAGCTTCAGCGTGAAGGACTTCGTCACACCGCCGAAGGATGCGAGCGGCCACTTTACCGAGACGCCTCTCACTCCGGACATGGCGCAGCATATTCAGCTGTTCTTCTTCCTGTACTTTGCGATGACGGGCATGCACGCGCTGCACATGATCATCGGCATCGGTCTGCTGTTCTGGCTGATTCGCCGCGCACAGCGAGGGGATTTCACGTCGGGCTATGTGGCGCCGATTGAAAACTTCGGTCTGTACTGGCACTTTGTCGACATCATCTGGCTGTTCCTGTTCCCGCTGCTGTATCTGATCAACCGGCATCCGCTGCACTAAACGAGACTGATTGAAGGAAACGACGATGGACCACGCTATCCACACTGACGCGAACGATCCGACCAATATCACCAATCCGGAGCACGCGCAGCATCACATTGTGACGCCGGCGCAGTACTGCCTGGTGTTCGCCACCCTGCTGGTTGGCACCGCGATAACCGTGGGTGCCGCGTTCATTCCGCTGGGCTGGGCGAACCCGGTGGTGGCGCTCGCGATTGCGTGCTTCAAGGCGTGCGTCGTTGTGCTGTTCTTCATGCATGCGAAGTATCAGTCGCGGCTGATCAAGCTGACGATTGGAGCGGGCATCTTCCTGTTCCTGTCGCTGATTGCGATGACGCTGACCGACTATATGAGCCGCGCGTGGGGTATGTGGTAGCGCGGGATTCGGATATTGATGGAAGGGCGCTGCTTCTGCAGCGCCCTTTCTGTTTGCGAAGGTCAAATGGACTGCGTGATGTTCGCGGGCTGACGGTGCTGCGTGAGCGCAGACGCGATATGCTGGCGGTGCACGTCGCGCTTCTTGCAAAGAGAAGAGCGGGAACGGATTGCGCCGCTTGACGAACTGCCGCATCGTCTTTCTGACACGCGAACCCGTGGCACACCAGCTGGGCGGCAGCACGACGTGCGCGCTGAATCTGCTGGAGCTGCTGACGCGGCAGGGTGCTCAGGTGACGAGGGTGGTCAGCGGGGCGAATGGGCGGTCGCCGCGCTTGTGGTTTCGGCGCAGGGTCCCGCTGCCGCGGGGTGTGGCATACGTTGCGCCGGGATATGTGCGCTTGGGTGCGTGGTACTTTGCGCCCTTCAGCGGCAAGGCGTGGGCTCGGCTGCTGAGCCGGGTGGCGGTGCGGGTGCGAGTGATGGGGCCGCTGGCTCGGGTGGTCGAGCGGATGTATGGCGATGCGCTTTTCGCGAATGCTTGGGACCTGACGACTCCGACCGTGGATGAGCGGAGAGTGGCGCTGCGAGAGGTTGAGAAGCTGAAGCCGGGAACACTGATTGTGAACTACGCGTTCTGGGCGGAGTTGCTGGAGGAGCCGGCGCTGGCGGGGATGAAGCGAGTGATCCTGATGCATGATGTGCTGTCGGCGCGGGTGAAGAGCTTTCTGGAGGGGAACACGCCGCTGGATTGTCCGGTGATTGATGAGGCGACGGAGATGCGCTGGCTGAGTTCCGCGGATGCGGTGCTGGCGGCGCAGCAGAGGGAAGCGGAGCTGATTCAGCCGAAGATCCGTGCGAAGGTGCTGGTGCAACCGATCGTGTTTCCGGCGCGGGCGTCGAGTGCGGAGCCGGAGACGCTGCGGTGTTTGCTGGTGGGGGCGAACCATTCGCCGAACCAGGTGGGCCTGACGTGGCTGCTGCGCGAGGTTTGGCCGCTGGTGCTGGAGGCGATGCCGCGGGCGCGGCTGGCGGTGGCGGGGACGCTGTGCCAGTCGGTGGATGAGGCGGAGGTGGGCGTGGTGAAGCTGGGGAGCGTGGACTCGATTGATGCGGAGTATGCGCGCGCCGCGGTGTGCGTGGTGCCGCTGCGGATTGGGAGCGGAATCAAGATCAAACTGATTGAGGCGCTCAGCTATGGGAAGGCGACGGTGTCGACAAGTGTGGGGATTCAGGGGCTCGAACATTGGGTGAGCGGTGTGGTGGCGGTGGAGGATGAGCCTGCAGCGTTTGCCGGGGCGATCGTGCGCCTGCTGAACGATGCCGAAGAGCGGCGGCGGCGGGAGGCTGCAGCGCTGGAGCTGGTGCGGGAGCACTTCAATGCGGAGCGGAAGCTCGATGAGGCGTTTGTGCAGGCGGTGTTGTAGCGGACGGTTGGACCGCTTTGGCTGCGCGGTATGCTTGATGCATGGCTGAGAAAAAGAGTGTGGCGGTGTTTTGTGCGTCGGCGGATGGAGCGCGGCCGGAGTACCGCGCGGCTGCTGAGGAGTTGGGGCGGGCGCTGGCCGCGCGTGGCGTTGGGTTGATCTACGGTGGAGCGAGCGTGGGCTTGATGGGCGCTGTCGCGGATGCGGCGCTGGGTTCGGGCGGACATGTGGTGGGTGTGATTCCGCATGTGCTGGTGGATATGGAAGTGGCTCACGATGGCATCAGCGAGCTGCACGTGACGAGCACGATGCATACGCGCAAGGCGCTGATGGCGGAGAAGGCCGATGCGTTTCTCGCGCTGCCGGGAGGGTTTGGGACGTTCGAGGAGCTGTTCGAAGTGCTCGCGTGGCAGACGCTGAAGATCCACTCGAAGCCGGTTGTGTTGCTGAATACGGCTGGGTTCTATGACACGATGCTGGAGTTTCTGGATGTTTGCGACCGCGAAGGGATGTTGCGGGGGAATCGGCAACGGCTGCTGGTGGCGACGACGGTGGATGAGGCGCTGGGACTTTGCGGGGTCTAGCGCGGGTTGCGCTATTTGCGGGCCGATAGAATAGAAGCAGAATGTTTTCTGCGCACATAGCGATGTGGCGATATGTCTGGTTGATCGTCGCGTCGACGATCGCCGGCGTGATGAATGCGATGGCTGGCGGAGGATCGTTCCTTTCGTTTCCGGCGATGATGGGGGTTGGTGTGCCGCCGGTGCAGGCGAATGCGACCAACACTGTGGCGCTTTGGCCGGGGCAGTTGACGTCGCTGGCCGCGTTGCGTGGGGATGTGCGGAAAGACTTGCTGACGACGCTGATATTGACCAGCATCGTTGGCGGAGTGAGCGGGGCGGAGACGCTGGTGCACACTCGGCAGAGCGCGTTCCTGCACCTGATTCCGTGGCTGATGCTGGGCGGGACGGTGATCTTTGGTATCAGTGGGCCGCTGTCGAAGTGGCTGAAGCGGCGCTCGCAGCATCCGCATGTGCAGAAGCCGATACCGAAGTTGTGGCTCGCGCTGGCGCTGCTTCCGGTGTGCTTCTACATTGGCTACTTCGGTGCGGGCGGCGGCTTTCTGGTGATGACGATTCTGGCGCTGTTCGGCATGGAAGACATGCACCAGTTGAATGCGTTGAAGGTGGTGGCGGCGACTTCGTCCAACTTCTGCGCGATTGTTACGTTCATTGCGATGGGCGCGATTGTGTGGCATGACTGCTTTGTGGCGATGGTGTTTGCGGGTGCGGGCGGATATGTGGGAGCGAAGTTTACCAAGCGCATTCGCGGCGAGGTGCTGCGCTGGACCGTGGTGGGCGTGGGTTGTGTGATTTCGGCTTACTTCTTCTGGAAGCAGGCGCATGGAGTTTAGAGAGGTTTTGCAATGAGTCATGAAGGCATTCGTTTAGTCAGCGCCGAAGAGGCAGCGCGCCCGGAGCCGGTTCGGCTGAGCGGCGATGCGATTCGTCCGGCGAAGGTGAAGGTGGACCAGACCGGCGGCACGGGCATGCGCATTGAGTGGCGCGATGGGCATACGAGCGAGTGGAACTTTGCGTGGCTGCGTGCGGCTTGCCCTTGTGCGACGTGCCATGAGGAACGGGACGCCGATGGGCGGGCTCCGGGAGTGGCGAAGCCGAAGCCGGCGTCGCTGCTGCCGATGTATGAGGCTCCGCCGCGGCCGGTGGATGTGACTCCGGTGGGCAAGTATGCGCTGCGGTTCAAGTGGAACGATGGGCACGAGGCGGGGTTATACTCGTGGGATTATCTGCGGAACGTCTGCGATGAGGCAGGGAGCAAGCGGTAGACCCCTCCCCCCTCCCCTATCTGTTGCCCGGGGCTAAGTCGTTTCGATTGTGCTGGTTGCAGGCGGAGATCTGCGCTACGCCCTTCATTCTAAAGGGGTTACCTGTCAAGT
>JAZKBC010000089.1:1234-13470 GCA_040388825.1 Acidobacteriota bacterium | reverse complement strand
TGGAGGTCTGGCGGTTGCGGTGGTGGTTGAGCCAGTAGTTGGCGGGGAGATCGAAGCTGGAGGATTGGGTGGGGAAGACCGTCTGGCAGTTGGCGCCGCAGGCTACGCCGGAGTTGAAGAAGTAAGCGAAGGAGATGATGTCGATAGCGGGAGAGAGCATCGGTGGGGTCCACTGGTCGAACTCTGGATGGCTGCTGTAGACACCGGCGATGTAGCCCTTGGCGTGGAGCTCGGTGTTCCAGCCTTCGAGGAAGGCCTGGGTTCCGGCGACGTTGGCGGCGACGGTGTAGGGGTAGGCTTCGATGTCGTAGATGATGGAGGAGCCCTGGCCCATGCCGCGATCGGTCATGGCGGCGATGGCGGAGTCGGCTTCAGTGACGCCCTGGTTGAAGGCGGTGGTGGTGTCGGTGCTCATGAGGAAGGAGAACTTGCTGCCGTTGCCGGGGGCCTGGGGGCCGACCCAGATGGGCATGATCTCAAAGCCCATGCCGAGGATGGTGGAGGTCCAGGCGGCGGTGAAGTTGGTGAGGCCGCTCTTGCAGGCGAACTCGTTGCCGCCGATGTAGGCGCCGATGACGCGGTAGGGACTGCTGGTGTACCAGGTCTGCATCTGGGCGGTGGTGGGGAGGGTGCAGGCGTCGAAGCCCATCGCGCCCTGGACGCTGACGGAGGAGTCGGGTTGGGGGCCGCTGGGGGAGAGGAAGGGCGTGGCGGTGGTGTGGGATTTTGGGATGGTGAAGCTGTGGGTGCTCTGGAGGGTGATGCCGGAGGGCTGGCCGAGAGCGAAGAAGGTGTTGCCGCCGTCGAGTGTGCCCATGAGTTGCGAGGTTTGGGTGCAGGCGCCCTGGGAGGCGTCGCAGTTGCCGGCTTCGAAGAGTGCCCAGCCGTTGGTGGCGGTGGCGAAGCTGGAGCGGCTTGCGATCAGCGGGGTGGAGAGGGAGAGATCGGCCTGGGGGCGGGTGATGGAGAGGGGGGCGGTGATGGCTCCGTTGGCGGCTATGGCGATGAGGTTGGAGGTGCGCTGGATGGAGGCGGCGGTCCAGGTTAGGCCGGCGTCGGTGGTCTGGTAGAGGACCTGCGTCGGGGTGGCGTCGGTGCTGTAGGTGCGGATGAGGGTGCCGTGCTCGGCGTCTACGAAGGTAGGCAGCGTGATGGTGCTGGGGGTGGAGGAAAGAGCGGTTGGAGAGGGCAGGGACGCGGTGTGCCAGGTCTGACCGGCGTCGGAGGTGGCGTAGAGCTCGTCGCCCGCGGGGCCGGGGCCTATGAAGCCGTGGGTGGCGTCGGTGAAGGTGAGATCGGCGCCGATGGGTGGGGTGGGGAGTTGGGTCCAGGTGACGCCGCCGTTGGTGGTGCGGAAGAGCAGGCCGAGGCGGAAGACGGAGCTGGACTGGAGGGTTAGGAGGAGCCAGCCGTGCTGGTCGTCGGCGAAGGTGGGGTAGGCGTGGCCGCCGAAGGGATTGCCGGCGGAGAAGGGGCTTTCTAGGGTGGTGGAGGCCCAGTGGGCGCCGCTGTCGGTGGTGCGGGCGATGGACACGGTTGAGCCGTCGGGGGAGGCCTGGACGGCGATGCCGTGGCCGTTGGAGCGGAGGTCGGCGCCGACAATGTGGGTGTTAGCGGAAGCGGGGGGAGTGATTTCGGACCATTGCGAGCCGGTGCTGGTGGTCCAGAAGAGGCGGCCGTCGGCGAGCAGCCAGCCTGCAGTGGGGGAGACGAGGTGGAAAGCCTGGATGGTACTGGGCGGGGTGGTTTGCGCGGAGGCTGGAAACGCAGGGCTGAAGAGCAAAAAGGCGGAAAGAAGGCTTGCAGCGATGGATTTCAGGCCCAAAATGCGCATGAATTATTTGTCTCCCGTGAAACGTTTGATTCTTTATACGACATGGATGGGTTTGGATGCGGGTAATTTCCAACCCTGCGGACGTGACTTTTGGTTGTCTTACAGGAGGTTTGGGGAGCTTACAGGCTGTGCAAATGGTTACTGATAAAATCAATTGAATCCGGTCGAGATGCAGTTTGGGATGGATTCTGAAGGGGAGTTCATGCAGGCTATCCTCGCCCTCGAAGATGGGCGGCTGTTTCGCGGAAAATCGTACGGCGCGCAGGTGGAGCGCGTTGGTGAAGTGGTTTTCAATACGTCGCTGACTGGCTACCAGGAAATTTTTACGGACCCGTCGTATGCGGGGCAGATCGTCGTGCTGACGAATCCGCATATTGGGAACTATGGAACGTCGCCGAGCGATGCGGAGAGCGTGAAGCCGTTTATTGAGGGCTTGGTGGTTCGCGAGTTTTCGCCGGTGAGCTCGAACTGGCGGTCGACTGAAGTTGCGGATGAGTACCTGGAGCGCAATGGCGTGCCGGTGATCGGCGAGATCGATACGCGGGCTGTGGTGCGGCATCTGCGGGCGAATGGATGTTTGCGGGGTGTGCTGTCGACCGATGTGAGCGATCCTGCGGCGCTGGTGGCGAAGGCGCGGGCGCATAAGACGATGGCGGGAACGGACCTTGCGAGCATTGTGACGACGAAGGAAGCGTACACGTGGGATGCGACGGAAGCGAAGAACCAGACGGGCGATAAGTTTTTGCCGGCGGATGATGCGGCGGCGGCTTCTCCGCTAAACGCGACGATGCATGTGGTGGCGTATGACTACGGGATCAAGCAAAACATTCTGCGGATGCTCGCGCGGGAGAACTGCCGGGTGACGGTGGTGCCGGCGAAGACTCCGGCGGCAGATGTGCTGGCGATGGAGCCGGATGGGATTTTCTTTTCGAATGGGCCGGGAGATCCGGAACCGCTGGAGTATGCGGTCGAGAATATTCGGGCGCTGCAGGGGAAGAAGCCGCTGTTTGGGATTTGCCTGGGGCACCAGTTGTTTGGGCTGGCGCTGGGCGGCAAGACGTACAAGCTGAAGTTCGGGCACCACGGCGGGAATCATCCGATCAAGAACCTGGAGACAGGCAAGGTCGAGATTACGGCGCAGAACCATAATTTCAATGTCGATCCGGATTCGCTGCCCGCGGATGTGGTGCGGACGCATACGAATTTGAACGACGATACGCTGGCGGGGTTGAAGCATAAGACTGACCCGATGTTCAGCGTGCAGTACCACCCGGAGGCTAGCCCGGGGCCGCATGATTCGCATTATCTCTTTCGGGACTTCAGAAAGATGATGGAGGACTGGAAGAAGTAATGCCACGCAGGAATGACATCGCGAAGATTTTGGTGATCGGCTCGGGGCCGATTGTGATTGGGCAGTCGGCTGAGTTTGATTACTCGGGGACGCAGGCCTGCAAGGCGCTCAAGGCTGAGGGCTATGAGGTGGTGCTGGTGAACTCGAATCCGGCGTCGATCATGACCGACCCGGATGTGGCTGACCGCACGTACATTGAGCCGCTGACGCCGACGTATGTGGAAGAGATTTTGCGCGTTGAGGCCGAGATGCTGAAGGCTTCCGGCAAGCCGGGCGTGTTTGCGGTGCTGCCTACGGTGGGTGGGCAGACGGCGTTGAACCTGGCGGTGGATCTGGCGGATGCTGGCGTGCTGGATGCGATTGGCGTGGAGCTGATTGGCGCGAAGCTGGAGGCGATCAAGAAGGCGGAAGACCGGTTGTTGTTCAAGGATGCGATGAACAAGATCGGGCTGGATATGCCGAAGTCGATGCTGGTGAACAACCTTCGCGATGGGCTGGAGTTTGCGGCGAAGCTGGGGTTCCCGGTGGTCATCCGGCCGAGCTTTACGCTGGGTGGATCGGGCGGCGGCATTGCTTATAACCGCGAAGAATTGATGGAGATTCTTTCGCGCGGGCTCGATCTTTCGCCGGTGCATGAGTGCCTGCTGGAAGAGTCGGTGCTCGGGTGGAAGGAGTATGAGCTCGAGGTTGTTCGCGATTTGAAGGACAACGTTGTGATCATCTGCTCGATTGAGAACTTCGATCCGATGGGCGTGCATACGGGCGACTCGATTACCGTGGCTCCGGCGCAGACGCTGACCGATCGCGAGTATCAATGCATGCGCGATGCAGCGATTGCGGTGATTCGCGAGATTGGCGTGGAGACGGGTGGATCGAATGTACAGTTCGCGGTGAATCCGCAGAACGGGCGCATGACGGTGATCGAGATGAATCCGCGGGTGTCGCGCAGCTCGGCGCTGGCGAGTAAGGCTACGGGATTTCCGATTGCGAAGATTGCGGCGCGGCTGGCCGTGGGGTACACGCTGGACGAGTTGCAGAACGACATTACGAAGGCGACTCCGGCTTGCTTTGAGCCGACGATTGATTACGTCGTCGTGAAGATTCCGAAGTGGCAGTTTGAGAAGTTCCCGGGAGCGGATGAGACTCTGGGGCCGCAGATGAAGTCTGTGGGCGAAGTGATGGCGATTGGACGGACCTTCAAGGAAGCGCTGATGAAGGCGGTGCGTTCGCTGGAGACGGGTAAGAAGGGCTCGGGGGATTCGATTGAGCCGCGGCGGCTGCGGCAGCGGCTGGTGACGCCTTCGCCGGAGCGGCTGGCGTATCTGCGGTATGCGTTTGATGAAGGCATGAGCGTGCGCGATGTGGCGCGGCTGACGGGGATGGACCCGTGGTTCCTGCACCAGATGAAGACGATTGCTGAGGAACTCAAAGCGGTTGAATCTGTCAGCGGTGAAATTGATGAGCACGCGATGCGGTCGGCCAAGCGGATGGGCTTGAGCGATGAGCGGCTGGCTGTGGCGTTGAAGATCGACGAGAAGGATGCGGCGGCGAAGGTGCGGGCGCTGCGCGAGAAGCTGGGTGTGAAGCCGGTGTTCAAGCTGGTGGATACATGCGCGGCTGAGTTCGAGTCGCTGACGCCGTACATGTATAGCTGCTACGACGAGGAAGATGAAGCGGCTCCGACGGCGAAGAAGAAGGTGATCATTCTGGGGTCGGGGCCGAACCGGATCGGGCAGGGGATTGAGTTCGATTACTGCTGCTGCCATGCGGCGTTCGCGCTGCGCGACGACGGGTACGAGACGATCATGGTCAACTGCAATCCGGAGACCGTGTCGACCGACTATGACACGAGCGACCGGTTGTACTTTGAGCCGTTGACGCTGGAAGACGTGCTGGCGGTGTATGAGCATGAGGCCAGTGGCGGAGCGGAGATTGGGATGATTGTGCAGTTCGGCGGGCAGACTCCGCTGAACCTGGCGCTGCCCTTGAAGGCGGCGGGTGTGCCGATCATTGGGACTTCGCCCGAGTCGATTGATCTGGCGGAAGATCGGAAGAGATTTGGGAAGCTGATTACGGAGCTGGAGATTCCGCAGCCGCCGGGAGCGATGGCGACCAGCGTGGATGAGGCGTTGAGTGGAGCGCGGCGCGTGGAGTATCCCGTGCTGGTGCGGCCTTCGTACGTGCTGGGTGGGCGCGCGATGGTGATTGCGTATGACGATGCCGACGTTGTGCGGTACATGTCGACGGCGATCGAGTACTCTCAGGAACGGCCGGTGCTGATCGACCACTTCCTCGAAGATGCGCAGGAAGTGGATGTGGATGCGTTGTGTGATGGCAAGGACGTTCTGATCGCCGGCATCATGCAGCACATTGAAGAGGCTGGGATTCACTCGGGTGATTCGTCGTGCGTGCTGCCGGCGGTGGACCTGACGCCCGAGGTGCTGGAGACGATTCGCGTGTATACGCGGAAGCTGGCGCTGGCGCTGAATGTGATCGGGCTGGTGAATTTGCAGTTCGCGGTGCAGCGCGGCAAGGTGTTTGTAATTGAAGTGAATCCGAGAGCTTCCCGGACGGTGCCGTATGTGTCGAAGGCTACGGGGATTCAGCTGGCGAAGGTGGCTTCGCGGTTGATGACCGGGCAGACGTTGAGGGAGTTGCTGCCGGAACAGGTGGCCGCGGGCAAGGATCTGGGGACGGGCGAGCTTTACTTTGTGAAGTCGCCAGTGTTTCCGTGGGGCAAGTTCCAGGGTGTTGACCCGGTGCTGGGGCCGGAGATGCGATCGACCGGCGAGGTGATGGGCGTGGCGCTGACGTTTGGCGAGGCGTTTGCCAAGGCGCAGATTGCTGCCGGGCTTTATCTGCCGACGAAGGGCACCGTGTTCTTCAGCGTGAATGATCACGACAAGAAGAATGTGGCGGAGCTGGCGCGGAAGTTTGTGGATATGGGCTTCCAGCTCGTGGCCACGTATGGAACGGCCGAGGCGCTGGAAGACGGCGGGCTGCAGGTGGAGCGCGTTTACAAGGTGAAGGAAGGCCGTCCGAACGCGGTGGACTTCATCAAGGGCGACCGGATTCAGCTGGTAGTGAATACACCGCGCGGGCAGGATCGGGTGTTCGATGAACAGGCGATTCGGCGAGCAGCGGTGCTGGCGCGGGTTCCGACGATTACGACGCTGGCGGCGGCGAAGGCTGCGGCTGAGGGAATTGCGGCGCTGCAGCGCGGAGACGTGCATGTGGAGTCGCTGCAGGAGCTGCATGCGGCTCGCAATGGTGATTGAAGTCGCTGGTTAGTTCTGGCTGCGGAGGGCGAGGCGGGCGCCGACGCAGTAGCCGATGAGGGCGACGGGGATCCAGAAGCCGATGAGGACTCCCTGTCCGCCCATGAGGCCGCTGCCGTTGCTGAAGTCGAAGAAGGTGCGCCAGATGCGGAGGATGAGGTGGTCGGGTCCGCACTCGGCGCAGCGGCCGGGGCCGGTGGGGAGGTCGATGACCTGGACGCAGGCGGCGACGAAGACCAGCAGGCCGGAGATCCAGATGTAGCGGGCGACGTGGTTGCGGGTCTTGAGCGCGATGGCGAAGCCTACCGCTGCGGGAATCACGAAGGCCAGCAGGGTGGCAAAGAGCATGGGGCCGGTCGCGGTGGCGTCCGGGTGAAACGCGGTCATGGTGATGGCCAACACGAAGAGAGCTGCGACTGCGATGAAAGAGTGGAGCGCGAACCACAGAGCTTCGCGGCCGAGATCGCCCGGCGTTTTGCTTTGCGTGTTTGCAGAAACGTACGGCATAGGCTGTGTTCAGTGTATGCGTGAACAGCTACACTAGATACGATGCTGATCGATGGAATTCATGTAGGCCTGACCGCAACGTTTTATCGCGATGGAAGCAGCTACCTGCGCAAGCTGGAGCATAACGTAAGGCGCTACTCGGTGACGCCGGCGGCGGGGCTGGTGGCGTTGACGCCGGGGTGTGAGGGCGCGGGGCTGTCTTTTGACGAGAAGAAGGAAGCGCTGAAGGCTGTTGCCGCGACGGCGGCGGCAGAGAAGGTGTTGCTGGCGGGAGTTTCGGAGAGCAGCGTGCGGTCGGCGGTGGAACTGGCTGCAGCGGCGGATGAGGCTGGCTTCGATGCGCTGGTGCTGGCAGCTCCGGCGGACTGGGCGCGGCTGCGTTCGCGGGCTGAGGTGATGGTTTATTTTCGGGCGGTTGCGGATGCGGTGGGGCTTCCGGTGGTGCTGTGGAGCGAGGCGGCTCCGGGGTGCTCGCTGAGTGTCCAGGAGATTGCTGAGCTGAGCGAGCATAAGAGCGTGATCGGGTTGTTCGACTCGGGGCTGAGTGTGGAGCGCTACAAGGCGATTGCGGCTGCTACGGCTGAGGTTCGGCGGGATGTGGCAGTGACCAACATCTTTCGGCCGGTGACAGGGCGGATGATGATTCCGGAGCTGGGAGGCGCGGCGGATTTTGTGCCGAGCGACATGCTAGGTGGATCGGACGTGGCGATGGCCATGGCGATGCCGCAGCCGACGGTGAAGATGCGGACGAAGACGGTGGGTTTCCAGGTGATGGCTGCGGGGAGCGTGAACGGGTTGCTGCCGCTGCTGGAGGCTGGCGTGGCGGGAGTGCTTCCGGCGCTGGGGCCGTGTGCGCCGCAGGCTTGCCATGAAGTTTATGCGGCGTTCAAGGATGGGAATCCGGGGCTGGCGGCTGAGAAGGGTGACCGTTTGACGGAGGCCGACGCGCTAATGGCCGAGCTGGGAATCGCAGGGGTGAAGTATGCCTGCGATTTGAATGGGTACTACGGTGGTGTGCCTCGGCTGCCGCGGTTGCCGTTGACCGGCGAAGAGCGGTCGCGGGTTGAGATGGTTATGGGCGGGTTGAAGAACTAGGGGGTGACCCCTCCCCCCTCCCCCTCATCTGTTGCCCGGGGCTAAGTGGCATGGTTTGTTGGGGTTGCAGACGGGGATCTGCGCTACGCCCTTCATTCTAAAGGGCGTACCTGTCAAGTATTTCATTCGGTTGGGGTTAGGTGGTGCTGGCGGCTGTATGGCCGGAATCCAGTTCAGCGTTTCGAGTCTGGAGTTTTAAGTTTTGTCGTGTCGGGGCAAGTTGCTAAGGCTGCGCACGGCTTTTGGCTGGCTCGGAGCTTTGTTTATCCCTACTTCAATTGTAGCTGGGCGGATGGAGCAAGTGGGCCAGGAGTTTTGGAGAAAGATTGCCAGTGTTTATGCGGGTTTGGTGGTTTTGGGGGTTGGGGAGGGCTTGACAGGTTTTTGGGGTGCCGTGGGCTGTCGAGGAAGGTGACGGTGCTGGTTCCAAACAGCAGGTCCTCTCCGAGGATGACAACCAGAAAAGCAAGTGCTGGCACAAATGGGACACCCGGCGGTGGAGGTGATTGGGATTACTGTTTGGCTACGCCGAGGGCGGATAGCCTGGTGCGTGCCTGCATGGCTTCGGGGGAGTTGGGGTAGCGCTGGATGAGGGAGCGGAGCTCGCGGATGCCGGACTCCTTCTGCTGGATGGAGAGCAGAGCCTGGCCTTTGTGGAGCTGGGCGGCGGGGATCTTGGAGTTGTCGGGGTATTTCTCGATGACCTGGTTCCAGGCTTTGACGGCGGTGCCGGGCTTGTTGGCGCGGCTCTGGATTTCGCCGATGTAAAACCAGGCGTTGCCGCTCAGGTTGTCATCGGGGTAGGCCTGGATGAGGGCGTTGAACTCGCTTGTGGCCAGCGGGTACTTTCCGGTCATGTAGTCGCCGTACGCTGTGCGGTACAGGTCTCCGGCTGACGGTCCGGCTGGGGTGGTCGTGGATGAGGTTGTTGACTGGGGGTTGCTGGGGGGCGGCACGCTGGTCGCCCCCTGGGGAGGGTTTGCGGGTGCTGTGCCTCCGGCTGGGGGAGCGCCGCCCTGAGGAAGGGCGCTGAGGATGGCGTTGGCGGACTGTTGCTGGCTCTGGACGTCGGTGATCTGCTTCTCGATGCGGCCGAGGCGGGCTTTGAGCTCGTCGACGGAGTCGTTGAGGCCCTGAATCTGGCCGGAGAGCTGGTCGTTTTTGGTGGAGGAGGCGTCCTGCTG
Organism: Acidobacteriota bacterium; assembly: GCA_040388825.1. Lineage (GTDB taxonomy): Bacteria > Acidobacteriota > Terriglobia > Terriglobales > Acidobacteriaceae > Granulicella. The sequence goes on along the minus strand of JAZKBC010000089.1, from coordinate 4,221 downwards.
GTTCTGCATGCGGAGCTGCATGCCGTTGACGGCGATGGTCATCTTGTTGACGCTGTCAGCGGTCTGCTGGATGAGGCTCTTGAGCATGCCGATGTTTTCGTCGTTGGACTGCTGGAGGCGGGCGACGGCATCCTGCAGGGCCTGGACCTGGGTCTGGAGCTGGATCATGTCCTTGTTGACGGCGTGGGCAGGGAGGGAGAGGCCGGCGGCGAGGATGGCGATGGCGGCGAAGCGGATGGGACGGGTGGGGGGCATGGTGGCTCCTTGGTTCCGAGGCCGAAAGCTGCCGGCTGAATCGGTGGGGCGAGCAGTGTGGCAGGTCCTTCGACTACGCCTCTCGCAAAGTGCGCGAGAGGCTTCGCTCAGGATGACAGATTTACGTTTGGGGCCGGAAAGACAAACGCTGAGCCACTATCGGTCGAGGGTGAACTGGTCGCGACGGTTGGACTGCCAGCAGGCTTCGGTTTCGTCGGTGCAGAACTGGCGCTCCTTGCCGTAGCTGACGACGCGGATACGGCCGGGGGCTACACCAGCGGCAAGCAGAGCGGACTTGGCGGAGTTGGCGCGGTTTTCGCCGAGGGTGATGTTGTACTCGGCTGAGCCACGGTCGTCGCAGTACCCGGCGATTAGGATTTTGATCGACGGATTGGCTGCGAGGTAGCGGGCGGCTTCTTCGATGGCGGACTGGGCGTCGCCACGAAGGGTGAAGCTGTCGTAGTCGAAGTAGAGATCCTTGACGTGGGTATGGAAGGCGGCTTCGGAGCCCATGTCGCCTTCGGTGCCGGTGGTGTTGGCGGGCGTGGGCGGAAGCTCGGCTACGCGGACCGTGACGCGCACGTTGGCTTCCGTGGTGCCGCCGTCACCTTTGGCGACGAGGTGGAAGTTGGTGGAGTTGGACGGCGAGACGGTCTGGGTGCCGTTCACGCTGACCTGGCCGATGCCGTCGATGGTGACGGCGGTGGCGTTGGTGGTGCGCCAGTTGAGGACGACGGACTGGCCGAGGTCGATGGCGAGCGGATCGGCGGTGATGGAGGCCGTGGGCGGCGGGAGCTCGCTGGAGGGAGCATTGGCTCCCGGAGGCGGAAGGGTCGAGCTGTTCTTATGGCAGCCCGTGGCAGAGAGCAGCACGATGGCCGCGGCGAGCGTGGCGTTCTTCCAGAGCATCGGTCGGGGTGACATGGTTTCTTTCCTCGTGGTGAACAAATCTTCTCCAGTTGAAGCCTTTGATTCGAATTCTGAAGGTGCAGACGCCTTGCGGCGTAAATTGTTGTGGAAGCTGGAACAGGGGGCCCGGTGTTTCTCGTTTGGCTACAAGAGCTTCGGCCAATCTATTAGACGTAGTTTAGCGTATGTCGTCATGCGAGTTTGTTTGGAGAATTACTTCCAGCTCCAGTTGGGCATGTCGGCTCCGGAGCCGGTAAGGGCGCGCCGTTCGGTGCCGTCGGCGAGCATAGTCATGATGCGGGTGTGGGCCTGGCGACCGTCGGGCGAAGTGGCGAAGGCGATGTGGCGACCGTCGGGGGACCAGGTGGGAAAGTCGCAGCGGCCGATGTCGTGGGTGAGCTGGATCCAGCGCTTGGTGGCGATCTCCATGACGTAGATGTCCTGGCCGCCGGGTGCGCCAGGGCCATACTTGCGGTTCCAGGCGAAGGCGATGAACTGGCCGTTGGGGCTCCATGAGGGCGAGCTGGCGTAGCCGCCGTCGGTCATGCGCTGCACGCCGGAGCCGTCGGCGTCCATGATGTAGAGCTGCGGGAGGCCGGTGCGTCCGGAGATGAAGCCGATCTGGGCGCCGGTCTTGGGGTTCCAGGTGGGGGAGGCGTCGAGACCGAAGCTGGTGAGGCGGCGGGCGCTGTTGCCCTGCGGGTCGGAGATCCAGATCTCGGAGCGGCCTCCGCGGGAGGAGGAGAAGGCGAGCTGGGTGCCGTTGGGCGCCCACGCGGGGGAGATGTTGGCTCCGCCGGCCGAGGGGAAGCTGACCATGCGGTTGAGCAGGAGCGAGAACATGCGGATCTGAAAGCCGAAGCGATTGTCGAGAGCGCTGAAGGCGATGCGCGAGTTGTCGGGCGAGACGCGGGGACTCATGGCGTCGGTGCCGATGTGGGTGAGGACGTGCTGGTTGGCGCCGTCGTAGTCCATCTCGGCGATTTCTTTGGTGTTGGGGCCGGTGTCCTTGATGTAGTAGATCTTGGATTCGGCGATGCCGGGGATGCCGCCGCCGAGGCGGAAGATGATCTCGTCGGCGAACTGATGGGCGACCTGGCGGGCGGAGTCTTCACTGGCGGGGATGGTGTAGCGCTTGGTGAAGACGAGCGGGAAGCCGGAGTTCTTGGCGTCGTCGAGGGTGCCGTTGACGATGAGTGTGCCGCCGGCGACGGCGAGATTGCCGAAAGCGACCATGGAGGCGCTGGTGGGCGCGGAAGCCCATTGCGCGAGGTTGATCTCGCCCTGCGCGCCGGGCGTGGACTGCGGGAGCATGGACTTGGCGACCATGTCGAAGATGCCAGCGGCGGCGAGGTCGTTGTAGAGCGTGGCGTCGAAGGCGCGCTTCTCGGTGGAGGTGGCGGGGTCGGCGCTGGTGGGCTTGAAGTCGGCTGCGGCGAGGCGGATGAGCTCGGGGTTCCCCTTGCTGATCTCCATGTGATACCAGTCCTGCGCGGAGCAGGACGACGCGGCGGCGAACGCCAGAAGAATCGTGGCGAAGGCGGTCAGGCTTGAGCGATGAGACGAGGGATATGCGATCAGAGCCATTCTCCTGAAATGGTAGACGCTCTGGCGGTGGGAAACGGTGTTTCGGGGAACCACAGGAGGTAAGGCGGTCGGCGAAGATTTAGTGGCTAGGGGTTGTGGTAGTCGAATTTGTATTCGATGGTGATGTGGTCGCCGGCGGGGAGGGGGCCGAAGGTGTCGATGCGCTGGAGGGCGTGCATGGCGGCGAGATCGAGGGTGGGGGAGCCGGATTTGGTTTCGATGCGGAGATTGTTAAT
>JAZKBC010000089.1:0-1224 GCA_040388825.1 Acidobacteriota bacterium | reverse complement strand
TTTCCTGGGTGTAGTAGTTCTGGGCGACTTTGCTGGAGACGATGCGGAAGTAGTAGCCGTAACGGTCGCCGTAGACGCGGTCGGGGACGGTGAGCGAGGCGGTGCCGTTGGTGACGTGGGCGACGGATTGCGGGAGCTGCGTGGCGGACGCGCCGGTGGTGGCCTTGGCTGTGGGAGGGACGGGCTGCGGGTGCTTGGGCGGCTCGACGTGCGGGATGGGAGCGACCTTGGTGGGCTGGGTCTTGGCTTTGACGAGGATGTCGGTGGGTTTGGGTGGAGGCTGAGTGGCTTCTTTGGGAGTGGGCGCGGGGGCTTCGGAGACGTGCTCGGGGGCGAGGACGGCTTTTTCTACGGGTGGCGCCTTTTGCGGGAGCGGGATCGAGGAGACCATGGTCGCCTGGATGGCTCCGGTGGAGGCGGCGTGCTCGCCCCAGTTGCCGTGGTGGAGACCGCCGATGAGAGCGGCGGCGACGATGAGGGCCGCGAGAGCTGCGTGGAGCGCAAGGGAGACACCCATGCCGCCGCCGAAGTTTTCCGGGCGCGGGTTGCGGGTGGAGAGCGTGGACATAAAGGCAGGGAGTAGGGAACAGGGAGTAGGGAGTAGCCGTTATTGGTCGATGGGGCGGGTGACGATTGAGATGTTGGTGATGCCGGCTTGCTTGACGGCGTCCATGACGGAGGCGAAGGCGCCGAAGGGGACGTCCTGATCGGCGCGGACGTAGACGATGCGTTTGGTGTCGGCATCTTTGGGGAGTGCGGAGAGCTGGGCGGGGAGGTCGTGGACGTTGACTGGCTTGTCCTGAAGGAAGACGTTCTGGTGCTTGTCGATGGTGATGGTGGTGTGGACTTCGGTGAGCTGCGTGACGGTGCGGGTTTGCGGCACGGCGACGAGGATGCCGGACTGCAACACGGGCGCGGTGAGCATGAAGATGAGGAGCAGAACGAGGACTACGTCGACGAGGGGGGTGATGTTGATGTCGGCGAGCGCGGTTTGAGTGTGGCCGCGGGAGGAGAAGGCCATGGCTAGAAGGACCTCCGGATGCCGGAGTCGTTGCGCGGGTCGGGAGCGCGGACTTCGGGGGGTGGCATGACGAGGGCGGCGTTTTCGATGGCGTTGAGGAGCTCGCGGCCGAAGTCGTCCATGCGGGCGGCGGTTTCGCGCAGGCGGGCGGTGAGCTGGTTGTAGCCGACGAGCGCTGGAACGGCGACGACGAGGCCTGCGGC
>JAZKBC010000088.1:2637-10288 GCA_040388825.1 Acidobacteriota bacterium | reverse complement strand
CATCCAACCCCGCCCAGCTGGTCGGCTCCGCCAGCTCAATCGCCGGAACCACCACCGGCTCCAACCCCACCGCCCGCAACCGCTCCGCCAACTCCGAAGCCTGGCCCGGAGCCCGAGTCACCAGCACGCGTTTCTTCCGCACCCCGTTCATCCTCAAAGCCTAACCGATTCCGGAGCCCCGTCTCCTGACACTTGGCCCTCGCCTCTAGTGCACCAGCATCGTCCGCACCCGCTTCCGCGTCTTCACCGTCGCCTTCTTCACCCCCATATTCACCTGCAGCCGAGCCACCGCCGCCGCATGAATCTGCGACACCCGGCTTTCCACCACTCCCAGCGTCAATCCAATCTCCTTCATCGACAGCTCTTCGTAGTAGTACAGCGTCAGCACCATCCGCTCCTTCTCCGGCAGGTCGTCAATCGCCGTCAGCAACCGCGTCCGCTTCTCGCCCTCCAGAAACAGAAACAGCGGATCCTCTTCCGGAGAAGTCGGCACATACTGAATCTCCTCGTCGCCCGAGTCCTCCCCGCGCTCCACCTGCAGGCTTCCAACCTCCAGGCCCTTCAGCTCTCCAACCAGGTGTTGGTACTCGTCCAGGCTCACGCCCATCTCCCGCGCCACCTCAGGCGCTGCAGGAACCCGTCCCAGCCGCGCCGTCGCTGCCCGCAGAGCCTCTTCCGCCGCGCGCCCCTTACGCCGCAGCTCCCTCGGACTCCAGTCCAGCAGCCGCAGAGAGTCCAGAATCGCTCCCCGGATCCGAAACTGCGCATAACTCTTGAACTGCACTTTCTTCTCGTGATCGAACTTGCTGAACGCGTCAATCAGGCCCACCATGCCCGCCGAAATCAGGTCGTCCATCTCCACATGCTGCGGCAGCCGCTCATGGATCCGCCGCGCAATGAACCGCACCGTCGCCATATGCTCCAGAAGCACCTGCTCCCGGTCCAGTTCGGCAACCCCAACCGGAGCCACTTCAACCGGCACGGCGAGCTCTGCATCCTCAATCCACTGCGCCTGGAACCGTCCAGCCGCCCTTGCCTGCGTATGTTGCTGCACCTGTGTCATAAGCCGTGCTTCTCCTTCTCTGGCTCAATCTGCGACAGCGCTCCTGTTCGCGCGTTCGACACCGATACAAAGTGCAGGACAGGGGCCAAACTCTACCCCCTTCGTGTGAGTCATCTCTTAGCTTTTTCCGCCGATACCTAAGAATCCACCAATCCAATCGCCCACCGACGCCCCAAGCACTGACCCCCACCACAACCCACCACCACAGCCCCCGGCCCCACCACCGCTCTCATTGAACCCTCATCCTGAGCTTCGCGAAGGACCTCTGTATTTCCCCGCCTCAGCAGCCCGCGGCCCCACCACCCTGGCCACCAGCCACCACCTACCGCCGAACCCCCAACATCACATGCTCCACCGCAATCTCCGGACTCTCATCCGCCAGAATCGTCGCCCGCTCCAGCACATGCGCCAACTCCCGCACGTTCCCCGGCCAATTACTCTCCCCCAGCTTCCGCATCGCACCCGCCGACAACCTTTTCCGCGGCGACTCCTTACCCATCTCCGCCAGGAAGAACTCCGCCAGATCCGCCACATCGTCCTTCCGCTCCCGCAGCGGAGGCACCGACAGCGGAAACACCGCCAGCCGGTGATACAGATCCAGCCGGAACGTCCCCTCCGTAGCTTTCTTCTCCAAATGCTGATGCGTCGCCGCCACCACCCTCACATCCACATGCACCACATCGTTGTCGCCCACCTTCTGCAACTCACCCGAGTCCAGAAACCGCAGCATCTTCGCCTGCAGCGCCAGCGGCATCTCCCCAATCTCATCCAGGAACAGCGTTCCCCCGTTCGCCGCTTCAATCCTTCCCATCCGCGACTGCACCGCCCCCGTAAACGCCCCGCGTGTATGTCCAAATAACTCAGCTTCAAGTAACGCTTCAGGAATCGCCGCGCAATTCAACACCACCATCGGCTTATTAGCACGCGTACTGAGTTTGTGGATAGCCTTGGCCACCACCTCTTTGCCCGACCCCGTCTCCCCCAAAATCAGCACCGTAGCCGACCGCTTCGCCACCAGCCGGATCAGCCGCCTCAGCTCCTGCATCGGCGCGCTGTCTCCCACCAACCCCGCTATCGGAGGCTCATTAGCTCGAACAGCCACCCTCACCGGATCGATAGGATCTCCATAACCCTGCAACTCCCCCTTCAGGCCTTCCCGCTGCACCGCCCACGGTTCATCCAGCACGGACACATCATCCAGCAGCCACTCCGGTTTCTCCTCCACCACTTCCACTCCACGCCCCGCCAACCGCGCTCCCCTCGCCGGCGGAGCCACCGGCGCCGCAGCCCAGGCCGCCGTGTCGTTCGGCAACGTCGCCCCTCCTGAAACTCCCCCCGAAATCTCTACCGCCTCCCGCAGCGCATGCAGCAGCTCATGCCGCCTCGGACTCCGCACGCTCCCTTCCACCGCTTCCCCATCCGCCCGCAGAAAGTCCACTCCCGGATACTCCGCCGCCAGCACCCGCACAAACGCCCCCACCTCTAAATCAGGAAGCCAGTGATCGATCAGCAACACCTCCGGCCGCAGCTGTTCCATCTGCGCCATCGCGTCGGCGCCGCCTTCCGCCTCGCGCACCTGCCAGCGCATCCCCGTCAGGCTCTCCCGCATCCGCCGCCGCCAGTTGCCGTCAGGACTCGTCAGCAACACGCTCTTCGCTAGAACCGTATCCAGGGCCATGGCTATCTCCGCTCCGGGAGCGTCTCGCCCAGCAACTCTACTCGCATTTGGTTCAACCCATCGAACAGCCGCTTCGAATCCCCCAGCGCCTCGCCAATCGATTCCTTCAACTCAACCGGATCATCACTCATCTGTCCCAATTCCAGCCGGCACTGTAATAAAGTCAACGGCTGTGCCAGATCATGCAGCATCCGTTCTATCTTCCTCAATCCCTCTTCCGATATCTCCACACCCATCTGCTGCCTCATCCTGACGCACTTGCCGTTGGCCCAGTCTCTCTTTCGGTCATCCGCTTACTTTGCAACCAGCCTCAAACCGTTCCGGCCGTCTCCTCAACCTTCGCCACCTCTTGACGCCCAGCCGATCGCAGCCGATACCCAATCCCCCGCACCGTCTCAATCGGCGACCCCTTCATCGCCGATCCCTCGCCCTGCCCACCCAGCTTCCGGCGAACATAGTTCACATACACATCCACCACATTTGTCCCGGTATCCTCCGCCATCCCCCAAACCTCGCGCAGCAGCTCGCCCCTCGCGCAGCACTCGCCCTGCCGCTGCAACAGGAACTCCAGCAGCGCAAACTCCTTGCCCGTAAGGTCGATCGCCGCCCCTTCACGCCAGACCCTGCGCTCCAGCCGGTGCATCTCAATGCCTCCATATCGCAGCATCGGGTCTTCAAACTTCTGCTTCCGCCGCAGAATCGCCCGGCACCGCGCTGTTAGCTCATGGAAGCTGAACGGCTTCAGCAGGCAGTCATCCGCGCCCAGGTTCAGGCACTTCACCCGCTCTTCCACCTGGCTGCGCCCGGTCAGCACCAGCACGCTCGTAACCTCGAGCTTGCCCTGCATCGCCTCCAGCACCTGCAGCCCATCCCGGCGCGGAAGCCCCAGATCCAGCACCATCAGGTCCGGCTGATGCAACGCAACATGCTCCAGCGCCGCGTCGCCATCCCCGACCCACTCCACCTCGTGGCCCTCCTGCTTCAATCCCTTCTGCAGAAACATCCCGAGAGCACGATCATCATCCACGACTAAGACACGCATTCAGACCTCACCAAAACGAGTCCGGCAGAACCATCACCCGGAACTCTCTGCTTACTTGTCTATCCAGACTCGCCTCATCCCCCAAAAAGTTAATGTGCGTCGCATCACAATCCTTCATACTTTGTCCCATTTTGGAACCAAACTATAAAACGTCCCAAAATGTACCAATGCGGTTCTTTCCCAACTTTTCTCTTGCAGTTCGCTTTTCTTTCGCTAGAATGTCCGCATGGCGATCACGCGGCGGCAAAAAGAGGTCATCGACTTTCTCTCTTCCTTCACCACCCGGCACGGCTACTCTCCTTCGTACGAAGAGATCGCCGCCGGCCTCGGCCTCAGCTCCCTCGCCACGGTCCACAAGCACGTCACCAATCTCCAGAACAAGGGCCTGCTCCAGCGCGCGCACAACCGCAGCCGCTCGATCGACGTCCTCCCCCAGCGCGGCCAGCGCAAGAACGCCATGGACCGCCTTCCCCTCCTCGGCCGCATCGCCGCCGGCCAGCCGGTCGAAGCCATCGAGCAGGCTGAAACCATCTCTCTCGGCGACATCATCGGCAACCGCGAAGTCTTCGCCCTCGAAGTTCGCGGCGACTCCATGCGCGACGAGCACATCGTCAACGGCGACTACGTCCTCGTCGAGCGCACCCGCACCGCCCGCGAAGGCGAAATTGTCGTAGCCCTGGTCGACGGCACCGACGCCACCCTCAAGCGTTTCTACCGCGAGGGCAACCTAATCCGCCTCCAACCCTCCAACACCGAAATGGCCCCCATCTACGCCCCCGCCGGCAACGTAGCCATCCAGGGCAAGGTCCTCGGCATCCTCCGCAAATACGCCTGAGCACCACCCTCTTACTTTTGCCGTTCTGGTTGTCATCCTCGGAGAGGACCTGCTGTTGCAGTTGCTCTTGCCTTTCTGGTTGTCATCCTCGCAGAGGACCTGCTGTTCCCGCCGCAGCCTCCGCTATACTCCCATCCATGACCCCCTCGGCCAACCCGCCGAACCTCCGCCCCATCCGCCCCGTCCGCCCGGCGACCCTGATCATCGTCATCGCGATTTTCCTCGTCCTCGCTGCCGCCGGCGTCACCTCGCTCTGCCTTGCTTTCGCGAACAGCCTCCCGACCGCCATACGGATCATCCTGCTTCTCGGAGCAATCGCCGGACTCGCTGCCCCTGCCTACGCCGTCGCCGTCACCACTCGCCGCTACCTCCGCACCGGAGAACTCCTCCCCTCCCTCGACGAGCGCCTCTCCAACCGCCGCCGCTTCGCCCAGCGCCTTCAGTCCCCGCGTTACCAACTCCGCATGACGCTCTTCTTCCGTGCCGCAGCTATCGTCTGGCTGGCAGCCTTCCTCACCTTCACCTGGGCCTTCATCACCCACCCCGCACACCGTCTTCACGACCTCCTCTGGGTCGCGATCGCCGCATTCAACACCATCAACTTCTGGCCCCGCGCCAAACGCTCGCTCCACGCCCCGCAGCCCCAGCCGTCCGCCTGACTCCTCTACGCTCTACACTCTACCCTCTACACTCTGCCCCCCCCCGGGGAACCACAACCCCCTCCCCTGCGTAAAGCCTCCCAGCACCCCAAGCCGTCGGAGGCCAAGTTGAACTCGTCCCGCAAGAAATCCCGCAAGCGCCGTTGGATCATTCTCGGCAGCGTTGCCGTCCTCCTCATCGGCGGAGCGGTTGTTGCCGTCAAATCTGTCAGCGGAAATACGAAGCTCGACGCCTCCCAGCTAGGCCACGCTGAAATGGGCGACGTCGCCCACTCCGTCGTCGCCACCGGCAAGATCTGGCCCATCACCCAGGTCGAGGTCAAATCCAAGGCCTCCGGCATCGTCACCCGCCTCGACACCGACATCAATGCCCACGTCAGCAAGGGCCAGATCCTCGCCCAGCTTGACCAGCAGGAGATCCTCGACCAGGTCGCCGCCCAGAAGGCCCAGCTCTCCGCCGCCGAGGCCAACGCCCACTCCGCCGCCGCCGCCGTCGCGTACGACAAGGTCGCCGCCACCGCTCCCGACCTCCCCATGGTCGAAGCCACCTACAAGCGCCAGCTTGAAATGCAGCGCTCCGGCATCGCCTCCCAGCAATCCCTCGACACCGCCGAGCAGGCCTACCTCGCCGCCAAAAATACCCGCGACAAAGCCTCCGCCCAGATCGCCATCGACTCCGCCCGCGAGCGCCAGGCCCTCGCCCAGGTCCAGCAATCCGAAGCCTCCCTCAAGCAGCTCGAAGAGCAGCTCTCCTACACCACCGTCACCTCCCCCATCGACGGCGTAGTCCTCTCCCGCGACGTCCAGGTCGGCGACGCCGTCTCCTCCATCCTCGTCCTGGGCTCCACCGCCACCCTCGTCATGACCCTCGGCGACACCCACCAGGTCTACGTCAAGGGCAAGGTCGACGAGTCCGACATCGGCAAGGTGTACATGGGCCAACCCGCCCGCATCAAGGTCCAGAGCTTCCCCGGCCGCACCTTCACCGGCAAGGTCACCAAGATCTCTCCCCTCGGCGTCGAAAAGGACAACGTCACCACCTTCGAAGTCCAGATCTCCATCGACAACGCCACCGGCGAACTCAAATCCAACATGACCGCCAACGGCGAAATCGTCCTCGAAGAGCACAAAGGCGTCCTCACCGTTCCCGAGCAAGCCGTCCTCTACGACAAGGACCGCAACGCCACCGTCTGGGTCCCCGACGCCAAAGGCAAAGACGGCCACCGCGTAGTCCCCATCAAAGTCGGCCTCTCCAACGGCAGCCGAATCGAAATCCTCTCCGGCCTCAAGAGCGGAGACACCGTAGTCCTGCAACAAACGTCATAGACTTTTGTTGTCATCCGGTGTTTGTCGTCGTCCCATGTTTGTTTGTCATCCCGCAGGGATCTGCAGTTGTTCTTGCACTTGCTTTTCTGTCTGTCATCCTCGGAGAGGACCTGCTTCACCAACGCAGCCCTCTCTAAGCTCTAAACTCTACCCACTACACTCTGAACTCTGGAGCACCACCATGAAACTCCACCTCCTCACCGCCGCCGCAGTCCTCACCCTCACCACCGCCGCCCTCGCCGACGGCAACTTCGACCGCACCATCGCCACCTCCGCCCAGCCGGACGTCTACGTCTCCACCGGCTCCGGCAGCATCCGCGTCACGCCCTCCAGCAGCAACCAGGTGCACATCGTCGGCCACGTCCACGCCGGCTGGTCCGCTTTCGGCAACGTCGACGGCCGCATCACCAAGATCACCGAGAACCCGCCCATCACCCAGTCCGGCAACGAGATCCACATCGGCGAGTCCCGCGAGCGCAGCTTCTTCAACAACATCACCATCGACTACGAGATCTCCGTCCCCGTCAACGCCGCTCTCAATCTCCGCTCCGGCTCCGGCGACGTCGAGAGCAACAACGTCGGCCGCTTCCTCACCGCCAGCTCCGGCTCCGGCAACGTCCGCGCCCACGGCCTCCACGGCCCCGCCACACTCGACTCCGGCTCCGGCGACATCGAGCTCGAGCAGCAGGCCACCGGCGACGTTCACGCCAAAACCGGCTCCGGCAACATCCGCATCCACGGTCTCGACGGCGCCTTCTACGCCCGCACCGGCTCTGGAGACATCGAAGCCGACGGCCACATCCAGGGTCCCGCCAACGTCTCCTCCGGCTCCGGCAACGTCCGCCTTCATCTTAATCCGGACTCCAGGTTCAACGTCGAAGCCGCCACCGGCTCCGGCGACATCCGCGTCCGCTTCCCCGGCGCCCCCAAACAGGAGGAGGACTCCCGCCATCATCTCTCCGCCAGCATCAACGGCGGCGGCTCCATCCTCGTCGAAATCAAGGGCGACGATGGCAGCGTCGAGACCTTCCGGCTGCAGGCGCTGTCC
>JAZKBC010000088.1:1182-2627 GCA_040388825.1 Acidobacteriota bacterium | reverse complement strand
GGCTCCGGCGACATCGAAATCAACCCCCGCTAACCTCCAGACCAGCAGCCGCTACACTTGCATCATGGCACCGCGACTGCTGGTCTTCGACCTCGACGGCACCCTCATCGACTCCACCCTCGACCTCTGCAACTCCGTCAACGCCGCCCTCGCCCACGTCGGCAAGCCCACCCTCCCCAACGCCCTCATCACCACCTACGTCGGTGACGGAGCGGCGATGCTCGTCCGCCGCGCCCTCGGCGACCCCGAAGACCTCGACTCACAATCCCCCACCGAAACCAGCCCCATCTTCGAGCAAGCCTTCGACCACTTCCTCACCTACTACCGAGCCCACAAGCTCGACAACACTCTCCCCTATCCCGGAGTCCTCGAAGCCCTCGCCGAAATCCGCGCCCGCCATCCCCACATCCTCATGGCGGTCCTCACCAACAAACCCGTCCTCCCCTCCCGCGCCATCTGCGACGCCCTCAACCTCTCTCCCTACTTCTTCCAGAACTACGGCGGCAACAGCTTCCCCACCAAAAAGCCCGATCCCGAAGGCCTCCAAACCCTCATCGCCGAAGCCAACCAGCTCGCTTCGTCACCACACCCCATCCTCCCCGCCGACACACTCATGATCGGCGACTCCGACGTAGACATCCGCACCGCCCGCGCCATCGGAGCCCGCACCCTTGGCTGCCTCTACGGCCTCAGCCCCCACTCCCTCCAGGCCTCCAACCCCGACCGCCTCGTCGCCACACCCGCCGACATACCCAGCGCCATTTTCACCTAACTCCCCACTTATCTAACCCTAAGTTCCTTTATTACAACTTTTTCACTTGACTCTATTAAGCCGCGTAGCCTACAGTTCGTCCCGCGTGGCAAGAGCCCAATAGATTCGCCATGCAATTTATCTCTGGCACACATTCGCCGGGTATAGATTGCATGGCGTTTTCTTTTGCCCGCAAGAACATCAATCAACGAGGAGAGTAATGATGGTGAATCTCGGCAATAAGTCCAACTGGCTATTGTTAGCAGCCTTCGCGGCAACATCCACTGTGACATCAGCCCAGGCCACCCGCCACGGCAAGATGGCCCTCGACACAACCGACCAGGCCTGCATGCAGCTCAAAGACAACAACGTCTGGGCCTCGAAAGTCACTTACATGGCCGGCGTCGGCACTGTAACATCGCTCGCCACCGCGCTCACCAATCTCGACGACACCCCGGTAAAGCTCACCTCCAGCACGCATCCTCCCGTCGTCGGATACATCGATGGCCTCGCTTGGGACTCCGGTGACATGTCCTCCACCGCATGGATCCCCCAGGGCCTCACCCACGGAACCTCCGGCAGCACCTCCTTCGCCATCACCAGTTGGCACTGGAACACCGACGCCTACAGCTACGACAACGGCTCCCGCATCTCGCTCATCGACACCACCTCGCTCAGCTCCTCGCAGTACCGC
>JAZKBC010000088.1:271-1172 GCA_040388825.1 Acidobacteriota bacterium | reverse complement strand
ATCATCCTCGTCGATCCCCTCGCTCCCGTCGGCGGCGTCCCCCAATACGAGTCCGTCAACCTCCACGTCGGCGGCCTCGCCCTCGTCGGCAACCTCCTCTACGTCGCCGACACCAACCACGGCTTCCGCGTCTTCGACCTCAACAACATCCGCGCCGTAGACGGCGATTCCGCTCTCTGCCGCAACTCCGACGGCTCCGGAATCTTCGGCAAAGTCGGCACTCAGTGGTGCGCCGACGGCTACGGCTACATGCTCCCCGAAGCCGGCTCCTACACCACCCCCACCACCAAGAGCGACGGCACCACCATCCCCACCTCCTGCAAGCCCACCTTCTCCTTCGCCGGCAACGACGATCGCCCCGCAACCAACCAGGTCCTCTCCGGCGAGTACTGCGACACCTCCGGCACCTCCTGCAACGGGAACACCTCCAGCCTCAACGGCCGTCTCTATCAGTGGCCTATCGACAGCTCCACCAACCACCTCCTCGCTGCCGACCCCATCAACTTCCCCCTCTACGTCTCCCCAACCAAGGTCTATTACATGAACGAAGGCCAGGTCCAGGGCGTAGCCTCCGACAACGTAACCGGCGCCGCCACCGACACCTACTTCCTCTCCTCCACCTACAACAGCGGCGAGATATACAAAGTCTCACCCTCAGCCACCGCCAAAACCTGGAGTTACTCCGCCTCCCCCAAAACCTCCGTCTACCACCCCGAAGGCATGTACTCCACCTCATCCTCCTCCGACCACCTATGGATCGTCACCGAAGGCGACGGCGGCGCCACCACCGATCCCCACACCAAGGGCCGCGTAGTCCTGTACATCGACCAGAACGCCGTCAACTAACTAACTCGCGAGTTACTAACTCCGCCCTGTAACTCACCCCAGAAGTTACAGGGCG
>JAZKBC010000088.1:0-261 GCA_040388825.1 Acidobacteriota bacterium | reverse complement strand
CCCGCGTCTAAAATTATTTGGCTAATTCCCGTAAATCGATAGCATCCGCCATCGCCTGGTACCCCTTATCGCTGGGATGCGTATGGTCCCCGCTATCGAACTCCGCCCGCATCACCTGCGGATTCTCCGGGTCCCTCAGCACCTTATAAAAATCCACCACCGCATCGAACGTCCCCGACGTCCTTACCCAGTCGTTGTACTTCTCAATCATCGGCCGCATCTCCGTCATCCCCGGCTTATCCGGCAGCACCTTCGGCCCCC
>JAZKBC010000087.1:22598-26499 GCA_040388825.1 Acidobacteriota bacterium | reverse complement strand
GATGGTCTTCGAAGTCGATGGTGGAGGGGATGGCGTGGGACTCGCGGATGCGTTGGGCGAGTTCGAGCGCGCCGTAGAGGGTGCCGGAGGTGTCGCTGCCAGCGATGAGGATGCGTGAACCGAAGCGATGGATGACGAAGGCTTCGATGGCGCCGGGCCAGAACTGTTCGAGCGTTTCGTCGTGCGCGAAGATGGGGGAGTTGCGCGGGGCGAGGACGATGGTGATGTTGCCGGCGAGGCCTGCGGTGGCGGAGCGGAGCTGGTCGGCGGCGTAGCGCTCGCGGGGTGAGGCGTTGGGGGCGATTTCTACGCGGGCGGCGGCTGAGGCGGCGATTGATGCGAACGTGAGTGCGGCGATTGCGAGACTGCGGGGAAGATTCAGACGCATGCTTAGACCTTTTGGAAGAGGGCGGCCATGTAGGGCTTGCTGGCGAGTTTGATATAGCTGGGGGAGTCTTCGGTTTTGTCGCGCGGCGCGCCCTTGACGTGTGCGGGCTTGCCAGTGAAGGTGCCGGGGAGTTCGTTGGTGGTCATGTTCCAGGGGTCGATGAGTGTGCACTTGAAGTGGACGCCTTCGGGGAGGGGGAAGTCGTAGTCGCCGAGAGAGTGCGTGTCGAAGTAGTAGAGGTAGACCTCGTTGGGCTTGCCGGCCGAGAGGTAATAAGCGCCTTCGTATTGATTGAGGCCGGTGTGCGTGATCTTTTCGACGACGCTGCGCAGGAAGGCGATGCGCGCGGCGCTGGTTCCTATCAGCTTGCCGCCGTCGGACCAAACGGGTGTGCCCGGTGGGCTGATGAAAGTTTCGCCGTGCGTGGCGTAAGTTCCGTTGATGATGGCGAGCCAGAAGCGGCGGGTCATTTCTTCTGCAGAAAGATTGCCCCAGCGGCGGGAGATGTTGCCTTCGTACTGGATCTCGTCGTAGATGATGGGCTTGTTCCATGCGGCGCGGAACTCGGCGGACTTTTCAAAGTCGTACTCCTGCAGGCTGGCGTGCGTGACCCATGGCTTGGAGTTGTCGTATCGCACGCCGCTGTGATGGATGGAGCGTAGGTGGCTGTAAGGATCGCACTGCTGGATGACTTTGAAGAAGTGATCCCAGTCGGGCATGGTCTTCGTTTTGACGAGGTCGTACTCGTTGGCCACGGACCACCAGATGTTGCGATAGGCCGCAAGGCGCGCAATGGCGTAGCGGAGGTAGAGGTCATCGGCTTCGCGCGGCATCGACTTGAATCCCCAGGAATCATAGGGGTGGAAGAGGATTAGGTCGGCCTGGATGTTGAGGGAGCTGAGTGTGGCGATGGTTTTTTCGACGTGCTGGAAGTAAGTGGGGTCGAGGCGCGCGAGGTCGTTGGTGCCGTCGGGCTTCTGCACAAAGGGAAGAGCGAAGAGTGGGTGCGGCTGGCCTTTCGGCATCAGGCAGAGGCGGACTTTGTTGAAGCCGGTGGAGCGGAGCGTGGCGATGGTTTGCTCTTCCCATGGCGAGCCCATGAAGGCGCAGGCGTAGCAGGTTGTGCCGAAGGGGAAGTAGGGTGTGCCGTCCGCGTGCTGGAAGTGGAACTGGTGCGCGACGTTGACAGGGCCGTGGTTGTTGCCAGTGGCTGGCGTGCAATCGAAGCTGCCGGTCTGGTTGGCAAGAGCGGTGCTGGAGCTGGCGGTGCGCCAGGTCCAGTGGCCGGGGGTGTCGGGCATGAAGCGGATGCGGTAGAGGCCGTTGCCATCGTAGAAGCCGGTGACGTCGACGTTGCGGTGGTCAAGCGAAAACGTGGCGGTGAGGGTGACGTCGAGGAACGGGTTGCCGTCGGTGGGGCCGTGGAGGGTGATCTCGTGCATGTTCCATTGCTCGACTTTGCCGGAGACGGTGCTGCGCTGCTCGGCTTCGGCGATGGCTGGAGCGACGGCTGCGGCTGCGGCGGTCATGCTGAGTTGCAACATCTGGCGGCGGTTCACGGAGTGGTCCTCTCTTGCGGTGGTTGCTTTAGGCGAAGTGGAGCGTGTATGTGTGGCCGGTCTGAGCGGTGAAGGTTGCACCGCCGTCGGTGTGTGTGATGGACGTGCCGGCGATGGACACGATGCGTTGGCCGGTGTGAACGATGAGCGTGTGCTTGCGGTTGAGTGTGGCGCTCAGAGTGGCTTCGGTGATGCTGTGGTCTTTCCAGGTGAGGGAGACTTCAAGGCCGCCGCGGGCGCGCAGGCCGGTGACTTTGCCGCTGCTCCAGAGTTGCGGGAGCGCGGGCAGCAGGCGGATGCTGCCATCGTGGCTTTGCAGCAGCATTTCGGCGATGGCGGCGGGTGCGCCGAGGTTGCCGTCGATCTGGAACGGCGAGTTGCTCTTGAGGCCACAGACATCGAAGAGGTTGGTGCGCGTGCAGAGGCTGAGCAGCTCCATCAGGTTGTGGTGGCATTTGTCGCCGTCGCGCAGGCGGGCGAAGCAGTTGGCGATCCAGGCGCGGCTCCAGCCAGTGGAGCCACTGCCGTTGGCGAGGCGCCGATCGAGCGTGGCGCGCGCGGCTGCGGCGAGCTCGGGTGTTTTGTCGAGCGTGATCTGGTGGTCGGGATAGAGCGCGAAGAGGTGCGAGATGTGGCGATGGCCGAGCTCGGTTTCTTCGTAGTCGTAGAACCACTCCTGCAGGCCGCCGGTCTTGGAGATTTTGAAGGGAGGAAGTTTCGCGGCAGCGGCGCTGGTGCGTTGAGCGAGGTCGTGGTCGAGGTTGAGAAGTTTGGTGGCCCATTCAATGCGGTTGAAGATGGCGTGTGTGATTTCGACGTCCATCGTGGGGGACATGCAAAGGCTGACCGCAGCGCCGTCGGGCAGGCGGTAGCGGTTTTCAGGGGAGAGGGAAGGGCCGCTCATGAGGTAGCCGTCGGGTGAGGGGACAAGGTAGTCGAGGAGGAATCGCGCGCAGTCGCGCAGCACTGGGTAGGCGCGATTGCGGAGGAACGCGGCGTCGCCGGTGAATTCGTAGTGCTCCCAGAGATGCAGCGCGAGCCAGTTGGCTCCCATCGCCCAAATGCCACCGCCGAGGCCGTCGATGGGAACGGTGTCGCCCCAGATGTCGGTATTGTGGTGCGCGACGAATCCGGCGGCCTTGTAGTAGCGCTTGGCGGTGATGGCTCCGGGGGCGCGGGTGCTGTCAATGAGATCGTAGAGCGGAGCCGTGAGGTCGGAGAGGTTGGTGGTCTCAGCCGGCCAGTAGTTCATCTCGGTGTTGATGTTGATGGTGTACTTCGAGCCCCAGGGCGGATCGACGCTTTCGTTCCAGATGCCTTGGAGGTTCGCGGCCATAGTGCCGGGACGGCTGCTGCTGATAAGCATGTAGCGGCCGAACTGGAAGTAGATCGGGAGCAACTGCAAGTCCTCGCCGCCAGCCTTGATGCGTTGCATGCGAATGTCGGTGGGGACGTCTGCGTTGGGGTCGGGGGTGTTGAGAAGTTGGAGGTCACAACGGCGGAAGAAGGGTTGATAGTCGCGGATGTGGCGACGGCGGAGCTCGGCGTAGGGGATGGTGGCTGAATGGAGGTAAGTGCTGCAGGCCGCAGCCATGTCGCGCACACGATGCTCCGTGGCGGCTACGAAGAAGAGTGTGGCGGAAGTGGCGCCGGCGATGTGGAGTTGATTGTTCGCAGAGGTGCAGGTGCCGCCTTCCGTTTTGACGAGCAGCTCGCCGCGAAATCGAATGCCGGTCTGGTGTTCCTTGACGGGCAGATGCGGGTTGTCGTTGACGGGGAGGGCCTGGCCGGTGATGGCCAGATGGTTTGGCGCGAGGGCTGTTGTCGTCGCGCTGGAGAGGCGATCGAGGCGGAGGGTGCAGTTGATCTTGCCACGGGCACTGGAGGTGAGGCGGATGATGAGCGTTTGATCAGGTGCGGAGCTGAAGACTTCGCGGGTGTAGTGAGTGCCGTC
>JAZKBC010000087.1:16891-22588 GCA_040388825.1 Acidobacteriota bacterium | reverse complement strand
CGCTGGGGGATCGCGAGCATGTCTTCGGCGGCGAGTTTTTGGGCTTCGAGGACTTTGCCGGCGAAGAGAAGCTCGCGGATCTTCGGGACGGCGGCGCCTGCAGCTGGGTTGTTGCGGTCACGGAGTTCGCCATCCCAGATGGTCTCTTCGTTGAGCTGGATGCGATCGTGTTGGGGGTCGCCGAACACCATGCCGCCGAGGCGACCGTTGCCGACGGGGATGGCGTCGGGCCAGGTGGCGGCGGGCTGATGGAAGAAGAGGCGATGCGGCGTGGCGGACTCTGACGGCGGCGTTGGCGCTGCTGTGAGATTGCCGTTGCGGAGCAGAGCAGCAGCTGCGGCAGATTGGCCGAGAAACCGGCGGCGTGTGAGTGGGCGAGTGGACTTCATCGTGCTTCGACCTCGAGGAGGAGTGCGGTGTGCGCAGGGATATTGACGCTGCTGGTGAGTGAGATTGTTTCAGCGCTGGAGAGCGTGGTGAGTTTGCTGTCGAAAGATGGTCCAGTGAGTGTGGTTTGGTGTGCTCGCTTCGAATGCTGCAAAGAAGCTGGAAGCGCGATGGATGTGGGTGCATCGCTCTTGTTGAAGAAGGCTAGCTGTACATGACTTGCGTGCTTTGCCGCGCAGGCCGTGATTGTGGCGGAATTGTTGGCAAGGGTTGCGCGGAGGAAGGTGCTGCCGGCGAAGCGTTGTGCGAACTGCATGCCGAAGTACTCGGGGCGGCGCGTGAAGCCGGTGGAAGGTGCGCCAGCGATCGGTGTGTAAAAGCCGTTGCCGCCGCCGTGGAGGTTCACACCAACGACGCCGCGCTGCGCGAGGTGGAGCATGTAGTCCGCGGCCCAGAGTGCTGATGCGAGCGTGTCGGAGACGCCAGGTTTGCCACCGTCCCAGCAGGAGTTGCCTTCGCACATCCGGTAGGGAAGATGCGCGGCGGCGGATGCGGCGAGGATGGCGTCCAGCTTGGACTCAGGTTGAGTTTGCGCGTGCTTGTCGGGGATGAGGAGTTTTTCGAGCGTGGCGTTCGGGGAACGCGCGGGACCCATCGCGTAGGCGTGGGCGGTGAGGAGGATGACGTCTGGATGCTGCGGGGCTTCGGCAGCGAAGGCTTCAAAGAACGGCTGCTTGTTGGAGATGTCGGGGCCGGCGAATTTGGCTTGCGGGACGTTGGCGATGATGGCCGAGTGGAAGTCGTTCCACTCGCGCATGAAGTCGGCGGGGCCGTAAGACGCCGGGCGATAGCGGTTGCGGAACGAGTCGGGTTCGTTGCCGATCTGCAATGCGACGAGGCGCGGGCCGAGAATACGGTGCGCGGCGGTCGCTTCGCGCGCAGCAATTTCCTTTGTGCCTTGGCCGAGGTTGAGGCCGTAGATGCAGCTCCATTGGGTGTGGTCGAGGAAGGCGCGCAGATTCTGTAGAGCGAGGGCCGTTGTGACAGTGCCGGACTTGACGGTGCTGCTGGTGTCGGGGCCGAAGACTTCGAACGGTGGTGTCGCGGTTGGGGCATCGTCGGAATAAGTGGTGAAGTTGCTGGAGCCGCCGCCGATGCGCAGAACGCCGTTAGGAGTGAGCGCGCGGAAGATCTCGATGAGCTCTTGGTTGGTGGCGGAGAAGAATCTCGGATTAGCGAGTTGTGCCGACTCGTAGGACAGGCCCGTAAAGTCGAGCGGCATGGTGGGACCGGTGCTGTCGCGATCGACTTCGAGCGTGATGTTGGCTGGAGGTAGAGCGTAGCTGTGCGTTGCCGCGAGAGCGGTGGAGGCGGCGAGGTTGAAGGCAAAGCGGCGGCGGTTCATTGCAGTGTGGCCTGTCTCAATGAATCATGTATCTGTGCTTGAAGCGGACCTCGATATCCGCGCTGGTGGTTGCTGTAAACGGGACGGTCGAGGCAATCCATCCGGGAGCGTTGTTGACGCGGACTTCATCGATCTCTTCGGGGTTCAGGGGAAGGTGGAGGACGAATCTTGTTGGCTGCGTGATGGCGAGGTGCAGCTTGAGATGATTCTTGTCGATGTAGCTGAACGTATAAGACAAGCGCGCGCCGGTGTTGAGCGGGGCTTGATCGACGGTGATGTGTTGGCCTGGCTTGATCCAGTTATGCGGAATGCCCGAAAGGAGGTGCACGGCATCATCACGCTCCTGCACGAGCATGTCGCGGAAGAGGTCGACGTAGTTGGCGCTGCCCCAGGCTTCGGGCTGGTCGCCAGTACCTTCGCCGTTGGCGCGCTTGCTGTGCGGTGTGTCGCAGGCGCGGGGCTGCGTGATGTCGACGAGGATCTCTTCCTTGAAAGTGTCGGTAGTGTAGGAGTGGTTGGCCGCGGCGAGCAGCATGGATGCGGTGTGCTCGGCATCGTCACGCAGGAGATAGGTTTCGGCCATGTTCATCGCCTCGCCGGGCCATACGCCTGCCGCGCCAGCCCAGGCTACGTTGGTGGGCACGCCCTGCTTCTCTTCGTGCTCCATGCGGGCGAGCAGGCCTTCGACGAGTGGGTCGGTGGGCTTGTAAAGAGCAGTAGGGAAGATGGCGAGGAAAGTTTGCGAGTACGCGCCTTCGGGGTACGTGGGCATTGCGGGAAGGTACGGCGGCGAGATCTTTTCGAGCGTGACCGCGCGATCCACCGAGGTGCGAATGGCAGAGGTGAAGTCGGCGTATTCCTGGTTGAGCCACTGCTCGTCAGTCGGATGATTGAGTGTGTGTGCGGCTTCGGCTGTGACCTTCACTGCATAGTCGGCTAAGAAGTTGTGTGAGAAGGAATGGCCTTCGGGGAGGCCGGAGTCGCCGTAACTCCACGGCAGCAGACCGTACCAGTAGGTGTGCTCGCCCGGCTTGAGTTTGGGTTGAGGTTCGGTGCGGCACTTCGACGAGATCATGCGGCGAATCGGGCGCGCGCCTTGCGGCACGGTATCGTCATCTTCAAGCTTGGACTCTTCGCGGTGATCGCGGATCCAGCGTGAGGCGTTGAGCATGAAGGGGTACGCGGCGGCGAGAAACTGCTTGTCGCGGGTGTACTGGAAGTACTCCCAGACGGAGGCGACGTTGCCACCACTGTTGTCCCAGGCGGGCCAGCCGCTCGCGGGCGGACCGTCCCACTCGCCGTCGTCGTTCTGGATGTGGAGCGCGTGGACGACAGACTCGCGTGCCGGGGCGAGATAGCCGGCGACCTCCATGGCGCGGGCCTGGAAGTATTCGCCGCGTCCCCAGTATTGGCGATAGACGTCGGGGCCGTCGAGCACCCAGAGATCGCCGTGGTTGTCGTACTCAGTGAGCATGAGTAGGTACGCTATGGAGGCTTGATAGAAGTCGTCGAGGTCCTGTTGTGGAACTTCGATCCTCGTGCCGCGGGCCCAGAGGCCATTCCATTGCGCGATGGCTTTTTCGAGGAGGTGATCGTTGGAGAGCGGGGTGAGCTGCATGTTCTTTGCAGCGGGGTATTCGTACGGGAGACGAAGCCAGGCGACGTGATGGCTGTGTGGCACGAGTGTAAGTTGCGCGGAGAGCGTGAGGCCGTTGTCTTTGGCGCTAATGGTTGCGCCATCCCCTGCGGTGAGCAGAGCTACGTCTTCTCCGCCATGAGTGATGA
This sequence comes from Acidobacteriota bacterium, assembly GCA_040388825.1. GTDB lineage: Bacteria > Acidobacteriota > Terriglobia > Terriglobales > Acidobacteriaceae > Granulicella. Next base: position 19,011 of record JAZKBC010000087.1, on the reverse strand, counting down.
GTGCGCTGCGTGTAACGTGGCCCGGGAGATTGCGCTCGCGGCCGCTGAGTCGGAGCTCGATAATTTGTGACGTGGCGGTGTTGTTGGTGAAGGTGAGGCGGATGAGGTCGAGAGCGTGCGTTCCGCTGTGGGCATTGGGGAGTGCAGAGGGGATGTTGTCGGGATCAGCGGCAAGGGCGAGCTCTTCGAGCGTTACATTGCTAGCTGAGAGATTGGTGACAACGAAGGGGTAACGATTGCGGTAGAGGTGCTGTCCTTCAACGTTGAACGCCTGCGGAGTCGAATTCGTGTTGAGAGACGCGGTGATGGTGAGGCCGCCATCCATCTGCGCCGAGAAGCCGATAGGGCTATCGAGCTCACGGCGTTTCAGGCTCCACTGCGACCACTTGAGGTTGCCCTTCTTGTCAACCGTGGTCTTGTGGCTGCCCATAGGGAGGCCGATCAAACTTTGCGCGTCGGTGTTGCTGAAGTGGTGATCGATGACGACGGGCGTCTGCGCGCGAACCGTGGTGAGCAGCGTAAGGGTTGCGGCGATGAGGAGACAGTTGCGCAAGGGAGTGCGGCCTTTCGAACGATCTGCTATTGAGCGTGAATTGTAGAGAGGGTGACGATGGAGCCTGGTTCGACGACGATTTCACTTGTGGCGGTTCGGGTTTCGTTGGCGGAGTAGAGGCTTGCGGTTTCCTGCTCGCTGAAGTGAACACCCGGCCAGTTCAGACGAATTCGCTGCGGCGAGGTGGAGCGGTTGAGCAGGATCAGCGTAACGTCTTTCGCGGAAGAGTAGGCGCTGGCGAGCAGGTCGGGGTTGGAGCTGGTGAGCGCGATGCGCTTCATGCCAGCGGGAAGATGGCGGCTGAAGGCTCCAAGAGCGCGGAGCTGGAAGCTCGACGCGACAGGCATGTTGTCGTTGGTGCGATCGGGAACGAGGAGCGAGCGCGATGCGCCGAAGCTGGGCTGCTCGACGTCGAGCAGGAGCCAGCAGTACATGAGCGATGCGGCGTCGAGCTCGGTCATGTCCTTGTGGTACAGCTCGGCGATGGCGAAGGCTAGTCGGAAGCTGGCTTCCTGGAAGTGTGGATCGTTGAGGCAGATTTCAGTTGCGAGGAAGGGCTTGCCACGGGCGGCGGCGTGCATGGCCTGCAGACGCTCGTCGTAGAGATCGGGGTTGGCGAGGAACTGCTGGTAGTCATACTGGTGCGCAGCGATGTAGTCGGTGTCGTGCCATGCTTCGGGATGTTCGTGCAGCCCGTTGGCGCGCTCGATGCCGAGATACAGGAAGCTGGCGTCGGCGATCTGGATGCGTGTCGACTGGAAGCCGGCTTCATCCAACCGCTTGCGCAGCGTCATGGTCATGGCAGCGAAGACTTCTGTCGGCTGATCGACTTCGTTCTCGATGCCGACGATCTGCGGGGCCTGGCCTGTCTTCTTCTTGGCGAGCTTGCAGTAGGTGACGAGGATGGTGGCGTACTTCTCGGGGTCGGCTACGCGATGAACGGGTTTGTTCCAGGTGTCGGTGAGGGGCTTGCCTGGCGCGGTGTTGGCGACGGTTGCCCATGGAGGGAGCGACCAGACTTCGTAGAGAACGCTGCCGCCGAGCGACAGGATGTGGCGGCTGTATTCGAAGTCTGAGACTTCGCCGTTGGGGAAGTTGTCACCATAGTAGTGCGGTGTGGCGGAGGCGAGGTCATCATAGTTGGATCGATCGGCGTTCAGTTCGGAGCTGACTGGGTACTCGCGGTGGATCAGCAGGTTGTAACGCTTGAGGATATCGAAGTAGCGGGCCTTGCCTTCTTCGCTGAGCGAAGCGTATGCGGGGATGCTGGGGCTTCCGCCGAAGCCGAGGATAGTCTGGTATGTGCTGTGTGGATCGGCCGCGAGTGTCGTGGTTTCGGTGGGGGTGCTGAGAAGTGCGCCGTCGATGAGTAAGTGCTGTGAGCGTGAGCCGGTGATGGCGAGCTGGTGGCGCGTGACGTCGAAGAGGCAGCGTTGCGTGAGGATGGGAGCGCCGTTCAGCAGCACGTTGATCGATAGGTGCGCATCAGAGATGACGGTGAGGGTCTGGGCGTTGCCGGTGATGTACCGTTCTTCGTCAAGTGTGATCTTCTCAGGGTAGCTGCCCT
>JAZKBC010000087.1:11799-16881 GCA_040388825.1 Acidobacteriota bacterium | reverse complement strand
CAGGGCGGAAGAATCGTACGAGCGTTGATAGAGGCGCAGCTTGTTCGCGCTGAGCTCGAGCGTGAAGCCGGCGTGGGGGCCGGTGAAGATCCACTGCAGTGTGACACCGGTGGGAATGGCGTGCGTCAGCGTAATGGGGCGCGAGAAGAACTCGGGGAGTTGCTCGTGAATGTAGACACGGGCGGGCTCATCTGGGCGGGACCAGCCAGGGCCTTTGGGAGCGTCGGTGGCGAAGTGGAAGGGCGCAGCCGTCGAAGCATCAGGTGCGGAGATGTGGGGCAGAGCGATGGCTTGCTGCGCTCGAGACATCACGGTGCAGGCGAGAACAGTGCTGACAGGAGACGCGTGGATGGGCGGGAAGGGATCAGGCACATTGCTGGGGACATTATGCGAAGTTGGAACCTATGAGTGTCAAGGATGTTCGAGCGCGGGTTTCAAGGGTACGATGTTGGGGCTGCGAGTGAGCGCCTGGATGCGTGCAATGCTCGCGATGAAGGAGTGATGCGATGAGCGATGAGATTTCGCGGCGGAGCTTTGTGAAGCGAGTTGGGGCGGCGGGCAGTGCGATTGCATTCGCTAACGCAAACGCTGTCGCAGCGCAGGAAAAAGGCGCTTCTCAAACGGAGAAAAGCTCGGCGACCCTGAAGTATCAAGAGGAGACGCGTGCGCGGAGATTGCGTTGGTGGAGAGAGGCGAAGTTTGGGATGTTCATCCACTTTGGCCTGTACAGCGTGATCGGGCACCAGGAGTGGGTGATGGAGTCGGAGGGCGTTCCCGTTCCGCAATATGAAATCCTTGCGCAGCACTTCAAGCCGAAGGTGGGGTTCGCGCGTGAGTGGGCGCGGCTGGCGAAGAAGGCGGGACAGAAGTACATGGTGATGACGGCGAAGCATCACGAGGGCTTCTGCCTGTGGGATACGAAGCTGACGAATTACAACTCGATGCAGCAGGGTGTTGGACGCGATGTTGTGAAGGAGTTCGTGGACGCCGCGCGGGCCGAGGGCTTGCGCGTGGGACTGTATTACTCGCTGATGGACTGGCACCACCCGGACGGAGCCATCTGCGCGACGGATGCTGCGGCGCGGGAGCGGTTTGTGAGTTTCACGCATGGCCTGGTACGTGAGCTGCTTACGAACTACGGGAAGATCGACGTCCTTTGGTATGACGTGGACTGGCCGCTGACTCCAGAACAGTGGCGAGCGGACGAGATGAATCGCATGGTGTTCCAACTGCAGCCAGAGATTGTGGTGAACAACCGCAACGGTTTGGTCGGCGACTTCTCGACTCCGGAGCACAAAATTGTTGCAGCCGATCGAGCATGGGAGACGTGCGACACCATGAATCTGGGCTGGGGATATCAGCGTAACGATTCGGAGTGGAAGTCGACGAAGCGGATCGTGAATGACCTGACGACCTGCGCGCAGCAGGGAGGGAACTATCTGCTCAATATTGGGCCGGAGATGGATGGTACTGTGCCCACAGCGTCGGTGAAGACGCTGGAGGAGGTTGGTGCGTGGCTGGCGGTGAATGGCGAGGCGATCTATGGAACTGATGGCGGAGCGTCGATCAGCTTTGGGAACTATGACAACTTCACTCGTAAGGGAAACACGCTGTATGTGCACGTATACTTTTGGCCGTCGAAGACCCCGGCGGCGGAGTGGATTGAGTTCTACAAGCCGGCGGCGGTGGTTGCGATTGGTGGCGTGCAGGCGAAGGTCCTTTCGGCTCGCTTGCTGAAGACGGGCAAGAAGGTCGAGTTTACGCAGGACGTTACGACGCTGCGGCTGACGGGGCTTCCGGAGGTTGCGCCCGATGAGCCGGTGACGGTAATTGCGGTGGAGTGCGATCGGCCGCCGGTTGTAGACCATCATTCGATTCGGCCGAAGTGGAATCGGTATGGTGTGGGTACGAGAGGTTGAGGATGGCTGAGTTGCGCTGTTATGCGAATTGGGGAGCGCTGGATGCACTGCCGGCGGATGCGGACTGGTTGGTTGCGGTGCGTGATGCGGGTTATGACGGCGTGCAGTTGGTCGAGCCGCTGGAGGTCGAGTTGGTGGGCCGGGCTCGAGCGCTGGGGTTGGGCGTTTGTGGCAGTGGGCGTGTGAATACTTCAGCCGATGCGATGCGGTTGGCGATCGAAGCCAAGGAGCATGGGCTGGAGTGCGTGACGCTGCATGTTGGCTGGGGCATTGAGAGCGATGCGGAAGCTCATGCGCTGATCGATGGTGTACTGGAGGCGAGTGCGCGGAGTGGCGTTCCGTTGTATGTGGAGACGCATCGGGCGACTATCTTTCAGGACATGTGGCGGACGGTCGAGTTCGTGAAGCGCTCGCCGGAGTTGCGGTTCAACGGCGATTTTTCGCATTGGTATACGGGCAGCGAGATGGTGTACGGAAGCTTTGAGACGAAGCTGGAGTTTATTCGGCCGGTTCTGGAGCGGGTGCGTTTTCTGCATGGGCGGATCGGGAATCCGGGGTCGATGCAGGTGGATGTGGGCGATGGCAAGGCAGGTGTTCTGCCATTTGTGGATCACTTCCGGATGCTGTGGACGGAGGTGTTTGCAGCGTATCTTCGGGCCGACGATCAGCCGTTCTTCTGCTTCGCGCCGGAGTTGCTCAGTTCGACGCATTACTATGCGCGGGTGTTGGGCGGGAAGGAAGAGACGGACCGTTGGGCGCAGTCTCTGGTTCTGCGGAGGGTTGCGCAGGAATGCTTTGCGGCGGCTGAGGGGCGAGTGAATGAGGGCTGATCGGGGAGACAGGTCAGGCAGGTTTTCGGCGATGAAGGACAGGTTTGGCCGGCGGCGAAGTACTGAGATTGTGGGCCGAGATGAGTCGAAGGTGGGGCAAAATCGCCAATAAAATGGGGAAAATGAAATATTTGTATCGTCCAGCGCGGTCGCTCCTGTATGCTTTGCCGCGGAGGTTTTTCCGGATGAAGCACGGTTGGGTGGTTTTACTGCTGCTGGCAGGAGTCATAGCGCCGCAAGCGGCCAAGGCACAGGCAGCAGCGTACGGTGAGTTCAGTGTGGGCGATTACACCAACCTGGTGCGGACGGACCTGCTTTACGGCGGGACGGTGGGTGTTCTGGTCGGCGATCTGGAGCTGGGCAAGCACATTGTGGTCCAGGGCGACGTCCAGGGAAGGTTTGTGCGCAAGAGCGGAATGAGCTTCAACGGTCTGACGGTGGGTCCGCGGTTTGAGTTTCCACTCAAACGGGCGGCGTTGACTCCTTATGCTGAGCTGATGGTTGGCTTTGGACGGCTCCACGAGGACAGCGGAGTCTACGCGGGATCGACGACGGACTCGACGTTGCAGGTGAACGGTGGCGTTGCCCGGCGGCTGACGCCTCGGTGGGACGCGGTTCTGGACTACAGCTATGCGCAGTATTACGCCTACGGCGGCCAATATAACCCGAAGACGTTTGGCATTGGTGTCGTGTATCACTTCGTCAAGCGTTAATTCCTCATACAAAGAGTGCAATGGCCGATACACCCTTCAGGGCGTTCGCCTGTCGATATTCGCGCACGATGCGTTATAATGAGGAGCAACATGACTGAAGAGACGATCGGCCTCGAGTCAGCGCCCGCCAAAAGCCACGCTGCCAAGTACACCCGGAACAATCCTTACCTTTCCCGCGTTCTGGTCAATGACCGTTTGACCGGACCTGAGTCGGAAAAAGAGACCATTCACGTTGAACTGGAGCTGGAAGAGGGCATGGCCTATCTTCCGGGCGATGCGGTGGGCATTTTGCCGACCAATCGCGAGCCGCAGGTGGAGGCCGTGCTTCTGGCACTGGGCTTTACGGGCTCCGAGCGCGTGCTGGACCACTATAAAAACGAAATTTCGCTGCACGATGCAGTGACCAGCCACCTGGCGATCGGCAAGCTGACGCGCGGCAGCGTGACGCAGCTGGGCAAACTGGCCGGCGAGGGTGCACCGGCTGGGCTGAAGGCGATGCTGGGACCGGACAACAAGGCTCTGGCTGAGGAGTACGTCTGGGGCCGCGAGTTCCTGGACCTGATCCAGGACTTTCCGGGGATCGTGACGGCGCCGCAGCAGTTGTTCAACATTCTGGCGCGGTTGACGCCGCGCATGTACTCGATTGCGTCGGCGCAGGCGGCGCACCCGGGACAAGTTCACACGACGGTTCGCGTGGTGCGGTACAACTCGCATGGCGCTGACCGGCAGGGTGTTTGCTCGGGCTTCCTGGGTGAACGGGCTCCGGTTGGCGGCAAGATGCCGATCTTCCTGCATGAGAACAACAACTTCCGTCTGCCTGAGGACACGAACGCGCCGGTGATCATGATTGGTCCGGGAACGGGCATTGCGCCGTTCCGGTCGTTCCTGGAGCACCGGCAGGCGATGGGCGAAAAGGGCGATAACTGGCTGATCTTCGGCGAGCAACGCTCGGTTTCCGACTACCTTTACAAGGAGCAGTTCCTTGGGATGGAGAAGGAAGGCTTCCTGACGCGGTTGCACACGGCGTTCTCGCGGGATCAGCAGCGGAAGGTTTATGTGCAGGATCGTATGCGCGAGAACGGCACCGAGCTGTTTGCATGGCTCGAGGCTGGAGCTTACTTCTATGTTTGCGGCGATGCGACTCGCATGGCGAAGGACGTGGAGACGGCGCTGCTGGACATCATCATTGCGGGTACGGGCGGAACGGCTGAGCAGGCCAACGAGTACCTGAACGAGATGAAGAAGCAGAAGCGGTATCAGAGAGACGTTTACTAGTTCCTGGTTGTTAGTTCTTAGTTGTTCGTATGGAGGCCGCCTTTGGGCGGCCTTTGTGCTGTTGGGGTACCCCCCTCCCCCCGGTCTGTTTTGCTAAGTTGTCTGGATTGTGGGATTTGCATGCTTTGGTCCGCTGCAAAATACTCATTCTAAAGGGGTTGAATCGCAAAATACTCATTCTGTTGGGGTTAGGTGGTCGCAATTAGACCCCGGCCACTGAGGCGATTTGAGGGAGTGCAAAAGAACTCAGAATCCAGTTTAGAGTTTGGAGTCTAGAGTTTTGAGTTTTTCGTGGTGCGGCAGAAGGCTTGGGCTGCGCGCAGCATTTGCCGGCTCGAAGTCCTG
>JAZKBC010000087.1:4801-11789 GCA_040388825.1 Acidobacteriota bacterium | reverse complement strand
GATCTCTACATCTATTGTAATTGGCTGGGAGGAGCAAGTGGGCCAAGTGTTTTGCACAGAAATCGATAGTGTTGACGGGGGTTTTGGCGGTTCCTGGGGTGTAGGGGCGCTTGACAGGATTTTGGAGCGGGGACGGTGGGCAGGGCTGGCGGTGGAGATTTGTGGCGGTCCAAAATACTGAGGTCCTTCGCGAAGCTCAGGATGAAGGGGGTTCAAGAGTCCGGCAAGAGCGAAGGCCGCCTCGGTGGGCGGCCTTCTTTGTTTCGCGACAGTTCTGCTGGCTAGACGCGGTCGTTGTCGGCGCGCCAGCTCTTGATGGCTTCCTTGATCTGCTTCTCGGTGAGCTTTTCGCGGACGGCTCGGCGGGCTAGATCGGGGAGCTCTGGATTGGAGGCGAAGCGGAGAGCGATGTACTGGCGCATGGTGAGGGAGTCGAGCTCGGCGAGTTCAGCCGGAGGGACGACGGTTGCGATGCGGAGGCGCTCTTCGACGCGGATGATGCGGTCCTGATTCTTGAGCGCGTACATGCGGGCCTTGAGGGCGAGCAGGAAGAGAACGATGGCGACCAGGATGGCCCAGGGTCCGCTGCGTGCGTTGGTGAAGCGGTGGTGGCCGTACCAGATGGCGGTGACGACGATGTTGGCGAGAAGAACGATTGCGATGAAGAAGTGGAAGAGAGGATCGAAGCGAGAGTGGTTTTTGTAGGTCTGTGGCTGGGCCATCAGTGTGTCCTCGGGCGAGTGGAATGGTGAAAGCGGGGTCCGAGGCGATGATACGCGCTGGAGGGGAAAGATCAAGGAAGAAAGCGGGGGCTGGGGTAGGCTGGAAGGTATGGCAAAGAAAAGAATCGGAGTGCATGTGAGCACATCCGGCGGGGTTTGGACGGCGGTGAATCGTGCGGTGGAGTACGGAGCGAATACGTTCCAGATCTTCAGCTCGAGCCCGCGGACTTGGAAGAGCGGAGCGGTGAAGCCGCAGGATGCGGAGAAGCTAAGGGAGCTGCGGGCGGAGTTCGATGTGAATCCACTGGCGATCCATGCGAGCTTTCTGATCAACCTGTGCTCGCAGACGGAGAGCGTGAGGGCGAGTTCCGTGGATGCGTTTCGGGCGGAGGTGCAGCAGGCGCTGGCGTTGGGGGCGGAATTTTTGGTGCTGCATCCGGGGAGCTGGAAGGGGCTGACGCGGGAGGAGGGGCTGCGGTTCGCGGTGGAGTCGGTGGAGAAGGCGATGGACGGGCTGCCGTGGCAGGGAACGAATTTTGAGTTGCTGATTGAGAATATGGCGGGGGCGGAGTTCTCGCTGGGGTCGACGTTTGAGCAGGTGGCGGAGCTTCGAGAGAGATTGAAGCATTGTGTGCCGGTGGCGGTTTGTTTGGATACCTGTCATACGCATGTGGCGGGGTATGACATTGTGTCGGCTGAAGGCTATGAGGCGACGATGAAGCTGGCGGACGAGACGTTCGGATTGCGGAGCGTGAAGGTGTGGCACTGCAACGATGCGAAGGCTCCGTTTGGGTCGAAGCTGGACCGGCATGAGCATATTGGCGAAGGGACGATTGGGGCGGAGGCGTTTCGGAGATTGCTGAAGGATGAGCGGTTTGCGCATGCGGCGTTTATTGCGGAGACTCCGGCGGATGAGGTGGGGGATGAGATGCGGAATGTGATGGCGTTGCGGGTGTTGAGCGCGGGGTGAGGCAGTCGACGAGCAGGGGGAGAGCGATGCGTGCGCGATGGGATGGGGCGATGAGCGGGGATATTGGAAGGCGGCGGAGATGCGTGGTGCTCGTCGCGATTCTGGCGTCGCTGGTTACGGTGGGGGCGCGTGGGCAACAAAACGGAGGCGCAGCGGAGCGTGGAACTTCGCAATCGACAGGCGCGATGGCCGCAGATGCGCACCCGTCGTTCGAAGTGGCTACGATCAAGCCGGCCAAGGCTGACGAGCCGAATGGCAACATTCGAGTGGGTGAGGACGGACTCACGCTGGAGAACCAGACGGTGGAGCATCTGGTCTGCTTCGCCTTTGGGGTGCATGAAAAACAGGTTGTGGATGGGCCAGCGTGGATGGGGACGGAGCGGTTCGACGTTGTGGGAAAAGCGGATGTGGAGGGAAGGCCCAGTCTGCAACAGGTGCAAGAGATGCTCCAGAAGCTGCTGGAGAGCCGGTTCCATTTGAAGATCCGCCGAGGAAAGCGTGAGCTTCCGATTTATGCAATCACGGTGGCTAGTGGCGGGGTGAAGCTGGCTCGCAGCGCAGAGCCAAAGGACGCGTTGCCGACGCAGTTCGGCGGGCGCGAGGGCGGTGCGCAGTTGAGGCACTTCAAGAACAACTCGATGGCGGATTTTGCGCTGGGCATGCAGGGATATCTGGATCGGCCGGTGGTGGATGAAACGCGGCTGGCGGGGCGGTACGACTTTCGCCTGGAGTGGGCTCCGGATGATGCGCCAGAAAGTGTTGAGGCGGTTGCGCCGAGACTTTTTCGCGCGGTTGAAGAGCAGCTTGGTCTGAAGTTCAAGGCAACAAGGGGGCCGGTGGACGTTCTGGTGGTGGACCTAATCGAAGAGCCGTCTGCGAATTAGGGGCGGCGTTCGATGGGGGTCGGATATAAATGTTGCAGGAGAGCTCCCATGAAACGTGCGACTTGGATGGCAGTGGCAGGTGTGGCTTGTTGTGTGATGTCGGTGGTGGCCGGGGCGCAACAGGCGAAGAAGCCGGCGGATGATCTGACTCCGAACTTCAAGGTTCCGGAAGTGAAGGTGGAGAAGGATTACGACAAGCGCGTGGTGATGATTCCTATGCGCGATGGGGTGAAGCTTTATACGGTGATCGTGGTGCCGAAGGGAGCGAAGGATGCTCCGATGGTGATGACGCGGACTTGTTATAACGCGGCGGGGAGAGCGGCGCGGTCGGAGTCGGTGAAGATGATTGAGGCGCTGCCGCTGAGCGATGAGGACTTTGTGCGCAATGGGTACATACGGGTTTATCAGGATGTGCGGGGGAAGTATGGGTCGGAGGGGGTTTATTTGATGACGCCTCCGCCGCTGGCGGGAGGCTATAACCCAAGTGGAGCGGATGACACGACGGATGCTTACGACACGATCGACTGGCTGGTGAAGAATGTGCCGGAGTCGAATGGGCGGGTGGGGATGATTGGGTCGTCGTATGAGGGGCTGACGGTGGTGATGGCGCTGCTGCATCCGCATCCTGCGCTGAAGGTGGCGGCGCCGGAGAGCCCGATGGTGGATGGATGGATGGGCGACGACTGGTTCCACTATGGGGCGTTCCGGCAGCCGAATTTGGACTACATTCTGGGGCAGACGACGAAGCGGGCGGGGGGATTTCATGTTCCGCGGAAGACGGGAGATGACTACACGAATTTTCTGGAGGCGGGGTCGGCGGGGGACTTTGCGCGGGCTGAGGGGATGGACCAGCTTCCTTACTGGCACACGATGGAAGAGCATCCGGCGTATGACGGGTTCTGGCAGTCGCAGGCGCTGGATAAGCTGATTGCGAAGACGAAGCTGACCGTGCCGACGATGTGGGAGCAGGGCGAGTGGGACCAGGAAGATATGTGGGGGGCGAACCATTCTTATCGGGCGTGGGAGCCGCAGGACAAGAACAACAACATGAACTACCTGGTGATGGGGCCGTGGTTTCATTCGCAGATCAATCGGCAGGGCAAGGGTCTGGGGCCGTTTGCGTGGAACGGGGATACGTCGGAGTACTGGAGGGGGAAGGTGCTGGTGCCGTTCTTCAACCAGTATCTGAAGCCGGGAGCGCCGGTGGCGAAGACTCCTCCGGTGCTGATGTATGACGCTGGGCTGGATCAGTGGGATCGGATGGAGGCGTTTCCGCGGAGCTGTGAGAGCGGGTGCGCGGCGGAGGCTCGGCCGCTGTATTTGAGGGCTGAGGGGAAGCTGTCGTGGGATGCTCCGAAGGGTGAGGGTGCGAAGTTCGATGAGTATGTTTCGGATCCAGCGAAGCCTGTGCCTTATCGTCCGCGGCCGGTGGATCCGGCGGATGGGACGGGATGGCGGACCTGGCTTGTGACGGATCAGCGTTTTGTGGATGGGCGGCCGGATGTGCTGACGTATGAGACGGAGGCGCTGACCGAGCCGATGAAGTTGTCAGGCGAGGTGATGGTGCACCTGGTGGCTTCGACGACGGGGACGGATTCGGACTGGGTGGTGAAGCTGATCGATGTGTATCCGAGCGGGACTGCGGATAAGGGGGATACGGGCGGAGTGTTTGCGGGGGTGCTGGGGACTCCGGTGAATATGAGCGGGTATGAGCTGCCGATCGGGATCGATATTTTCCGGGGGCGGTATCGGGAGAGCTTTGAGCATCCGGAGGCGATTGCGGCGGGGAAGCCGCTGGAGTACAAGTTCGCGCTGCCGATGGTGGAGCGGACGATTCTGCCTGGGCACCGGCTGATGGTGCAGGTGCAGTCGACGCTGTTTCCGCTGTATGACCGGAACCCGCAAACTTTCGTAACGAACATTTTTGACGCCAAGCCGGGGGAGTACCAGAAGGCGACGCAAAAGGTGTGGCACGAGGCTGGAGAGGCTAGTTACGTCAGCTTGCCGGTGGTCGCGGAGGGAAGTGGGCGCTGAGCGCTTTGTGCTGGCAGAGCGCTGATTCTCGGTGATTTAGGAGGCCGGGAGGAGAGCGGTCGCGGGACAAAAAGAAGAGCCCGGCCAAGGGCCGGACTCGAGGTTTCTCTCTTTGTTCATTATATCGCGTGGATCGCTGACGTTCGTGCCGCGGCTCGCTCACCGAAATCGGAAAGTGGTCGATAGGGAGGGTGTGCCAATTTGGCACCGACGTGGGTTCTCGCGTGCTGCCTGTTTGGGGGCGAACGCCGCCTGCGGGAAAGCCCGGAGAATGACGATCACGAAGAAGTTGCTTTGGAGCGTTGGCGGAATGCTGACGGCGGTGCTGGCGCTGGTGGTGTGTGCGGTGTTTGTGGTGCAGAGCCTGGAGGGTTCTGTGCATCGGGCGATCGACCTGCAGGCGAAGAAGGTGGACCTGGCGGGGCAGATGATGACCGACACGACGGACATGGATGCTTCGCAGCGGAGCACGGCGTGGCGGGCGAGCGTGCGAGACCAGGCAGGGGCGGAAAAGAATATTGCGGCCTTCAACGAGCTGGCGGGCAAGGCGGAAGCGGATGTCAAGGGGATCCAGGCGCTGTTGGAGAACGACGCAGAGCGCGTCCAGGTGGAGGATGTGGCGGCGGCGCTGGCGGCGTGGCGCGCGGGGTTTGCGGAGTTTCAACGGACGGAGATGTTGAGCGAGGATGCGGGAAAGATCGATGCGTACGTGGACCAGAAGCTGCATCCGTTGATGAACCGCAATGACGAGGCGACGAATAAGGTCTCGCAGACGCAGCGGGACATGCTGGAGGCGGTTAGCGTGGACGCATTGGCGACGTCGAACCGGGCGAAGTGGCTGCTGCCGCTGTCGTTTGTGCCGTTCCTGGGGATGGCGGTATTTCTGATCTGGGTGATGCGGAAGGCAGGTGTGGTGCTGCGGCAGAGTGTGAGTACGTTGTCGCAGGGATCGGAGCAGGTATCGAGTGCAGCGACGGAGGTTTCGGCAGCGAGCCAGAGCCTGGCGCGGGATGCATCGGAGCAGGCCGCGATGATTGAAGAGACGTCGGCATCGGCGGCGCAGATCAACTCGATGGCTAAGCGGAACGCGGAGAATGCGCGCAGTGCGACGACGTTGATGCAGCAGGCTGCCGTGACGACAGGGCACTCGAAGCTCGCGGTGGATGAGTGCGTGGTGGCGATGGATGCGATGGGGGAATCGGGGGCGAAGATTGCGAAGACGCTGGAGGTGATCGACAAGATTGCGTTCCAGACGAACATCCTGGCGCTGAATGCGGCGGTGGAAGCGGCGCGGGCGGGAGAGGCGGGGATGGGCTTTGCGGTGGTGGCCGAAGAGGTGAGGAATTTGGCACAGCGTTGCGCGAAGGCGGCCGAGGAGATTTCGGTGCTGATCGAGCAGTCGGCGGGCAGCTCGGACGCAGGACGGGCGAAGATCGGAACGCTGGTCGGGGCAGGCGAAGAGGTGAACCGGGTTTTTGCAGAGATGCAGGTGCTGGTGCGGGAGATCTCCGAGAGCAGCGAGGAGCAGGGACGAGGCATCGAGCAGATCGAACGGGCGATCCAGAGGATGGAGCAGGGAACGCAGAAGAGTGCGGCGAATGCCGAACAGAGCGCAGCATCGGCGGAGGAGTTGAATTCGCAGTCGGGGCAGTTGCGGGAGGTGGCGTCGGACCTTGGGGTGCTGGTGGGAGTGGCATAGGAATATAGGACTGAATGTGTCGTAGATCACGGCGGAGCCGGGTTTGACCTTGGAAACTGAGGTTGGATCGAATCGGCACATCGCTGTACCGGGTGTGTGAATTGTCCGATTTCGATTGACGGACGGCGAACATGACGGCGATGCGGACGAAGTGTATGGGATGGTGCTGGGCGGCGGGCCTGGTGCTGGGTGGGCTGACGGTGGGGATGCAGGCGCAGGGTGACGTAGCCCCGATTTCTACGGAGCGGCCGACGCTGGGGCCTTCGGCACCGACGCTGGACCTGGTCCCGGCGGGAAGCCTGCAGGTGGAGGCCGGCGGGGGTGTGCTGGTGAAGCCGGGGCATGTGGTGGGGGACTGGCCGGAGACGCTGACGCGGTTGGGAGTGAGTTCGCGGGTGGAGTTGCGCTATAGCGCGAGCAATGTGCTGTATGAAGCGTCGGATCAGGTGGGGCAGGATCCGATGGTGTCGACGGATGCGTCGGTGGGTGTGAAGGTGCGGATGGGAAAGACGAATGGATGGGCACCGCAGGCGGCGATTGTGGCGTTGAATCTGCCGGTGGGCGCGGGGGCGATGACGAGCGGAGCGCATGATCCCGCGGTAGTGCTGGGGTGGGCGCAGACGACACGCGGAAAGTTGAGCCTGCTGGAGGCAGCGCAGAGTACGCTGACGACGGAGGA
>JAZKBC010000087.1:2359-4791 GCA_040388825.1 Acidobacteriota bacterium | reverse complement strand
AGTGCCTTCGCGGATGTGAGCCCGAACTTTATCGCGGCCCCGAAGTGGTCGTATGGGATTGACGCGGGCGCGTTGTATGCGGCGGGGCCGCGGCTGTTGCTGGACGTTCGCGCAGGGTTCTGCCGCGACGGCGATGGCGAAGTGGCGCACTTTGCCGATGCGGGGTTGTGGTGGGCAGTGAGCGGCGTGCAGCAGGTGGATTTGCGGCTGGGATACTCGGGGGATGGGAGCGGGACGCAGGCGGCGGTTTCGGTGGGGTATTCGGTGCGGTATGACCATTTGGCGCAGCGGTTGCCGTGGGTGGGCGCAGTGGCGGGGGCGGTGGGGCGGCGGTTGCGGCGGTAGAGGGCCGGGATGGGGCTGGGCGGAAATATTGTCGTGGGGCGTTGAGCTGTGTGGGCCGCGGTGGGGGATACTGGCTGTGCTCTCGCGGAGGACTGAATGATGCGTTGGACGGCGTGTGTGGCGGCGGTGGGATTGGTGTGGGCGGGGGCGGCGATGGGGCAGGGTGTGCTGTCGCCGGGATCATCGGAGTTGCATATGGACACGGATATGTCTTCGAGCGGGGCGGTGGCTGCGTTGACGCATCCTGTGAGTGGGCAGCCGTATGAGGCGAGCAAGGTGACGCATTCGGTGTGGAAGCTGGCGGATGGGACGACGATCCGGCATGATGCGGAGTCGAAGATTGCGCGGGACGACGCGGGGAGGGTGCGGGAGGATATTGAGCAGACGCGGGCGATGTCTCTGGGTGGGAAGCAGACGAACTCGACGGTGGAGTCGGTGACGGTGGCGGACCCGGTGGACCACTCGCTGCTGACGTGGTCGGGTACGGGGAAGTTGAAGCTTGCGACGCGGATGCAGATGCCGGATTTGTCGGCGCTGACGAAGAAGCTGCCGGGTGGCGTGCACGGGATCATGGGCGGTATTGCGATTGCGCCGCCTCCGCCGCCGGGCGGAACTGAGGGACCGCATGTGGCGATGGTGCGGCTGGGAAGCCGGGAGGGCAACGCTTCGGCGTATGACGTGGACGTGGCGAAGACTCCGGGGACGGATGTGACGCGGGATGTGGTGCGGACGGAGGAACTGGGGCAGCAGTCGCTGGCAGGGCTGCTGGTGACGGGCAAGCGGACGACGACGATGATTCCGACGGGCAAGATCGGCAACAACCAGCCGATCACGATCGTGCATGAGGAGTGGTACTCGCCGGATCTGCAGGTGGTGGTGAAGACGATGGACAGCGATCCGCGGAGTGGAGAGCGGACGATGGAGCTGCAAGGATTGACGCGCGGGGAGCCGGATGCGGCGCTGTTTCATGTGCCGGAGGGGTATGAGGTGAGGGATATGGCGGGGATGATGAAGGCGCTGGGCGGGGTGGGGAAGCCGGCGGAGACGAAGTAGCGCTTAGTGGGAACTGATGGAGAGGACGTTGCCGTCGGGGTCTTTGAACCAGGCTACGGAGTTTCCGGCGGGGGTGACCCAGACGCCGAGTTCCTTGTCTTCGACGAAGGGGTACTTTTCGAGCTCGACGCCGCGGCTGACGAGCCAGAGAGCGACGGCGCGGACGTCGGCGACCTGCCAGCCGAGGATGGTGGCGTGGTGGGGCTTGTGGCCTGGGATTTTGACGACGCGGATCATGCTGCCGCCGAGGTCGAGGACCATGGCGAACTGGTCGAGGGAGATGAAGGTGCAGCCGAGTTGGCCTTCGAAGAAGGCGCGGGAGCGGTCGTAGTCGGTGGTGGGGATGAAGCCGATGAGCTTGCCGGATGCGAGCATGGCGGTGGGTCCTCCGTGGGTGGATGGGATAAGAGTGAGGGGTTGCGTGGGGGGCTGTCTCTCGCTAATGTGACAAGAAATGTCGCGAATATGCCAAAGCGTGCTGGTGGATAGGAACGGGCGGCGGATGGGTGAGGTTGCGACCCTCGCAGCAGACCTGAAGCATGGGCACTTTATTCGTGAGCACGCGCATCCGGAAGACCAGTTGCTGTTTGCGGCCAGGGGCGTGATGACGGTGAGGATGGGGGACGACGTGTGGGTGGTGCCTCCGATGTGTGCGGTGTGGATTCCGGCGGCGACGACGCACTCGGTGGCGGTGTCGGGGGAGCTGTCGATGCGGACGCTGTACTTCTGGCCGGGCGTTTGTGGGGCGTTGCCGGAGACGTGTGCGGTGATTCATGTGTCTGCGCTGCTGCGGGAGTTGGTGCTGCGGGCTTGTGAGTATCCGAGGCTGCGGAGGCGAGTGGAGGCGGAGCGGCATCTGCTGGACGTGATTGTGGATCAGCTTTCGGTTTCGGAAGAGGTGCCGCTGCAGCTTTCGCAGCCAACGGACGCGCGGGCGGTGAGGATTGCGGAGGCGGTGGCGAAGGATCCGGCGGATGGGCGGTCGCTGGAGAGGCTTTGCCGGGATTGCGGAGCGAGCAAGCGGACGATTCAGC
>JAZKBC010000087.1:0-2349 GCA_040388825.1 Acidobacteriota bacterium | reverse complement strand
CGGGGATGAACTTCGCCAAGTGGCGGCAGCAGCACAGGCTGCTGCACGCGATGCGGCTGCTGGCGGCGGGGGAGAAGGTGACGGCGGTGGCGCTGGAGGCGGGGTATGGGAGCACGAGCGCGTTTATATCGATGTTCCGGCGGCAGTTGGGAGCGACGCCGGCGCGGTATTTGAAGTCGCGGGTTCCGTACAATGAAGAGATATGAGTAACGACGATATGCAGGCGGGCCGGTATAACCCGGCGGAGTTGGAACCGAAGTGGCAGGCGGTGTGGGACGGCAGCGATTCGCTGTATGCGGCGGAAGCGCATGACAGTGGCAAGCCGAAGTTTTATTGCCTGGAGATGCTGCCGTATCCGAGCGGGCAGTTGCACATGGGGCATGTGCGGAACTATGCGATTGGCGATGCGCTGGCGCGGTTTATGTGGATGCGCGGGTTCAACGTGCTGCACCCGATGGGGTGGGATGCCTTTGGGTTGCCAGCGGAGAATGCGGCGCTGAAAAACAATACGCCGCCGCGTGAGTGGACGCTGAAGAACATTGCCGCGATGAAGGTGCAGATGCGGCGGATGGGGTTGAGCTACGACTGGGCGACCGAGGTGACGACTTGTCTGCCGGACTACTACCGGTGGAACCAGTGGTTCTTTTTGAAGATGGTGGAGAAGGATCTGGCTTACAAGAAGTCGAGCAAGGTGAATTGGTGTCCCAAGTGTGCGACGGTGCTGGCCAACGAGCAGGTGGTGGGTGGATGCTGCTGGCGGCATGAAGACACACTGGTGGAGCAGCGCGAGCTGGAGCAGTGGTTTTTGCGCATTACAAAGTATGCGGATGAGCTGCTGGATGGGTTGGACAAAATGCCTGGATGGCCGGAGAAGGTTCGGACCATGCAGAAGAATTGGATTGGGAGAAGTGAGGGGGCGACGGTTGAGTTTGCGGTAAGTGGTGAGGCGGAGAAGCAGGTCCTCTCCGAGGATGACAGCCAGAAAAGCAAGAGCAACGACAACGGCGATGCAGCGGCGAAGATTGCTGTGTTTACGACGCGGGTGGATACGATCTTTGGGGCGACGAGTGTGCAGTTGGCGCCGGAGCATGCGTTGGTGAAGGAGTGGGTGAAGACGGACTCCAAGCTGGCGGCGGATGTGGAAGAGATGATCGCGCAGCAGAAGGCGGCGCGCGAGACCGGCGACATTGGGAATATTGAGAAGCATGGAGTTTCGACGGGGAAGCATGCGGTGAATCCGTTCAACGGAGCGACTGTGCCGGTGTGGGTGGCGAACTACATCCTGGCGGATTATGGGACGGGCGCGATTATGAGCGTGCCGGCGCATGATGAGCGGGACTTTGAGTTTGCGACGAAGTATGGGTTGCCGGTGAAGCGCGTAATCGCTCCCGCGGTGGAAGGCGAGCCGGATGCGCTGCCGTCTACGGGCGAGGAAGAAGCTGTGCTGATCGACTCTGGCGAGTGGACGGGTGAGGCTTGCCTGGAAGCGCAGGAGAAGATGGCTGCGTTTGCGGAGACGAAGGGATTTGGGAAGAAGACGACGACGTTCCGGTTGAAGGACTGGGGCGTGAGCCGGCAGCGGTATTGGGGAACGCCGATCCCGATGGTGTATTGCAAGAATGGGCATGAAGGGTTGAAGCCGGGCGGGATTGTGGCGCTGCCGGAGAGTGCGCTGCCGGTGCTGCTGCCGGATTCGATTGAGATTACGCAGGAGGGTGGGTCGCCGCTGGGGAAGGTGCCGTCGTTTGTGGAGACGAGCTGCCCGGTGTGTGGAGGGCCGGCGCGACGAGAGACGGACACGATGGATACGTTCGTGGATTCGAGCTGGTACTTCTACCGGTATACGGATGCGAAGAATGCGGGGGCACCGTTCGATTCGGCGAAGGTGAATTACTGGTTCCCGATCGATCAGTACATTGGCGGCGTGGAGCACGCGATTCTGCACTTGATTTACTCGCGGTTCTGGACGAAGGTGATGCGGGATCTGGGAATGATCAACAACGGCGAGCCTGCGGAGCGGTTGTTTACGCAGGGGATGGTGATCAAAGACGGCGCGAAGATGTCGAAGTCGAAGGGCAATGTGGTGAGCCCCGACTTGATGATTGAGAAGTATGGAGCGGATGCGACGCGGATGTATGCGTTGTTTGCGGCGCCGCCGGATCGGGATTTGGAGTGGCAGGAAGAAGGCGTGGCGGGGGTGTCGCGGTTTCTGGCGAGGGTGTACCGGCTGACGTCGAAGTATGCGGAGGGCGTGAAGGCGCTCGAGGCGGGCGTGAACGGCGATGAGATTGCGCCGGGAATGGTGGCGGGGCAGACTGTGCTGGGAGCGAAGCTGCTGCGGACGCTGCA
>JAZKBC010000086.1:16452-31233 GCA_040388825.1 Acidobacteriota bacterium | reverse complement strand
CGTGTTGTGGATGAGGCCCCGTCGTTTGACGGGGCCTTTTTCGTGTGGCCGCGGCAAGTTGCAAAAGGCTCGATGGCAAAAGCTGAGGGCGACGAAGCCCATTTTGTGCGGGTTAGCGGTGAACGAGTAAGAAACTTACGGAGGGATGAGAAGTTTGGGCACCAAGCCCAGCGTTACTCAGTGCAGTCCGAGAATCGAGAACAGCAGGAACGCGGATACCGGAAAGGAAGCGCAGGCGAATCGCGATCGATGGCAGTACCGTGCGCGGTGCCATGAAAGGCAGTGCACGCATCGGAGAGCCCAGCCGCCCGCGCTCCGTGGCAATCGTTGCCGCGGGGCAGAGCCCACACCTTTTACTGGAGAGACTTATGTCCCGTTCCTTGTTTATTCGCAGCTTGATCTTCGCGGTTGCAGCGTTTGGCTTTGCGATCGGCGCCCACGCTCAGGGCCGTTGTTCCAATGTTCAGGTCAACCAGGCCTTCACCGCTATGACGATGGTGCCCAATGGAAGCGGCTCAAGCGGGGAGTGCAACGCGAACCGCTATGGTGCTGGCTCCTGGACCGGTCTGCCAGACCTCGAAGTCCGGATTGTCCACGCCCGCGCCTGTAGCGACCCCTGGATCGGGCAGATTTACTGGTACACCTACAACCGCAATCCCACGGCTGCTGAGTGCAACGTTTCTCTGTACGGCGGTGGCCAATGGTCCGGTTATATGGATCTTGCGAACAAGGTGAAGGCTTACCACTCTGCTCCTGCCGCAGTTGCCGGTCCGGCTCTGGCCTCCAACCAGTATCTGGTTGACCCTCGCGGCAATCTGGTGGACTTTCGCGGAGGTGTTGTTGCGGCGGCCAATACCTATCTCATTGGCGACTCTGGAAGCACGCTCGTAGGGCCATCGGGAGGCACGATGCTTCCTCAACCGGGCATGGTCATCAGCAACGATGGGGGTTCGTTGACGGGGCAGCGCAGTCTCCAGAGTGTAGGCGGCAAGCGCGTGATCGCTGCAAAGGTGGTTCGGCGCTGAGGGAAAGGCCGTTCGGTCGAACCGCCGTTCTGCATTCTTTCTGCGGATGCAACGTATCCAACGCTTTGCTGGGCTCCGAAGACACGATCGGAATTCCGTGAACCTACTGTTGCTGACCTTCGGAGATCCCATGAAGCCATCCATGAAGTGTATAAACCGCTGTTTACTGGCCATGGCCGTTGCCGGACTTGGAGTGCCGTCTGCTGCCCACGCACAGAACGGGCGCTGCCACGATCCGTGGATTACGCAGGCGTACAGCGACCTGTATCATCGCGCGCCGGAGAATCCCGGCCCCCAGGGAACGGCGGGTGAGTGCAATACGGTGCTGTATGGCGGTGGTCACTGGACGACGTACCTGGATTTGGAACAGAAGATTATCAAGGTGCGCGGCCGCGCTACGGCGGTGCAGGCCCCGGCAACGCAACAGGCTGCCGGGGCAAAGACTCCTGCTCCGATGGTGATACAGTCGAGCGCGTTCAGCGCGCCCAAAGGTGTACAGCTTGCCCGGTATCACATCGACGGTGCCGGCAACCTGGTGAATAGCGTGACCGGTGCAATTTGGGCGCGCGCGGGCACGTTCTATCAGAACGCTGCAGGCCAGATCGTTGCGCAGGGCGGCGGAAACTTCGTGGCGCAGGGCGGCGGCAATATTGTTGCGCAGGGTGGCGGCAACTTCGGTCCCAACTAGACTCGAAGGTGTTCCGCCGGTTCTTTAGATAGGCCTCGCCAGCAATGGCGGGGCCTTTCTGCAGAGGGCGGCGAGCAAGGCCTAGAATAGGCGTCGATGAATACGAGCCTGTTTGAGCTGTTCAAGATCGGGATTGGGCCTTCGAGCTCGCATACGGTTGGACCGATGCGGGCGGCGTTGCGGTTTGTGCGCGAGTTGACGGTACGCGACGCGTGGGGCGCGGCGGGCCATGGGTCCAACGCTGCGCTCGCTGTGGATCTGTACGGTTCGCTGGCGCTGACGGGCGTAGGGCATGCGACGGATCGTGCGGTGATGATGGGGCTGCTGGAGGAGTCGCCGGATACGGTTGACCTGGATCGGATTGATGCGCGGCTGGAGGCATTGAAGGCGACGCGTGAGCTGGTGCTGCTGGGTCAGCATCGCGTGCGGTTTGATCCGGCGGTGGATTTGCGGTTTCACCGCGACCAGATGTATCCGGAGGCGGATGTGGCGACGCATCCGAACGGGCTGCGGTTCAGCTTGCTGGATGCGGCGGGCGCGGAGATCTTTGCGCAGGTGTATTACTCGATTGGCGGCGGATTTATTTTGAGCGCGGAGGAGCTGGCGAATCCGGGTGGAGCGAAGAAGCGCGAGGTGCCGTATGCGTTCTCGAGTGCGGACCAGTTGCTCGCACTGGGTGAGCAGCATGGGATGACGGTTGCCGACATTGTGCTGGCCAACGAAGTGGCGCTGCTGAGTGATCCGACCATTGTGCGGAGGATCGATCGCATCGTTTCTCCGGCGCGGCCGGATAACGCAGCACCGGTGCATCTTGAGGAGCTTGGGCCGGAGGAGCAGGTGAAGGCTGCGATTCTGACGCTGTGGCGCGCGATGGAAGATTGCATTGAGCGCGGCAAGCGGACAGAGGGAACGTTGCCGGGTGGGTTGAGTGTGCGGCGGCGGGCTCCGGGGCTGGCGCGGCGTTTGGCGAAGATGGATGAAGTGGGCAAGGTGCGCGATCCTCTGGCACCGCTCGATGACGTGACGCTGGTGGCGATGGCGGTGAACGAAGAGAACGCTGCCGGTGGACGCGTGGTGACGGCTCCTACGAATGGAGCCGCGGGTGTGGTGCCGGCGATTGCCTACTACTGGCTGCATCATGCATCGCATGGGTTGAGCGAGGCCGAGAAAGAGGCAGGGTTGCTGCGGTACTTCTTGTCAGCAGCCGCGATTGGAATTTTGTATAAGGAGAATGCTTCGATTTCCGGCGCAGAAGTGGGTTGCCAGGGCGAGGTGGGCGTGGCTTGCTCGATGGCTGCGGGTGGCCTGGTGGCTGCGCTGAGCGGCGACAACGCTGCGGTGGAGCATGCGGCGGAAATCGCGATGGAGCATAACCTGGGGATGACGTGCGATCCGATTGGAGGGCTGGTGCAGATTCCGTGCATCGAGCGCAATGGCATGGGCGCGGTGAAGGCCGTGAACGCGGCGCGGCTGGCGATGAACGACCAGGGCGTGCACAAGATTTCTCTGGATCAGGTTATCGAGACGATGTACCGGACGGGGATGGATATGCAGTCGCGGTACAAGGAGACGAGCCTGGCGGGGCTGGCGCTGAATATTATTGAGTGCTGAGGGTGCTATGAAACGAAGCAAGGATTCACGCTTGTGTCAGCTTCCAAAGGTGAGCACTGTGAGCGGGCGGTCATCAAGCATTACTAACGCATTCATCAATGCGATCATCCCGGTTCATCCGCCGACCTTGGAGGATGAATTGGAAGCACTCGCCGTACTTGAAATGACCCCGGATACCATTCAATGTGTTTATTGCGGAGATAAACACACGGAGTGGGACCATCTGCGGCCTCTGATTCGCGGAAAGAAGCCGACGGGTTACATCACTGAGATTGCGAACCTCGTGCCAGCCTGCGGTAAGTGTAATCAGTCGAAGGGCGGTTCTGATTGGAAGACATGGATGCTCGGGCCGGCAATCCGCTCTCCGAAACACCGCGGCATTCCCGATATAGACAGGCGTGTAAAACTTCTTGAACTCTATCAAGAGTGGAGGCTACCGGTTCAGGTTGATTTCGACGCGGACATAGATCCGCAGCTGTGGAAGCAACACAATCAGAATCATGCAGATTTGCTTGCAATGCTTGTCAAAAGCCAGATATTGGCAAAGCAGATCAGAAAAGCGCTAGATGAAGCGAACAGACGGAAGTAACTGATGACCTCAATGCACCCGGGCGGCTTCAGAAGCGACCGGCATTAATCCAGTATTTGGTGGTGAGGGTGAGGCGGTCGTTCGCGGCGTAGCGTTCGAACACATCGCGGAGGTTGCGCTCGAATGCGGAAAAGCGCGGGTCGGTGGGTAAGGGTGCGTGGGAGATGGAACGGATGAGGCCGAAGAGTTCGGGCCAGGTGAGATGCATTTCGCCGGCGATCTCTTCGTGGTGGTAGTCGCGTGGGAGCACTTGCGGAAGGCGGGCGTAGGCGGCGTAGGCTTCGCGCGTGCCGACGCGGTTGGGGTTCATGGAACTGAGCAGGTCTTCGATGGCTACGTTTTCGGCGCGGCCATCTCCGGCTCGGCCGAAGGCGATGCTGACGAACCAGCCATGGGGCTTTAGGATGCGGTGGAACTCGGCGAAGGAGCGGTCGAAGTCGAACCAGTGGAGGGCGCGGCCGGCGGTGACGAGATCTACGGAGTGGTTGTCGAGTGTAGAGGCTTCGGCGGAGCCGTCGACGATGGTGAGAAGCGGCCGGCTGGCATGGGCAGAGGCGCAGGCTTCGCGCATGCCGGGGTTGGGCTCGATGGCGAGGACGGGGTTGTGGTTTGCGAGGAAGACGTCGGCGAGCATACCGGTGCCGGCGCCGATGTCGGCGATGAGCCAGTTGGGCGCGAGGCCGCACCAGTCGCGCAGACGCGGGAGGATGATGGAGGCGTCGTAGCGTTCGCGGTACTGTTCGTAGTCGGCGACGCGGCCGGTGAAGCGCTGGGTGTGGTCGGTCATGCTGCTTTGATTTTATTGCCGGGCTATGATGGATCGCAGACCATGACGACCCTTGATCACCTGGCGATCTTTGTTGCTGATGTTGAACGCAGCGCTTCCTTCTACGAGCAGGCGTTTGGCTTTGAGCGCATTCCTGAGCCGTTCGCAGATGGGCTGCACATCTGGCTGGCGATTGGACCGCATACGTCGTTGCACATTGTGGGCAACGCGGCAGGTGCGAAGGAGCATGAGATCAGTCACCATACGGCGTTCCGCAGCGATGATCTTGATGCGGTTATGGAGCGGCTCGATGCGATGGGTGTGCCCTACCGCAACTTTCGCGGCGATGGGAAGATCAATGCGAGGCGCGATGGTGTGCGGCAGATTTATCTGCAGGACCCGGACAACTACTGGATTGAAGTGAACGACGCTCGGGTGGACTAGCGTTCGACAGCCAGCGCAACGGAGTTGCCGCCGCCGAGGCAGAGAGCGGCGACGCCTTTGTGCGCGTTGCGGCGTTGCATCTCGTGAAGAAGAGTGACTAGGATGCGGGCTCCGCTGGCTCCGATGGGGTGGCCGATGGCGACGGCGCCGCCGTTGACGTTGACGCGATCGAGACCGAGGCCGAGCTCGGTAGTGACGCCCATGGCCTGTACGCTGAAGGCTTCGTTGAGCTCGAAGAGGTCGACTTCACCCATCGACCAACCGGCGCGGGCGAGGACCTTCTGCACTCCGGTGACCGGGGCGAGCATGATCCACTTCGGAGCGACGCCGCTGGTGGCTTGCGCGCGGATGGTGGCGAGCGGCGTGAGATTGAGCTGGCGGGCTTTTTCAGCGGACATGACAACGACGGCCGCGGCGGCGTCGTTGAGGCCCGGTGCATTGCCCGCGGTGACGGTGCCGTCTTTCTTGAATGCAGGCTTGAGAGCGCCGAGGGCCTCGAGGGTTGAGTCGGGGCGGATGCTCTCGTCCTGCGTGATGGTGGTGGTGCCTTTCTTGCTTTTGATCTCGACGGGAACGATCTCGGTATTGAAGTAGCCGGCGTCGCGCGCGGCGGCAGCCTTGCGGTGGGAGTTGAGGGCGTACTCATCCTGCTGCTGGCGAGTGAAGCTGTGCTTTTCCGCGACGAGTTCAGCGGAGAGGCCCATGTGCCAGTTCTCGCAGGGGCACCAGAGGCCGTCCTTGATGATGGAGTCGACGGCGGAGGTATCGCCCATGCGTGCGCCTTTGCGGAGGGAGGGGAGCATGTAGGGCGCGTTGGACATGGACTCCATGCCGCCGGCGACGACGATTTCGGCGTCACCTTGCGCGATGGATTGCGCGGCGAGGCCGACGGCGCGAAGGCCCGAGCCGCAGACCATGTTGATGGTGAGCGCGGAGACTTGATCGGAGAGGCCCGCGTTGAGAGCAGCCTGGCGTGCCGGCGCCTGGCCGAGGCCTGCGGGGAGGACGCAGCCCATGATGCACTCGTGGACATCCGAAGCGGAAAGACCGGTTGCGCGTTCAACGGCGGCGCGGATGGCGATGGCGCCGAGCTCGACGGCGGTGAGGTCGGAGAAGGCTCCGAGAAACTTGCCGACCGGCGTTCTTGCGGCACTGACGATGACGACGTCACGCATGTTGAAACTCCTTGGTTGATGGCCCGCGCGCAGAGACGAAGGCGAACGTCGTAGTATACGTCCCATGACTGAAGACTTGCAGGTGGTAGCCGGAAGCACGCAGGAACAAGAGCGTCCGGATGGAATGATTGCGCCGTTGTGGCATACGTTGGCCTTGTTGGCGCTGCTGTTTCTGTGGGCATACATTGGGCGCGACAAGGCGGCGATGAGCGAGGTGGGGCCGCATGGAGCTGTTTACCTTTCGGCGATCATCACGAGCTGGTTGCTGATGGGAGCAGTGGTCGCCGGGGTTTATCAGCGGCGCATGTTCTTCGTGTCGACGCTGGAGCGCAAGGCGTCTTCGTGGCCGATCGAATTCGCGAAGGGCGTTGGGATTTACTTCGGGTTCGGACTCCTGGTGCTGTTTCTTGCGGGCTTCGCGCTGATGATCGTGGCGGTGGCTACGGCGCACGGCAGGGATATCGCGACGTCGATGAAGGACTTGATGAACTGGGTGCGGCCGCACTTCAGCAGCAACGCGCAGAAAGCGCTGGGGCCACGCAACGTGAGGGAGTTGTGTTTGTGGCTGGGCGTAAGCGTGACGGCCGGCATCTGCGAAGAGCACGTATTTCGCGGCTATTTGCTGCAGCAGGCAGTGGCGTTGACCAGGAGATTGCCTCTGCGCTTATGGATGGCGCAGGCGATTGCGGTGGTCGCAACGTCGTTGTTGTTTGGAAGTCTGCATCTGTATCAAGGAGTTGGCGGAGCGATGGTGGTGACGTTGCTGGGATGTTTTTATGCGGCGTGTGTGCTGTATTTCGGGAACCTGCGAGCGGTGATGGTTGCGCATGCGTTGCAGGATTTCATAGCGGGGATCATGGTGCTGGCACTTCGTCATCATGGGATGTGAAGCGAAGCACTGGAAGGCAAGAAAAATCTCGCCGTCATTATGAATTTTTTTCTTGACTCTTACGCGCCGTGAAACTATACCTTCGTTAGTTGCTTCACTTCGGGTGAATGCAACATCGATGGACTTCCGAGGAACTTCATCGATTGGGAGCGCAGGCAAACGCAACCAGGCAAAGCAACAAACCAAAGGCAACACACTCAGGGAATGCGATCATCGCATTCCCTGAGGTGTTTAACGTCCAATGTTCATGCGGGTTTTGCGCGCTTGGCTGGAGAGGGATGGCTGGCGCGCAAGATGTTGCTCGAGAGCAGTATGCTGGTTGCATGACGCGACGACGCTGGATTGCCGATAGCTGGACCGAGACAACCGCAGCCCTGACCGGAGACCAGGCACTGCACCTGGCACGGGTGTTGAGGGCGCAGCCGGGACAAATTTTTGATGTGGTGGCCAACGGATTTTTACGCCGCGCTGAGGTGGTCAGCGTCGGTGAACGGGAAGTGGTCTTCACTCTGCATGAAGAACTGGAGATGGATGCAGCGCTTCCGGTGCACTTGCTGATGGCGGTGTTCAAGTTCGATCACCTGGAGTGGGGATTGGAGAAGGCGACGGAGTTGGGTGTAGCGCGTGTGACTCCGGTGATAGCGCGGCGTACGGAGAAGCATCTGGCATTAGCTGCGGTGAAGCGTGTGGAGCGTTGGCGCAAGATTGCACGCGAGGCTGCACAACAATCGAGGCGCAGCGACGTGCCGGTGGTGGATGATCCGGTGGTGTTGAAGCTGGCGCTGGGGCCGGTGGAAGCGGCGACGAAGTTGCTGCTGGCGGAGACGGAGCAGGAGAACTCGCTGCGGGCGGCGCTGGAGGCGGGTGCAGACAATGTGGCGCTGGCGATTGGGCCGGAGGGTGGGTGGGCTTCGGAAGAGATGAAGCTGTTTGCGGATGCAGGGTGGAAGCCGGTGACGCTGGGTCCGAGGATTTTGCGGGCGGAGACGGCGGCGATTGCGGGGCTGGCGGTTTGCGCGGCTTGGCTTTAGCAAGTCGTTCGGAGGAGCAAAAAGAAAAGCGCAGCGGCCAGAATCCTGGCGCTGCGCTTTTGAGTTTGCGGAGAAGCTTCCCTAGCTGAAGATGTCTTTCATCTTGTCGAGGATGCCGCGGGAGGTGGGCGTGTTCTCGACGGCGATGGAGTCGGCGAGCTGGCGCATGAGCTCCTTCTGCTGCTTGTTGAGCTTGGAAGGAGTCTGCACACGGACTTCGACGATCAAGTCACCTTTGCCGTGGGAGTTGAGGTGCGGGACGCCTTTGCCGCGAATTTTGAACGCCTTGCCGCTTTGCGTGCCTTCGGGGACTTTGAGCGTTTCGACGCCTTCGAGTGTGGTGATCTGGATCTCGGTGCCGAGCGCGGCCTGCGGGAAGCTGATGGGCATGACGCAGTGCAGGTCATCGCCGTCGCGCTCGAAGAACTTGTGGGCCTTCACATCGAGCATGACGTAGAGGTCGCCGGCGGGGCCGCCGAAGCGGCCGGCATCACCTTCGCCGGAGTAGCGGATGCGTGTGTCCTGCTCAACGCCGGCGGGGACCTTGACGAGGATTTTGTGCTCGCACTGGATACGCGTGTCGCCGTGGCACTTCTTGCAGGGGTTGCGAATGACTGAGCCAATGCCGCTGCAGATGGGGCAGGTGCGGGCGACGGAGAAGAAGCCCTGCTGGGTGCGGATCTGTCCGCGACCGCCGCACTGCTGGCAGGATTCGGGCTGCCTGGCGCCTTCGGAGCCGGTGCCTTTGCACTCTTCGCAGGCGTCGGCGCGGCGGATGGTGATCTCGCGCTGCACGCCGAAGACGGCTTCCTCGAACTCGAGGCGCATGTCGAACTTGATGTCGCGTCCGCGCTGCTGGCGCGAAGCGCGGCGTCCGCCGCCGCCCATGTTGAACATCTCGCCGAACAGATCGCCGAAGATGTCGCCGAGATCGCCCTGCTGGCCGAACGGATTGCCGCCGCCGTAGTTGGCGCCGGAGCTGGAGCCGTTGAACGCTGCATGACCGTAGCGATCGTAGGCTGCGCGCTTCTCCGGGTCCGAGAGGATGGAGTAAGCCTCGCTGCAGGCCTTGAACTTTTCTTCGGCCTCGGGGTTGTCGGGGTTTGATCGCGCGGTCGTGCGGTCCGCCTCGAGCCGCTCGGGCTGGACGTTCCGCGGCAGCATGGCGAGCGCGCAGCGCGCCTATGCGCACGCGCTCCAGATCTCGCCGTCGGAGGCGGTGCGTTCGACGGAGAGGAGCTCGTAGTAATCGATCTTCATAGTGGCTGCGGGCATTCTTCGGGTCCAGAGTGTAGAGGGTGGAGTGTAGAGCGTAGAGAAAAACTACTCGCTCTTTTGTGCGGGGTTGGACGCGATGCGGACGAGCGCGGGGCGCAGGAGTTTGTCGCGGAGCTTGTAGCCGCGGCGAATCTCTTCGAGGACCTGGTGGTCGGGGTGCTCGACGGTTTCGATGGAGCCGAGCGCTTCGTGCACGCGGGGATCGAATTGCGTGCCGACGGTTTCGACGGGCTGCACGTTGAGATTGCGCAGCGCTTCTTCCATCTGCTTGAGGATGAGTTGGACACCGGCGCGAAGCTGTGTGACGTCGCCGTCAGCTTTGAGCGCGAGGGCGAAGTTGTCCATGACGCCGAGGAAGGGCTCGACGGTGGATTGCACGGTGTAGTCGCGGGAGTCCTGGCGCTCCTTGTCGGCGCGCTTGCGGGCGTTGTCGAACTCGGCCTGCAGGCGGGCGAGGCGGTCCTTGAGTTGATCGCGCTCGCCGCGCAGCTGTTCAAGCTCGGCGGTGTCGGTGGAAGCTTCGGTGCCGGCTTCGATATCGACCTGCGCGGTGGGCTCGTTGGTTTCCTGTTCAATCTGTTCGGTGCTCATGTTGCTTTCCTTTCGAGTGTTGCTGCTTCGCGACCATTGGACGAAGCGATCTTTGACGCTCATGACGGAGTCCTGTGATTTAGATGAGCGCTAGGGCGTATGCGGATCGAGCAATCTATCGAAGACTTCGGCGACGTAGCCGACGGCGTCGAGGGTGCTCTGGTAATGCATGCGCCTGGGGCCGATGACGCCGACGGCGCCAACGGAGTCCTCGCCGACACGTGCCGGCGAGGCAATGAGCACGAGGCCAGCCATGCCGGGCGACTGCTCTTCGAGATCGAAGACGACGCGGACCGACTCCTGGCGGGAGTCGATGTAGGCGTTGAGCAGCTCGACGAGGCGCTGCTTTTCCTCGAGCGCGGCGAGCAGGTCGCGCAGACGGACGCGGTCGTCGGGCTGCTGCGGAAGCTGGCTCGTGGCGATGAGGTTGGCGATTCCGTCGAGGTAGACAGTCTGCTCGGGCGCGGCGTTTTCAGGAACGGTGCGTGCCCAGAGCTGAACGGCGTCCGCGAGCTGGCGATAGGCGCTGCGCTCGGTTTCGAGGCGGCGCGCGAGCTCGGTGCGGACACGCTCGATGTTCCATCCGCGGAAGTGCTCGTTGAGGAAGTTGGCGGCGGTTTCAAGCTGGACGGAGGAGAGGTCGGCGTCGAGCGCGAGCACGCGATCGCGCACCATGCCGCTGCGCGTGACAACAACGGCGAGCACGCGGCGCGTGGCCAGGCGGCTGAAGTGGATGTGCTCCAGCAGGTCCGCCGTGGTGGCCGCGCCGATGGCGAAGCCGACGCCGCTCGAAAGCGCGGCGAGGACGTGCGAGGTGCATTCGAGCAGGGCCTGTCCCCCGGCGACTCCGGCGAAGCTGGTGTCGATGCGGTTGCGGAGCTCGGCCTGCGAGGGGCCGGGCAGGCGAGGGTTCGTGGTATCGCGGCTGAGCTGGGAAACGTAGAGGCGGAATGCGGATGCCGAAGGGATGCGTCCGGCGGAGGTGTGCGGCTGCTCCAGCAGGCCGGCGTCGGCGAGCTCGGCCATCTCGTTGCGGATGGTTGCGGAGCTCATGGTGTCGGCGAAGGACGCGCGCGCGAGGGTGCCGGAGCTGACGGGCTCGCCGTTGGCGATGTACGCCTCGACGATGGCGGTCAGGATTTCACGCTGCCGGGATGTGATGGGGCGGAGCATGGGTTTTGGGCCGGTGCGGCCACTGGATTCATTTTACTAGGGTCGTCAAGCGGGGGAGGCTCGAGATGCCCTAGAACAAGTCAAAATACGCCGAGCTGTCTCAACAGGTTGATCAGTGGAATCCCGATGGCAACGCTCGGTGCGATGCAATTGGCCCAACGTTTGCCCAAGTCGGGATCGTACCGATTCAGGGTGAGGCTCCAGCGAACGCCGACGTATGAGATCGCGGCAAGGACGAACCCTGCCGCGACGGACTCACCGAATTCCTTCCAGTGGAAGCTCATGGTCAGCCTCTTAGCTGATCTCCAGCACATCCTCGGAGTGCGCTGCGGCTTGTTCCGCGGCTTCCGCGATCTTCTGGGCGATGGCGGTGAACTCCTTGCCGCGGTTGGAGTCGTTGCCGGCGAGCGCTGCGGGCAGGCCCTTGTCGCCGCCTTCGCGGACCTGGGGGTCGAGATCGACGGAGCCGAGGAACGGGAGGTTGTACTGCTTGGCGGTCTGCTGCGTCATGCCGGCGCCGAAGACGTCGATCACGGTGCCGTCGGGGAGCGTCATCTGGCTCATGTTTTCGACCAGGCCGAGGACTTCGACGTTGACCTGGTGGAACATCTCGAGCGCCTTGCGGGCGTCTTGTAATGCTACTGACGAACCCGTGGAGACGACAACGGCTCCGGTGAGTGGGACCGTCTGCACGAGCGAGATGACGACGTCGCCGGTGCCAGGGGGCAGGTCGACGATGAGGAAGTCGAGCTCGCCCCAGGCGACCTGCGTGAGGAACTGGCGGATGATCTGGTGCAGCATGGGGCCGCGCATCACCATGGGCTTGTCGCCGGGGGAGATGAGGCCGATGGAGATGAACTTCACGCCGTGTGCGACGAGGGGCTCGATCTGGTTGTCGCCGACGATGTTGGGCTGGCGCGTGACACCGAGCATGGTGGGGACGTTGGGCCCGTAGATGTCGGCGTCGATCAGGCCGACCTTGTTGCCGAGCTTGGCGAGTGCGACAGCGATGTTGACCGCGACGGTGGTCTTGCCGACGCCGCCTTTGCCGGAGCCGACCGCGACGATGTGACGGATGCCGCGGAGAGGAAGGGGTGGTGGAGGAGCTGCTGCGTGGGAGTGTGCCATTTTAATAAGTCCTTAGGGCGCGGTGGTGCCGTTGCCGGGGGTGCGGTTCTGAGATGTGTCCCGATGGAAAATGAAATGGGAATAGAGTTCCGACTTGCCGTTGGTGGTGACTTCCCAACGATAAGACATTGTGTCCGGTTGAAGCTCGAAGGTGCCTTGGCTAATGACGTGCTTCGTGAACAAGAAGGCTGAGCGATTGTAGGCTTCCGCAACGATGAATTTTCCGTAGCCGGTTTGCGCGAAAGCTTCCAGCCCCGTGGTGCTGAAGGTCACCTGCGGGTAACCGCTCCACTGCGATTGCAGCCTCTCTGCGTTGGGCAGCAGACGCATGGCCTTCGACGCCGTTTTGTGGCCCTTCTGTCCGGGGAGCCCGAACTCATAGCTCCAAAGCGTGCCGCTGCCGTCGGGTTTTTCGGTAATCGTAAGGTGGACCGGCGAGGCGTCGTGGTCACGGTCGACCAGGATGGTTCCTGACCAGGTACCAATGAAGTTGCGGTCGGGGTCGGGGGTTACCGCCTGCGCGCATGCGCCTGCGTGGAGCGAGAGCGCAAGGGCTGCCACCGCGAGCTGTGAAGTGAGCTTGGTCATGCGGTTTCTGGTCACAAGTGCCATTCCGGTGAAAGTGTCGCGCGGAGTTCCTTCTTGCGGGATGTTTCGCCGGAACGCATCTCGCGGCGTCTTCCGGCGTCTTCGAAACGGCGGCGCTGGTGGTCGGTTTCGGGGAGCACCTGGGGGACTTCGAGACCCTTGCCGGTGGCGTCCATGGCGACGAAGGTGAGGTAGGCCGAGGAGACGTGGCGGAGCTTCTGCTGGCGGATGTCTTCGACCATGCACTTCACGCCGACTTCCATCGAGGTGCGCCAGGCGCGGTTTACGCTGGCCTTGAGGATGAGCAGGTCGCCGATGTGGACGGGGGCGACGAAGTCGAGGTGATCCATCGACGCGGTGACGGTATAGGCGCGGGCGTGGCGGCTGGCGGCCATGGCTCCGGTGAGGTCGATGAACTGCATCAGGCGGCCGCCGAAGAGGTTGCCGAGGGCGTTGGCGTCGCCGGGAAAGATGATCTCGCTGCGCTCGGATTGGGAGTCGGCGACCGGGCGGGCGAGGGGTGCAACGTGTGGTTCGGGATGCGGGTTGCTGCTCATGTCTTTATTCTACTGAGATGGACAAGATTGCGATGCTGAGTGAGATTTTGAAGCAGAATCCGGGCGACTCGTTCGCCCGCTATGGGCTGGCGATGGCGTATTCGGCTGAAGGCCGGGCGGATGAGGCTCTGCGGGAGTTTGCGGAGAACATCGAGCGCAACCCGGATTATGTACCGGCGTACCAGATGTCGGCGCAGGAGCTGGTGAAGGCTGGGCGGATCGATGAGGCCAAGGCGCGGCTGGCGGAGGGTCTGGCAGCTTGTGCGCGGACCGGCAATGCTCATGCGGCTAGCGAGATGCAGGGGATGGTGGACGAGCTGGGTTAGGTGATGAGGGCTGTGTCGCTGCGGGAATGCTGCGTATCGGTCGAATCGGTGTGTCGATTTGTTGAGGCGTTTCTACAGCAGCTTGTGATACATCTTTCGCATGCGATCTGCGGTCGCGATTACCGTTGCGTTGTTGCTGCTGAGTGGAGCACGGAGTCGTGCGCAGGATTGCCCGCGTGCAGACCCCGCCGGCCCGCTTATAGACTCAGCGCCGCAGACCCTTCAGGGCACGCTCCGCTATCACGACGACCTTCGGCAGTGGTTCGCGCTGGAGGTTGCCAGGCCTATCTGCGGCAAAAAGATTATCGAGCTGGTGGATACGGATGGCGCGTTTGCTCCCACCCATGCCAAGGGATTTGCGATCGCGCGAGGCTGTGCGGTGACCGTTCGCGGGCCTTTGGGAATACCCGGAACGGGCTACTACTCGGCGGAACTCTATATGGACGTGAAATCGCTCAAACTGGACAACGATTGCCAGCCGAAACCTCCCTTTCCTGACTATTCGCAAGAACGGATCGACCCGCAGCTACGGCTTTATCGCGTGATCATGCACACCGACTATCGCCCGGGAGATCATCCCCTGACAGCAGAAATTCGTACCGGGCAGCGGAGGCTGACACCGTGGCAGGCATACGCGAGCTACTACTTCACGGGCGGATTTGTCCTTTATGGCTACTGCCACGATGGGTTCGACATGAGCCACATCGCGGGGACGCGAGCGGGGAAGCCCTGGCTCGTCGATAACTACGTGGCGTTCGACCCGGAGAGCGCGGCTGTCGCGGGCGTACATCAACTGACGCTCGAATACACGTGCCGCCGGAGTCGCGGACGTCCTGGGCGCTAGTTCTCGGTTGGCGTTTCGTCGACGCTGTCGATGACGAGGAAGTCTGTGGGGACCTTCTGCGCGACGAGGCGGAGGCCG
>JAZKBC010000086.1:8852-16442 GCA_040388825.1 Acidobacteriota bacterium | reverse complement strand
CGCCAAGATGCTCGAGGAAAAGCGCATGATGCGCGAGGGTTTCGTCGATGGCGCTGAAGAGCGGTGGCAGCGGCGAGTCGGTGACGATATCGGGTGCGTAGCTGAGGTCGATATCGTAGCTGCCGGTGAGGCCCGTGCGATTGACTACGGGATGGTCGATGACCGAAGTGATCATCGCGGCCAGGTCGTCAGGGGTCCAGTTGAAGCCGCTGATCTTTCCGGCGTGGACCTCGGAGCGGAAGCCGTGGAACTTCTCGGGGTGCGTCGTGGGCTGGAGTTTGGCGCCGTGTTTGGCGGCGACGAGCGCATAGCCGGCGACGTCTCGGGTCTCGTGGTGGACGACGAGGTGGAAGCGCTGCCGGAGCAGGTTCTGCAGGCGCGGACGGAGCTCTTCGCGGGAGAGCTTGATGCCGGACTCGGGCTGCGCCGCTACGTCGAAGAGCTTCGTGGTGAGCCACTTTGGCTGGTTGGCGATCTGCCTGGTGTCGATGTCGTAGGCGAGGTGGATCAGCAGGGTGAGCGGGAGCGCGGTGGCCTTGAAGTTTCCGGTATTGGGCAGGCTCCACTGGCCTTGCTCGGGGAGCGCGGTGGGGTTGGCGCGGATGACGGCGACTTCAAAGCTGGGCGTTGCTGCGGGCTTGTCTGGCGTCTGAGCGAGTGCGGTCGCGGACAGCGAGAGAGCGGCGAGGGCGAGAGTTCGCTGGAACGTTGAGGGTCTCACGATGTCCAGTAGACGTTCGAAGTGACGACTCAGTAGCCGTTAGCGAGTAGATAAGGGACCGTGATCGGTGTGGGCTCAGCGTTGGAGGCTGGCGTCGATTCGAGGCCGAAGAGGGCGCGGCGTTCGGAGTACTTGGAGAGGACGTCGGTTTCGATGTTGACCTTTGCGCCGGAGAGCAGTGTGCGCAGGTTGGTGGCGCGGTACGTGTGCGGGATGACGGCGATCTCGACGATGAAGACGTTGGGCTCGTCGTGGATGGCGGCTACGGTGAGCGAGATGCCGTCGACGGTGATGGAGCCCTGCGAGATGACCTGGTGCGCGAGCGAGTGGGGAAGGTCGAGCGTCAGGCGCCAGTCGGTCTGGTCGAGGTCGGCGGGATGCAGAGGGACCAGAGAGACGAGCGTTGCGGTGCCGTCGACGTGGCCCTGGACGACGTGTCCGCCGAGGGGAGCGCCGGCCTGCGTGGGGAATTCGAGGTTGACGAGAGATCCGGGCTGGAGTTCACCGAGCGTGGTGCGGGCGAGGGTTTCGGCGGCGAGATCGGCGGCGAAGCGCCCGGGATGCGGCTCGGAGATGTCGGCGACTTCGAGGGCGGTGAGGCAGGTGCCGTTGACCGCGATGGAGTCGCCGACGTTCCATTGGCCGGCGAACTGCGGTGCAGCGACGGTGATGCGCACCGCTCCCGCGGTGGGCTTGATGGAGAGGACGGTGCCGGTGGCCTGGACGATGCCGGTGAACATATCTCTAGGGTAACAAGAGAGCGTGTCGAGCGTAGTTTGTACAGCGTGGAAGCTGGCGAGTTCGATGTAGGAAGCAACACGTGAGTGTTATTACGTGTGGTTTCGCGGATGAGTTGCGGGCGATGTGGAGCCTGTGCATGAGCGATATGCTGGAACTGCATGGGATTGGTAAAGAACGATTTGAAGTGGATGGAACGCGCGCTCGAGCTGGCTGAGCTGGCGAAAGGGATGGCCTCGCCGAATCCGACGGTGGGTTGCGTGGTGGCCAAGGGCAATGTGGTGCTGGGCGAAGGCGCGCATCTGTACGAGAAGTTCGACCACGCGGAGATCGTGGCGCTGAAGCAGGCGTCGCTGATGGATCGCGACGTGCTGGGCGCGACGGCATACGTGACGCTGGAGCCTTGCTCGCACCATGGACGCACCGGGCCTTGCGCGGATGCGCTGATCATGGCGGGCATCGAGCGCTGCGTGGTGGCGACTGTTGATCCGAATCCCGCGGTGCGCGGCAAGGGGCTGGAGAAGCTGCGGGCTGCAGGTGTTGAGGTGGTGCTGCTGGAGGCCGAGTCGGATGTGGCTGAGCGGGCGCGTGCGCTGAACGATCCGTTTGCGCGGTTCATCCAGGTGCATCGTCCGCTGGTGACGCTGAAGGCTGCGGTGAGCGTGGATGGGATGATTGCGCCTCCGCCGAGTGCGCGGAAGCGGAGAGCTCCTTTCTGGCTGAGCGGTGAAGCGGCTCGCGAGGATGTGCAACTGCTGCGGCATGCGGCGGACGTGATTGTGTCCGGCGTGGGAACGGTGCTGGCCGACGATCCGCTGATGACGGATCGCAGCGGTCTGGACCGGCGCAGGCCGTTGTTGCGGGTGGTGCTGGACAGCAACCTGCGAACTCCGCTGGATTCGGAGCTGATGGCTTCGGCGGCGGAAGACCTGATGATTGTGACTTCGACCACGGCTTCGCGAGCTCGGG
This sequence comes from Acidobacteriota bacterium, assembly GCA_040388825.1. Classification (GTDB taxonomy): domain Bacteria; phylum Acidobacteriota; class Terriglobia; order Terriglobales; family Acidobacteriaceae; genus Granulicella. Next base: position 14,014 of record JAZKBC010000086.1, on the reverse strand, counting down.
AAACTGAGCTGCGAACGTTTGGGGCTGAGGTGCTGCGGTTGCCGGCGGTGGATAGACGGCTGGATTTGCCGGCTCTGCTGGAAGAGTTTGCCGAGCGCGACTTGACGAGCGTGCTGGTGGAAGCGGGTTCGGCAGTGAATGGAGCGTTTCTGCGCGAGGATCTGGTGGATAAGGTGGTGCTTTACTACGCCGAGGCGGAACTGGGACTGGATGCTGTGCCGTTTGCGGAGGGTTTGCCTTCGCCTTACGTGGTGCAGGAACGGTTGGTGCGGGCGCAGCGGTCGGTGCTTCCGCATGGTGAGGCGGAAGATGTGAGGATCAGCGGGTATTTGCGGGATCCTTGGATCGGAATCTAATCGAGTAGCGAGTCGACGAAGGTGTTGGCGTCGAAGGGAATGAGGTCGTCGATTTTTTCTCCGACTCCGGCGTAGCGGACGGGGAGGCCGAGGTCGTGGGCTATGGCTACTACGATTCCGCCTTTGGCTGTGCCGTCGAGCTTGGTGAGGACGATGCCGGTGACGTGGGCGGCTTCGGTGAAGAGGCGGGCTTGTTGCAGGCCGTTTTGTCCGGTGGTTGCGTCGATTACTAGTAATGTTTGGTGCGGTGCGCCGGGGATGATCTTCTCGGCGGTGCGGCGCATTTTGTCGAGCTCTTTCATGAGGTCGGTCTTGGTGTGGAGGCGGCCGGCGGTGTCGACGACGAGGATGTCCGTCGAACGTGCCTTCGCCGCTGTGGCGGCGTCAAAGAGCGCGGCTGAGGGGTCGCCGCCTTGTTTGGTCTTGATGAGGTCGACGCCGGAGCGCTGGGACCAGACTTCGAGCTGCTCGATGGCGGCGGCGCGGAAAGTGTCGGCGGCGCAGAGCAGGACGGATTTATTCTCGCGGCGGTAGAGCGCGGCGAGCTTGCCGGTGGTGGTGGTTTTTCCGGTGCCGTTGACGCCGACCATCATGATGACTTCAGGTGGAGCGGCGGCGTGGGTGATGGGCTGGTCGACCGCGGCGAGGATGCGGAGGATTTCGGCTTTGAGGAGGCGCTTGAGCTCGGCGCCGTCGGAGATGCCCTGGCGGAGGGCGCGGTCGCGGAGCCGCATGATGATGTCGTTGGTGGTTGCGGCGCCGATGTCGGAGGCGAGGAGAGCGAACTCGAGGTCGTCGAGGTTGGCCTCGTCGACTTCGCGGGTGAGAGCGACGACGGAGGAGATGGATTCGGCGAGTGACTCGCGGGTGCGGGTGACCGCCTGCTTCATGCGGTCGAAGAAGCCGCGGGGCTGCTCAACCGTTTCAAGAGTCGATGCGGGTTCGTTGTCTTTGTCGCGCTTGCCGAAGAGGGAGAAGGCCATTGTTTCTAGTTTAGTGGAGCTTGAGGCGGGGAGACCCCTCCCCCCTCCCCCTCATCTGTTGCCCGGGGCTAAGTGGCTTGGTTTGTTGGGGTTGCAGACGGGGATCTGCGCTACGCCTTTCATTCTAAAGGGGTTACCTGTCAAGTATTTCATTCCAAAGAGGTTATTGGAGTTTTCGGGGCGGGTTGGAAGGGTTGGGCTGAGCCGAGACGAAGCCTTCATCTATCCCTGCTTCTATTGTAGAGCGTGGGATACACCAAGTGGGCCAACATTGTTGAGGAGAAATCGCCAGTGTTTACAGGGGTTATGGTGATTTTCCCCGGGTTGGGGGCTTGACAGGTTTTTGGGGATGGCAGGGTGAGCGCGGGCAGCAGGGGCGGCCCACTCATGACCAAGTGCTGTCATGAATGGGGCACCCGGCGCTAGGAGGTGTGGTGGGGGTGGGGGTGGCGGGCGCGGTAGGTGACCAGGCAGACGCGGTTGGAGTGCTGCGGGACTGCGGAGATGCTGGTCTCAGGGGCGAGATCTGGGGTGATGGTGAAGGACTGCTCGGGTGCTGCGGGAGCCGCAGGAGCCGCAGGAGCGGCTGGGGCTGCGGGTGCAGCCGGAGCAGCTACAGCGGGAGGCGGCTGCGGAGCACGGGGAGCGGCCGGAGCATGAGGGGCGCGTGGAGCGGCCGGGGCGCGGGGAGTCATGGGAGCCCGGGCGGATGGGGGCTCAGGGGCAACGGGGGCGATGGGGGCAATGGGGGCCATGGGGGCGAACGCTGCAGCCGGTGCATCGGGAGCGATGGGAGCGATTGGCGCCATCGGGGCGAAGGAGTGGCTGGAGTGGTGGCTGGAGTGAACCTGGGGCTGCGGGTTCGGGTGGGGATCTGGATGTGGGTCTGGATGGGGGTCGGGGTTTGGATTGACCTGGGTATTGACGCTGGTATTGGTCTGGACCTGCACGTTGACGGCGCGGACCATGTTCTTCGAGACGAGGAGATGGATGAGGCGGTTGGCGTGGCCGGATGTATTGATGACCAGGGTCATGGGCGAGACGTTGGTGTTGGTGAGGATGTGGACGTCGTTCTGTGCGAGCTCCACGTTGTGGGTGTCCACGTTATTGAGCGCGTGGTGACAGGCGTGTTTCTTGGAGTCGAGGATGATTTGTTGTTTGGGTGCCGTAGTGGAGGTTCCCTCGGGGGCTCCTTGTTTCTGGGAGGCACTGGTGGATGGGGTGGAACTCGTTCCCTTCAAGGGTTGGGGCGGGGGTGTTTGAAGAGCGGGCTGGATGGGTTGGTGATGGAAGCGGGGGAGATCGAGTACGTCGATGGAGGCGAGCTGCACCGGGCTGGTGGTGAGGCTCTCGGGTTGGATCGACGGAGCCTTGACGGTGGAGCTGGCCGGGGTGGGGAGGAAGAAGAGCGAGGCCGCGAGGACCGCGGTGAGGGCGGAGAGCGAAGCGGCGCTGGAGCGCGGTTCGCGGCGGAAGGATCCGTCCGGCTGATTGAGGATGCGGGCTATGCGGCTGAGCAGAGCGGTGCGCGAGGTGTTGCCGTCGAGGGCCATGGCGGGGGTGAGGCGGAGGCCGCGCTGTTCTTCGAGTGCCAGCAATGCAGTGGCGTAGAGAACCGGGTCGGCACAGGCGGCGATGGCGAGGTCGTCGCAGCAGAGCTCGCGCTGCTCGCGGACCTTGGAGCTGATCCACCAGACGGCGGGGTGGAAGAAGAAGAGGGTTTCGATGGCGGTCTGGAGGATGTTGACGAGGAAGTCGGCGCGGCGGACGTGGGCGAGCTCGTGGGCGAGGATGGTGTCGAGCTGATCGGGCGAGAGAGCGGCGAGGGCAGAGACGGGGAGGTAGACAACGCTGCGGAAAACTCCAGCGGCGAAGGGGCTGGTGGCGTGCTCGAGGAGCTTGAGCGTGACCGGGCGGCGGAGGTTGAGCTTCTGCGTGAGGCGGTTGAAGCGGGCCGAAAGAGCTGACGGGATGGGAGCCGAGGGAGACGCGGTGAGGCGCTGGAGGAGGAACCATCCGCCGATGGCGCGGAAGGAGAAGGCGAGAACGCCGCAGAGCCAGAGGGCGTCGAGCCAGGGCAAGAGGCGGGCGAGGTTCCAGGCCGGCAGAGCTGCAGCGCCGGCGGTGGCGATGGGAGCGGCGGCGACGGGAGCGACGGCCGCAGCGATGTCGCGGGGGGCGGACATCTCATGCGCGAAGGTAAGGCCGGAGATGACGAGCAGACCGATCAGAGCGACGAGGCCGGCGACGTAGCGGAGGTGGTTGCGGTCGCGGGGAAGGAGGAGGTCGACGCCACGGTAGATGAGGGCGACGCCGACGGCCTGCCAACCGAGATGGAGGAGGGTCCAGCCGAGGGAGATGAGGGAGGGATTCATCGCTGCTCCTGAGATTGCTTGTTACGGTGAGGGTATTTGGACGCGGTTAGCTGGGTTTGGTAGCAGACTTTGTGACGGATTGCGATTTTGTGACGGATTTCTCGATGAGGGTGCGGATCTCGTCCAACTCGGTGGAACTGGCGGCGTGCATGCTGAGGGCCTGCATGGCGAGCTGGGCGGCGGAACCGGCGAAGAGGCGCTCGGAGAGATCGAGGATGAGCTGGTGCTGGGTCTGCTGCTGGGTGGCCGTGGGGGTGTAGATGTGGGCCTTGCCGGCTTCGACGCGCTGGACGAGACCTTTTTCGGTCATGATCTGCAGCGTTTTGAGGACCGTGGTGTAGCCGAGGGGGCGGGTGCGGTTGAGGTCGTCGTGGAGCTCGCGGACGGTTGCGGATTGGCGAGCCCAGAGAGCGCGGAGGAGATCGAGTTCGAACTCGGTGGGCTTGGGGAGGGGTTTGGTGCTCATGTTGGAGACTGTATACGGAGGGTTACGTAGATGTCAACGGAAATTTACGTAGGTGGGGAAAAGCAGGGAGTAGGGAGTAGGGAATAGGGAATAGGAGAGGCAACAGCAAGTTCAACAGCAGGTCCTCTCCGAGGATGACAAGCAAGAAAAGCAAGTGCAAGTGCAAGTGCAACTGCAAGTTCAAGTGCAAGTGCAAGTGCAAGAGCAAGTGCAAGAGCAAGTGCAACTGCAGATCCCTACGGGATGACAAACGGGAAAGGCAAGAGAGCGAGCTAGAGGGCGTTGAGGAAGTTGATTAGGTCGGTCTTCTGGTTCTGGTTGAGGTTCATGCGGAAGCGGGCGTTGTAGAAGTTGACTACCGCGGCGATGGAGGGGGCGGAGCCGTTGTGGAAGTAGGGGGCGCGGGAGGCTAGCGCGCGGAGGGAGGGGATCTTCATGCGGTTCAGGTCGGCGCACTGGCCGGTGAAGAGGCCCTTGCCGGGGTCGGTGGTGTAGAAGGTGGTGGCGACGCCGGCGACGCGGCAGCCGGTGATTTGATAGATGGGGAGCGTGGGGGTGGAGAGCTGGTTGAGGCCGGCGAGGACGTTGTTGTCGGTCTCCTGGGCGGGGTTGTGGGAGATGCCGGTGTCCATGGGGACGGGGAGGGAGTGGCTGCCGACGTTGGGGGTGTCGTGGCAGGTGGTGCAGGTGTTGGGCGCGGCCTGGCCGGGGATTGCGGGAGGGAGGCCGGGGGTTCCGGCGAGGTTCATGGGAGCGGTGTTGAAGATGTTTTCGCCACGGGCGATGGAGGCCTGCGCGGGGTTGGTGGAGTTTGTCCAGGCGGAGAAGAGAGTGAAGCTGGCGGGGGTGAAGGTGGCGTTGGTGGGGTTGCCGCCGAAGGGGTCGTTGGTGCCGGGGGAGTAGGGTGAGGCGGCGAGGTTGGTGGGGCCGGCGGTGGCGCCGTTGACGGAGAGAGAGCCGGCGGCGGTGTCGGTGGACTGCG
>JAZKBC010000086.1:0-8842 GCA_040388825.1 Acidobacteriota bacterium | reverse complement strand
TGGCGTTGGTTTGGGCGGTGGTGGGAGTAGCGGTGCCCTGTTCGTGCGTGAAGATTGCGGAGAGCATTTGGGCGGTGAGGTCGGTGTTGAGGTTCTGGGCGCAGGTGAGCGGGGAGTTGAGCGCGGAGACGGATTCGCGGGTGTCCCACATGACGTCGGAGAGGAAGAGGAGGGAGCTTACCGGCAGTGGGCGGCGGTAGACGGAGACGATCTGCTGGCCGGTGGAGGAGAGCGTGGTGGCGCAGCCGTAGGGGTCGTTGAGGGTGGTGATGGTGAACTGCGCGGTTGCGGGGAGAGTGACGGCGACGCGGATGAGTCCGTTGCCGGTGATGAGGGAGTGGCCGGCGGCGTTGCCGGTGGCGACGGTGGGGCAGTTGGCGCCGTCGATGGCGTTGAAGAGAGGATCGGCGCCGTTGGTGGAGGTGAAGAGGGCGGCGGTCTTTGTAGCGTTGATGCTCATGCTCTGATCAAGCTGGTGGCAGGTTTGGCAGGTGCGGGTGTTGGTGCCGAGAGGTTGGAAGAAGGGGTTGGTGAGGTCGATGGAGCCGGCGGTGGTGTAGGTGGCGAGGGTGCCGGTGGAGTCGGCGTAGGACTGGAGGTTGGGGATGGTGGTGGTGGTCGTTGTTGTGGTGGTGATGGGCGTGGAGGTGGTGTTGGTTCCGGCAGTGCAGCCGGTGAGGGCGAGGGTGAGGAGAAGCGCGGGGAGGAGCTTCGACATGGTGGACCTCGTTGTTGAGCGCAAGGCGGTGCGTGGCCGCGAGTGAGTTGCGGCGGGAGGGTGCGCTGGATTTTTTGGAGAAGGGCCCGAGGGAAGCGCCCGCTGGTTTGGGGCGTGCGTTCGTCAACCGACAGATGGGACGGGGATGGTGCGGATGGGTTTCAGATTATTTTGGCGCTACTCGGTGCGGCCGGGGCGGGACATTAGGTCGCGGATGGCGTCGCGGGGGGCTTTGTTGTGGTGGAGGATGGCGGACATCTGCTCGGTGATGGGCATCTCGACACCGTAGCGGGCGGCGAGTCCGAGGGCTGCGGTGGTGGAGCGGACGCCTTCGGCGACTTTGCCGTTGAGGGATTCGAGGATTTCGGGGAGCTGGCGGCCGCGGCCTAGCTCGATGCCTACGGTGCGGTTGCGGGAGAGGCCGCCGGTGCAGGTGAGGATGAGGTCGCCGAGACCGGAGAGGCCGGTGAGGGTGTCGCGGCGGCCACCGCAGGCGACGGAGAGGCGAGTGATTTCGGCGATGCCGCGGGTGATGAGAGCGGCGGTGGCGTTGGAGCCGAGTTCGAGGCCGGTGACTACACCGGCGGCGAGAGCGATGACGTTTTTGAGGGCGCCGCCGAGCTCGGTGCCGGGGACGTCGGCGTTGCGGTAGACGCGGAGCGAGGAGGAGCTGAAGGCATCCTGCAGGGCTTTGCCGATGGGCATGCTTTCAGTGGCGATGGTGATGGCGGTGGGCATGGCGGAGGCGACTTCCTGCGCGAAGGCCGGACCGCCGAGAGCGCCCATGGGGTTGTCGGGAGCGAACTCGCACATGACCTGGGACATGCGGAGGAAGCTTTTTTCTTCGAGGCCCTTGGAGGCGGAGAGCAGGACCTGCGTGGGGTCGAGTGAAGGAGCGATTTGCTGCATGACGGAGCGGAGCGCCTGCGATGGGGTGACGCAGAGGATGATGTCGGCGTCTGCGATTGCTTCGCCAAGCGTGGAGGTGATTTGAACGCCGGCGGGAACGATGAAGCCGGGGAGGTACGCGGTGTTCTCGCCGGTTTCGCGGAGCTGGGCGGCGTGCTCGGGGCGGTGGGCCCAGAGGGTGAGGTCGTGGCCGTCGCGGCGGGCGAGCGAGAGGGTGAGGGCTGTGCCCCAGGCTCCGGCTCCGAGGACGGCGATGCGGCTCATGAGGGCGAGTCCGCGGGAGAGGGTTTGGAGCTGCCGAATTTGCTTTCGGTTCCACTCATGAGGCGTTGGATGTTGGCGTGGTGTTTGGCGATGCCGATGATGGAGATCGTGCTGAGGCCGAGGAGGAGTTCGCGGTTGTGGGGGTGCGCGAGGAAGAGAGCGAAGAACGGGATGGAGATGGCCGCGATGATGGAGGCCAGCGAGACGTAGCGCGTGAGGGCGACGATGACGATGAAGACGGCGAGCGAGGAGAGCGCGACCCAGGGAGCGAGGGCGAGGAAGACTCCGAGAGCGGTGGCGATGCCTTTGCCGCCCTTGAACTTGAGCCAGACGGGGAAGACGTGGCCGAGGACCGCGGCGATAGCGGCGGCGATGGCGAGAGTGGAGGGAGCGTTGGCGATGGACGGAGCGAAGTGCATCGCGATGAGGACGGCGACGTAGCCTTTGAGGGCGTCGAGCACGAGGGTGAGGAGGCCGAGGGTCTTGCCGCCGGAGCGGGCGACGTTGGTGGCGCCGATGTTGCCGCTGCCGGTGGTGCGGACGTCCTGGCGGCGGACGACGAAGACGAGGACCAGACCAAAGGGGATGGAGCCGAGGAGGTAGGCGAGCGTGAGGATGGAGATCCAGAGGAGCATGGCGGCTGGAGTTGAGTGTAGCAAGAGGGGAGACGGGGGTGGGGTGCGGCGGATGGGGTTGGGTGAGGGAACGGCGTTTATGGTTACTGTCTCAGAGTCCTAGGTCCCCCCGCCCTGAGTCCGGCAGTGCTTGCAACCATGTTCTTTGCTGTCAGGAAGGGCTTGATCGCCTCGGGGATTGGAGCCTCCGGCCACAAGCCGGTAACCCACCGTACAACACCGCTCTATCGCAAGGCGCTAACAGTTGGCGGAGTAACGCCTATAATCGTTGCACCGCGAAGTCCAAATTCCTGCAATGGCAAAGAGATCATGAACACCTCCGCGATGCGTCGTGTCCTGTTGTGTGCCGTTTTATTGTGGAGTGTTGCGCTCCGCGCGCAGAACACTTCCGTGGAAGTGCCTTCAGCCGTCCCTCCGATCGTCACATCTGCGGCGCACAACCAACCGCTGGCGCTGGAGGCCGGCAAGTACAAAGGCGTACGGATATTGACTGTAGGCAGCATGTTTCGGAAGGTTAGCCTGCTGCAGGACTTTACCGCGGAGGTCCTGGCCCTGATGCCGGGTGATGTCATCATCGCGATGGATGGCCAGCGAACCGACGGCGCGGAGAAGCTGAACGCAATCTTCAACGCGCGCACTACCGGCTTGAACGTAAATGTCGAGTTTGTGCGCAATGGAGCGCTCCACTATGTCAGCGGCCCCGTCATTCGCTCAGCAGGCCTACTGAAAGGAAACGTGCCCCGATGGGGTGCCACCATGGAGCCTGCGGAGGTGGAGCTGACGACGGAGACGTTACACCAGCCCTTGAAGCGCTGGGTTATGGCTGTAAAGATCGCGTCCATACGCGACAACACAGCCGCCGCGACTGCTGGCCTTCAGAAGGATGACCTTCTGCTAAACGTTAACGGCAGACACACGGGGCAGGTTCGCCGCAGCGATATCTTGATACCTCGATTTCCTGTGGGCACGCCGTTGCGCTTCAGCGTGTTGCGTGATGGAAAGCCACTCACCTTGTCGGCCCCGCTTACCATCGTCAGACACGGGCTTACCAAGTCTCCTGACTTTGGCTTTAGCGGAGAGTCACAGATGGTCGAACTGCCCGCTGAGTCTGACTTCGATCTGCGAGAAGACATGGCTTGAGCAGTACAACCTGTCCGACGGTTTGATGCCAGTGTGCGACTGTCGGATATGTTCCGAGAGAATGCTAAAACTTTCGAACATGTACAAAGCGGCCCATACATCTTGGACTATAAGTGCCGACATGTCGGCTTGTCGTCAGCGTTATGGGAAGTGTGATGGAAGCTGCTTCGCGCGGCAGTGCCTTTGACCGTGCCGGGGGTTGGTGGGCTGCGGGTTTAGAGCAGGCTGCGGCGGAGCATTTCTAGGGCGTACTGGGTGGACCAGAGGCGGATGCGATCGCGGTCGCCGGCGATCTGGAACTGTTTGACTTGGGTGTCTTCGCCGTCGGAGAGGCCGATGAAGACCAGGCCTACGGGCTTGTTGGCGTCGGGGCCTTCGGTGAGGGGAGGACCGGCGATGCCGGTGATGCTGAGACCGAGGGAGCAGCCGGTGCGCTGGCGGATGCCGTCGGCGAGGGCGCGGGCGACTTCGGGACTGACGGCTCCCTTTTGCTGGATGAGCTCCCAGGGGACGTTGGCGAGGATGGTTTTCTGTTCGCTGGCGTACACGATGACGCCGCCGTGGAAGCTGCGTGAGGCGTTGGGGATGGCGGTGAGGCGCTGGGAGAGCAGGCCGCCGGTGCAGCTTTCGGCGACGGCGAGCTTGAGGTCGCGCATGCCCATCATGAGTAGGACGATCTCTTCGAGGGATTCGCCGTGGAGCGAGAAGACGTCTTCGCCCATTTCGCGGGCGACGAGGTCGGCGACCTGGTCGACGCGGGCCTGGGCTTCGGCGAGGGTGGGTTTGACGGAGCGGAAGTGAAGCTGGATTTCTCCGGAGCCGGCGAGGATGGTGGTTTCGACGTCGGGGAACTGCTGGTAGATAGGCGCGGTGCGGGCGTCGACCTGCGACTCCGGGATGAGCGCCATGCGGAGGACTCGGGAGGCGAAGTGACGCGGCGGGAGAACGACCTGGAGGCGGGGCTTGCACTCTTCGTCGAAGAGCGGCTTGAGCTCTTTGGGCGGGCCGGGGAGAAGGATGATGAGCTTGCGGTGGAGCGGGCCTTCGATGCTGGGGTAAGTGGTGTCGAGCCACTGGCCGGGGGCGGAGCCGTTCTTGTTGGGGAGAACGATGGCGCCGGCGAGGACGTCGGCCTGGCGCTGGTTGTTGGGCGGCATCGACATCTTGCGGGAGGCGAAGCGCTGCTCGAGGTAGTGAAGCTGGGTGGGGTCGCGATGGAGCTCGATGTGCAGGGCTTCGGCGGTGCACTCGCGGGTGAGGTCGTCTTCGGTGGGGCCGAGGCCGCCGGAGAGGATGAGGATGTCGATGCGCGAGAGCGCGATGCGGATGGCGTCGGTGAGGTGCTGGCGGTTGTCGCCGACGATGGTTTTGAAGGCGACGGTGACGCCGAGGTCGTTGAGGCCGGCGGTGAGGTGGAGGGAGTTGGTGTCCTGGCGATGCGGTGTGAGCATCTCGGAACCGACGGCGATGATTTCGGCTAGCATGTCGTGTGTTTGATGATAGCTTTCGCGGTTGCGATGTGTGCGGTGGAAAGAGCGAACGGAAGTGTTAGCGGGTGGGGGATTTTCGGCCGAAGCGGGGACGGAGTTCGATGGCGATGGCTTCTTCGACGGTGATGCCGCGGTTGGGCCGCTTGATGCGGCTGAGGTCGAGGTCGTAGGTGCGCATGGCGATGCCGAGGCGGCCTTTGACGCGGGCGGCCATCTCGGCGAGGAGGTCGCGGCCTTCTTGCGCGGCGAGGATCACGGCTTGTTCGAGCTGGGACATCTCGGAGGCTTGCAGTTCGGCGAGAGTTTGTTCGACGAGGGTGATGTCGGAGTGGACTTGATGGAGTTGCTGGGTGACGCGGGTTAGCTCGGCGGCGAGTTGTTCGCGGTTGGTGGGAGGGTGGAGGGGGTCGTAGCCGTGGAGGAGGCGGCGGAGGGTGGCGGGGTCGTCGCGACGGTAGGCGTCGTTGGCCTGGGCCATGAGGCGGGTGCGGCGGCGCTCGTCGGCTGCGTCGTAGGCGTGGTCAGGGTGGATGAGGCGGGCGAGCTCGCGGAAGAGTTGCTTGAGGGCAAGGTGGGCGGCTTGTTCGTCGGCGGTGAGAGGCTCGGGCTCGGGTTCTTCTTCGGGTTCGGGGCCGGCTAATTTGCGGAGCTCGGCTTCGAGGAGGAGGCGGGCGGTTTCTTCGGGGGATTCGTGGGCGACTTTGAGCTCGGCGATGCGCTCTTCCCACTCGTCGAGCTGGCGGTAGAGGACGCCGACCTGGCGGATGTAGCGGGCTTCGAAGTTGTGGAGGTGCGTGCGGCGGGCGTCGAGGGCGCACTCGCGCTCGTCGAGATGGAGGCGGGCGCGGGTGAGGGCGCGGCGAAGGTCGTGGAGTTCGGCTTCCGCGGGAGTGATGAGGCGGAAGAGGGCGTGGGGCATGGTTTTAGTTTAATGCTTGCGGCGCTGGGTGGGAGGGGTGATGAGGTAGAGGTAGACGGCGGTGACGGCGGCGGTGGCGAGTCCGAAGACTTCCCAAAGCCAAGTGTCAGGGAAGAGATCATGTAGTACGCGGGGGTGGCGGATCGAGAACGCGAGCGTGTCGATGACGAGGGTGAGTGGACCGAGAGCGAAGCCTATGAGGAGATTCAGTTTGGAGCGGCGTCTCAATGTGTTGTCCGGAAGGATGAGCGTGGGGATGGCCACGAGATAACCGGGGACTGCGAAGATCATGGGCATGAGGAAGCTGATGGTGCGGCCGAGGGGATCGCGTGGGACCCAGCAGTCGAGCATGATGAAGCCGCAGCTAAGAAGATTGAGCATGAGCGGCATGCAGAGGCATCCGCCGAGCCAACAGAGGAATGAGAGCGCGAGTCTGCGGCGGATAGGCATGGTGTGTTGCGGGTTAGACGGGTTGTGGTTGGAAAGGTTCGGGCGGGAGTGCGGTGGTCCCGAATCGGATTAGAAGCGGGCTTTAGCCTACTGTTGCGGGCGACATTTTGCCAGGCTCCAGCCCGGGCTTTGTATGCTGGGCGCATGAAAATTGCGCCGCAAGAAGTGAGGACGTTTTTGTTGACCGCGGTGACCGCGCAGCGGAGAAGTCTGTTTCAGGTGACGGCCAATGCGGATTTGTTTGTTGCGACGTTGCAGGATTATCGGGCTAAGGGACGATTTGAGTTACATGCGTTTGTGGTGATGCCGGACCACGTTCATCTGGTCCTTACACCTGCGCCTGATGTGTCGTTGGAAAAGGTGGTGCAGTTTGTGAAAGGTGGGTTTTCATTTCGATTGAAGAGCAAGATGGACGTTTGGGAGCGGAGTTTTGATAACCGGCGGATCACGGATGGGGAGCATTACGATGCGGTGGTGCGGTACGTGGAGCAGAATCCGGTGAGGGCGCGGTTGGTTTTGGATGTGCGGGAGTATGCGTTTAGTTCTTGTGGGAGAACGGAGTTGGTGGACCCGAGGCCGTCGTGGTTGGGCCGGGGCTAAAGCCCAGATTTTGGGTTGGCCCGTAACAGGGGCCTAAAGGCCCCTTCTAATCCGGTAAGGCAAAAGCGCGAGGCTGCGCTCAGGATGACAAATTTGATATGGGTGTGGAGAGACTAGAGCAGAGGGCGGCCGAGGATGCCGAGGTCGGCGTGGAAGAGGGTGGTGTTGGTGGCCAGGGCGGCGCAGCCGTCTTCGAGGAAGCAGAGGCCTACGAGATCGTTGCCGGAGACGGTTAGCTCGGCGACCCCGCCGGGGGTGAGGCGGACGATGCCGCGGCGGCCTTCGAGTGAGGCGGCTACGTAGAGGTTGCCGTCGACGTCGAAGGCCATGCCCTGGGGGCGGCCGAGGCCGCGGTAGAAGACGGTGGTGTCGCCGTCGGGATCGATGGCGTAAATGCTCTGGTTGCTGGATGTGGTGGGAGCGGTGACGAGGAGGACGCCGTCGTCGCGGAAGGCGAGATGGTAGGCGGCGACTGAGGGCTCAAGGGTGGCGAAGACGAAGATCTCGCGCGAGGGGGCGATCTTGAAGATGGTGCCGGAGCGGTCGCCGACGTAGAGGTTGCCGTTGGGGTCGAAGGCGAGGCCGGTGGCGATGCCCATGCCTTCGGCGTAGGTGGAGATTTCGCCTTCGGCAGTGATGCGGTAGACGGTGCCTTCGGCGCGGGAGCTGGCGTAGAGATTGTTGTCGGGATCGAAGGCGAGGGCGGAGATGTTGAGCAGGTCGTGGGCGAAGGGGCGGATCTGGAGATCGCGGGCGATGCGGAAGATGGAGACGGGAACGCGGTCGCCGCGGGGGCCGGAGACCATGGCGACGAGATTGCCTTCGGAGTCGACGGCGGGGTTGGAGACGAGGTGGAGGTCTTCGGCCATCGGAACGCCGATGGAGGCGTGGAGCGGATTGCTCTCGGCTCCGAAGCGCTTCAAGACGAGGTCGGAGGAGATGGCGCCGTCGGGGACTCGGATGAGGGCGCGGGTGGGGCGGGCGAGATCGAGCGAGGCGGGGATTTCGCCGAAGAAGGGGGAGGGGAGCTGCGGGCCGTCGTTGGTGGTGACGAGGAGCTCGGTGCCGAAGACTTCGAAGCTGCCGCCGGGGATGGCCGCGCGTGGCGTGAGGTGCGAGAGGTGCGGGGCGTCGGGCCGGGATGTGGGCAGCAGGGGCATTGAGGGTAAGCGTAGACGGTGGTGGGGGTGAGTGCAAGGGAGTAGGGAATAGGGAGTAGGGAGTAGAGTGCGGCGTAGAATCGCTGGCATGGAGATTCAGAGGGTTGGGACGAAGGCTTCGGGTAAAGGGCCGGCGGAGTGGTTCACCGGCGTGGTGCGGATTGATCCGCTGTTTACGGCTCCGGATCCGGCGCTGGTGGTGGGAGCTAGTGTGACGTTTGAGCCGGGGGCGCGGACGGCCTGGCATACGCATCCGCTGGGACAGACTCTGATTGTGACGGCTGGGTGTGGGTGGGCTTGTCGCGAGGGTGGTGAGGTGGAGGAGATTCGGCCGGGGGATGTGGTTTGGTTTGCTCCGGAAGAGAAGCATTGGCATGGGGCGACTGCGACGACCGCGATGACGCACATCGCGGTGCAGGAGCGGAAGGATGGGAAGGTGGTGGAGTGGATGGAGCAGGTGAGCGAGGAGCAGTATCGGCGGTAGGTTTTGGTGGTGGTTCGGGTGAAGCAGGTCCTCTCCGAGGATGACAAGCAAGAAAAGCAAGTGCAAGTGCAAG
>JAZKBC010000085.1:0-1510 GCA_040388825.1 Acidobacteriota bacterium | reverse complement strand
GGCTTCGGCGATTGGAAGCCCTATGTGCCCCCGCCGCCAAAGAAGCTGCACCCGTCGCGCAATCCGCCAACCGTGGTGCGAGATAAATCCGGTGATGAAGATAAACCGCACTTTGTGCGGCGCGATCAGAGCTCCAGTAGCGCTGGCGGTACGGGCACTGGCTCTGCATCTTCGGATAAAACCTCAGACAAGGCTCAGGCCCCTGCGGTGCCGGTTGATCCAGACCGTCCCAAGCTGAGGCGCGACTCTCTCATGACATTCCCGCGGATTTGAAGAACGCGCCAAAGGCGTTGGAGTTGACACCCGTGGCGATGGGGCAAACCGTCGCCGTGTCGGACTCGGGAAACGTGGGAACCCAGTCATTCGCGTACGACTGGGGCAGCCCACAGGATGCTGCGAATGCGCAGAAGGATCTGGAGTCGCAGGCGGTGCAATTGCTGGCCCAGACGACGCCGGCGTCCGCGAGCACTGCCGCGACGCCGACTGAGAAACCACACCCCACCACGGCTCACAAGCCGGCACCTCACAAAGCTGCGCGACAAAAGAAGGCGAAACCGCTGGAACCGGCGTCCCCGCTGACCGATGTTCACTTCAACTCCTTTGCGCTTACGTACGGCGGCGGTGCAACTCTCGTGCTGACGGCGCATGAAGCTTCAGGAACGCGCTCCATCGCGGTGATCGCGCTGCAGGATATCTACGGCAAGATCCAGGTGCTCTGGCACTCCATTACGGATGACACGCATCTGGACGTGACACCGCGCATGAAGCTCGTCGATGCGGTCGATCCGCGTGGCGATGGCCGCGCCAACCTGCTCTTTGAGCAGCGCAATGACACGGATCGTCGTTTTGTCCTTTACGCCGTGGGAGCAGCGAAAGCCGAGCAGGTCTTCGCTACAGATCCGCTGCCGCTGCACCCGGTTGCGCCGCAAAACAACTAGAGCCGTTACGGATGCGGCAGCTGGGTATTGTCCCAGCCTCCGCCAAGCGCCTTCACCAACTGCACGCTGGCAGCGAATTGGCGCGTGGTGATGTCCGCGGCGGTGCGTCGATTGCTCAACTCAATGGCTTGCGCTGTGATCACCTGGAGGTAGGTGGTGAGCCCTCCCTTGTACTGGTTTGTGGAGATCTGCAGCGAGCGCTCCGCGTCGGCGACTGTCAGCTGCTGTGCCGCAGCCTCCTGGTTGAGGATGCTCAATGCGGCGAGCTGGTCCTCGACATCCTGAAAGGACTGGAGAACCGTCTGGCGGTAGTTTGCGACTTCGGCATCGTATGCGGCGCGTGCCTCTACGGTAAGCGCGTGACGCCGGCCTGCATCGAAGAGAAGCTCAGTTGCCGATCCGCCGAGTGCCCACAGTGCGCTGGGGCCCTGGAAGACATTGCCGGGCCGCGAGGACTCGAATCCGCCAGTGCCGGTGATGTTGAGTTGGGGATAATAGGCGGCGATGGCGATCCCGATCTGTTCATTCGCGGCGGCCGCACGACGCTCCGCAGCGGCCACGTCCGGACGGCG
>JAZKBC010000084.1:0-4133 GCA_040388825.1 Acidobacteriota bacterium | reverse complement strand
CAGCTTCGGCCAGATCCAGGGCGATCTGCGTCTCCACTCTAACGACGTCGCTGACCTGCCCGCTGCTGATCGCATCGCGCTCGCGCGCCGCGCCGATGCGGCGTGCTTCGCCGCTGATGCGCGCATCACCAACTCCCGCGGCGGCTCTTTCGACTGCGGCGCTGGCCACAAGATCCTCGCCAACTCGCGCGGCTTCGTCGGCGAGTATCGCCGCTCCATCTGCTCCATCTCCGCCAGCCCCATCGCGCAATCACCCGATGGACAGATGCAGCGCGACTACTGGTATTCGAGTGCACGTTCCTCGGCTGCACTGGAAACACCGGAATCTATCGGCGCCGAAGCCGCACGCCGCACCCTACGCCGGCTCGGCGCTCGCTCGGTGCCCACGCAGCAAGTGCCCGTCGTCTTCTCGCCTGAGATCGCGCGCTCCATCGTTGGCCACATCTTCGAAGCCGCCAACGGATCTCTCATCTATCACCAGTCGTCGTTCTTCGCCGGCAAGCTCGGCGAGCAGGTCGCCAGCCCGGAGCTCACCATCATTGACGATGGCACTATGATCGGCGGCTTCGGTACTGCGCCCTTCGACGGTGAAGGCTTGCCAACGCGCCGCACCGTCATCGTCGAGCGCGGCGTGCTGAAGAGCTATCTGCTCAACACCTATATGGCGCGCAAGCTCAACATGGAGTCCACCGGCAATGCCTCACGCGGCATCACTGGCGCACCCGGCATCGGCGCGGGCAATCTCTTCCTGGAATCCACATCGCCGCTACCGTTGGCATCCGTCCTTGCCGGCATCAAAGGCGGTCTTTATGTCACGGAGTTGATCGGCCAGGGCGTCAACATGGTCACTGGTGATTACTCACGCGGCGCCTCCGGTCTCTGGATCGAGAATGGTGAGCTGAGTTATCCCGTTGAAGGCGTCACTATCGCGGGAAACCTGCGCGAGATCTTCCAGAACATCACCGCGGCCGGCGATGACATGGTCTTCCGCAGCTCCGTCGCATCCCCCACGTTGCGCATCGACGGCATGACCATCGCGGGAGCGTAATCGCGTCCACAAAAGAAGGCCGTCCGAAGAGGGCCTTCTTTCGTTACACATATTTTCAGCGATCTAGAAGCTGAACCGCCCCCCGAACTCGCCCGTGAACGACTTCGGAATGACTGTCCCACCCGGGGTGATGAAGTCCTTGGGCTGCAGGAAGTTGTTCTTGGTTGCATCCGCATCGAAGTCGGTGACCAGGTTGTGAAGATTGCTCCCGAAGTTCGCACGATCCGTTAGGTCGAAGCCCTGGAAGAAGAGATCTACGTTGTACCTGTCATGGATGGTAATGGTTTTGCCGATGCGCGCGTCGAGTTCCACAAACGCCGGGCCACGGTAATTGTCATAAGAGACTTCGGTGCATGTCCGGTTTTCAAGGCAGGAGATATAATCCCCACCCGAAATGCCCGCAAAGGCCACATACGACGCGGGATTTGTCTGGGAAGCGCCTACCGGCACAATCGCGTGTGGCAGGCCGTTGCCGCTGCCGTAGCCCCACAAGTTGCTGCTTGCCTGCTCTATGTCAATCGGACGTCCAGTACCGATTTGGAAGATAGGTGAGACGGCGATCTTCCACGGTAGATTCCACGTCGCCGAGGCGGTGACGTGATGACGCTCATCGGCCGGCGTCGGCCCAAAGTCCTGACGGCGGAACTGACCGAGGAACGGGTTCGTCGCTGTATTCCGAAACGATGCCGCGCCGCCCTCGAATGCCAGTGCTTTCGAGAAGGTGTAGTTGACGGTGCCTGTGAAGTGCTTCCACATCTGCTGGCGATAGCTGATGTTGAGGCCGTCATAATACGAACGTCCGATGGATTGTTCATCCGCAATGCGGCCAAGTTGGGGTACGCCAGCGGCGTTGAACGCGGCAGAGAAGGGGCGCGTTCCGTCTCCGAAGTATTGAACCGGATTGATGTTGACCGTTTTGTTGTCATGCAGGCCGCGCGCCTGTACGTAGTCCACTTCAATGACCGAGAAGTTGTTCGGTGCGTATTGGAAACCGGCGTTGATCTGCTGCGTGTACGGATTGCGATAACTGGGATCCATGATGCGGCCGGTCGATCCCGGAGCTAGATCGTGACTCGCAGGTGGAATCACAGGCTGGGGATCGACGCCATAGCGGTAATTCGTCAGTGTGATATTTGTGCCCGGCACGGTCTGCGATGGTCCACAATTTGGATCATTTGGTCCGGTGCAACTGATGCTGAAGGTGTTTGCAAAAACAGTATTATTTGCCTGCTGGATCATGAACAGCGGAATGTTCTCAAACGATTGGCCGAAGTAGAGTCCGTAACCGCCGTGCAGGATGAAACGGCCATTGCCCAGAACATCGAATGAGAATCCGATTCGCGGGCTGATATCCAGGTTGTCGTTGTCCGGAAGACCGGTAAACACACCGCCGATATTGGCTAGATTCGGGGTATAGCCGGTGAGATACGTGTTCGGATTGACGGTCGTCGGGACCGTAGGAATACCGGTCGCAGCGGCTGCGACCAGTTCCTGATGCGTACGGCTGATCTTCTGCTTGTCGATCCCGTAAGTATTGATATCGCGGTCATAGCGGAGGCCCACATTGACGAGCAGACGCTGCGTGGCGCGCCAGTCGTCCTCGATATAGAGTCCGAGCATCTTCGGCGCTAGGAGGAAGCTCGGATCGCCCGAGGTGCCCGTCATAGCCTGTACGGCGCCCGCTGTAGAGAAGCCCTGAGGCAGTGCCAGCAAATCGGCCGGACTCGCATAGAAGTCGAACTCCGGAGTCGAATTGTTCTCGAAGTAGCCGCCCAACTGTGGTTCATAGAGAAGATCCACGCCGCCGCGCACCGTGTGTCTGCCATGTGAGTACGAGATATCGTCGCGGAACTGGAATTTGTGTTGGCTGGACTTCTGCGGCACGTTGACGTTGGTGCCGAACTGCGTGCCATCCGGGAAAGTGATCGTCGGCGCTACTACAGTTGCCGCAATCAGGTTATTCCAGTACTGGAAGCCAACGGTGAAGTTGTTCACCAGGCTGGGGCTGAGTACGGAGTTCAGTGTTACATTGGCCAGAATCAGATCATTCAGCGTGACGTTGGTCTGGGTAAGATCAACCTGCGAAGTGTCCTGATCGTTATTGCTCTTGTTGTCTTGCGCAATGTAGCTGACGAACACCCTCTCTCGCTCGTTGAAGGTGTGGTCGATGCGGCCGTTGTAGCGCTTCTCATCGAACGGGGTGGGAATGGTATGCGAGGGTTGCGGCGCCACTGCGAAGAGGTTGGGCTGCTGTTTTGCAACCTGTGCCACCAGTGTTAGCTCGTCAAAAGAATCGGGATTGACCGAGATGCTGGAACGTTCGCGCAAGCCCTCGTAGGCAAAGAAGCCGAAGTCCTTATCCTTGCGAATCGGGCCGCCCACCGAACCGCCGTACTGCTGCCGGCTATAGTCCGGCTTCGGCTGGTCTCCCTGCTTGGCAAAGTAGTTGTTGGTCTGAAAATCCTGCGTTCTGAAAAAGCCGTACAGGCTGCCGTGAAACAGATTGGTTCCGGACTTAGTCACCACATTAAGCGCCGCGCCCTCGCTGCGTCCATTCGCTGCCGAAAAGCGATTCGGGCTGATAATGAACTCCTGGACCGCTTCGAGCGGCAACTGCATCACCGCGCCACCCACCGTGTTGTCCTTGTTGTCGACACCGTTGACGGTGGTATTTGTGTTGCGTCCCGTCGAACCATTCACCGCGTAGACCGCATAGCGATTCTTCGTCGGATCGTAGCTGTCCACCTGCTTTACGCCCGGAGCCAGGATCGCCAGGTTGGCAAAGTCACGGCCATTCAGCGGCAGATCCGCAATCTGTCGCGGCGTCACTGCAACCGACACATCGCTCTTCTCTGGGTCGACAAGTTGATTGTTTGCCTGCACCTGCACCGTCTCAGCAGAGCTGCCCGGCTTCAGCGGCACATTTGCAGCAGACGTCGTTCCTACCAGCAGGTCGATCTCTTTGATCTCGCCTGCTGCAAACCCGGTCGCTTCCACATGAATGCTGTAGTGGCCTGCTGGCAGCAGGTCAAAACGATACTCGCCCGCTGCGCCGGTCTTCGCCACGCGCTGCGCATTCGTCTCA
>JAZKBC010000083.1:0-3295 GCA_040388825.1 Acidobacteriota bacterium | reverse complement strand
ACGCCTTTCATTCTAAAGGGGTTACCTGTCAAGTATTTCATTCTGCTGGGGTTAGTGGAAATGCAGGGATGGGGAACAGGGATTGAGGATTTGGACGGGCAGTTACGCTTTTCGATCCCTACTTCTATTGTAGGGGATTCAGGGGAGCAAGTGGGCCAAGGTTATTCAAGAGAAATCGCTTGTGTTGACAGGGGTTTTGGCGATTCTGGACGGGGTGGGGCCTTGACAAGACTCAGGAGCAGGTTAGCTGAGGGCGACCGGGCCGGTGAACTGGTAGGGAGCGCGCTGCGGGCGGGACAACAGGCTGTTGGCTTCGTCGTCCTTGAGGAAGCGCTCGTTCAGCGGATCCCAGTGAAGACGGCGGGGTAGCTTCATGGCGATGTGGTGCAGCAGGCAGGTGGAACAGGCGCGGTGGCCGATTTCGATGGGGGCGGTGGGCTGGCGGCGGGTGTGGATGCACTCGATCCAGTTGGCGTGCTGTTCGGCGGCGGTGTAGAGGTGAATCTCGCCGGGGCCGATGACGGAGTCGAGGATCTTTGGATCGCTGGCGATGATGGGCTCAATTTTGACCCTGGCTCCGATGTCGCCGGTGGGCGTGGTGCCTTCATCGCGCTGCACGAAGATCCAGCCTTCAGTGCCGTACCACTTGATGCCGTTGGGAAAATCCCCGGAGATGTCCATGGTCATGCCGTTGGCGTAGAGGGCATGGGTGAGGAATTTGCCGTGCACATTCCACAGGCCTGCGGTTGGAAACTCCGCCTTGCCCCAGATTTCGACGGGGCCTGTGTACTCGGTGTTCATGCCCCAGTGGGCGGTATCGATGTGATGCGCTCCCCATCCGGTAATCATGCCGGCGCCGAACTGCTCCATGCGGAGCCAGCCGGGGCGTTCAAAGCCGGTCAGCGGCATGACGCGGTCGACGGTGTACGGAACCGAGGGCGTGGATCCGAGCCAGGCTTCGTATTGGAAGTCCGCGGGCACGGGCATGGGAGTGGGGTCGCCGCCCGAGGGATCGCCGGGCAGACCCACTTCGACGTGCTTGACCTGGCCGATGCGTCCGTTGCGGACCAGCTCGCAGGCGCGGTGGAACTGCTTCCAGGCACGCTGCTGGCTGCCGACCTGCAGGATGCGGCCGCTGGCCTGGACGACATTGCTGAGGTGCCGGCCTTCGGCGATGGTGAGCGAGGCGGGCTTCTGGAGGTAGACATCCTTGCCGGCTCGCACGGCGTCCGCGGCGAGGATGGCGTGCTGATGATCGGGTGTGCTGATGACGACGGCATCGATGTCCGGGTTGGCGAGCAGATCCTTGTAGTGCGCGTAGCCGGTGACGCCGTCGTAGGAGCGTCCAAGCTTTGCCGAGTACGCCGCGTTGACGTACTGCTTGCCTGACGTTACGCGATGGCCAGCGAGATCGCAGACAGCGGTGACACGCGCGGTATCAACGTTGAAGATTGCGGGAAGGTCGTGTCCGCGGGAGATGCGGCCCACGCCGATGGCGCCGATGCTGATCTGCTTGCTGGGAGCCATCTGGCCGAAGACCGATGACGGAACGATAGTGGGAAATCCAAGAGCCGCCGCAGCTCCCAGTCCGGTTTTGACGAAACCTCTCCGCGATTGCATCCGGTTGCCTTTCTACTTCGTCACGAGACCGGTCTACAGCTTTGAGGCGTGGACAGGTTCTTGTCAACCTGGCCGCGAGAACCGTTGCAGGCGGATCAAGGTTTGGTGGCGAAAGTGTAGGTGACTCCGGTAATGAATTGGAAGGAGTTTTTCTGGTAGCCGGGGGCGGGGTCGTTGAGGAAGGCGTCGGTGGTGGTGATGACGGCGCTGAGGCTTTTGAAGACGGGCATGACGAGGCCGGCGGTGGCGTTGAAGGAGTAGGCGTTGGAGTTGTTGAAGGCGGGGAGGATGTTGGCCGACTCGGTGAAGAGGATTTTGTGGGGGAGGTCGCGGTGGTAGCCCTCGAAGATGGTGGAACCGACCAGGTTGGTGCTGGGAGGAGCGGTGCCTCCTGTGGGGGCTAGCTCCTGCTGCTTTTCGTAGTGGAGGTCGGCTTTGAGGTCGAGCTGCTGGTGAGCAGTTTTGAAGGGCGTCCAACCGATGCCGGCGCCGTAGACCTGCTGGAGCTGAAGGCCCTGGGCGTAGTTGTGGTCGAAGGAGGCTTCGGCGAGGGCGTAGAAGCGCTGGGAGAAGTACTCGTCGCGCTCGGTGTCGGCGTGGAAGATGCTGGAGAGCGTGGTGACGTCGGGGGTGGGTGGCGTGGTTTGCGGGATGGCGCCAGGCGAGGTGTTCTTGCCGTAGGACTCGGCGACGTTGAGCGTGGTGCGGTTGCGCGGAGGCAGCCAGGAGACGGTGGGCATGGCGCGGGTGAGCGATAGGGCAGCGGTGAGGGTGGTTCCGGTGGTGGTGGAACGGACGAGGGTGGCTCCTCCGGTGACAGCACCTTTCCAGCCGGCGAGGAAGCCTTCGTGGCCGGCGACGACGCGGTCGAACTCGGCGCGGGGGATGAGGAGGGCGACGTCTGCGGAAGGGATAGCGGCGGCTGTGGAGGTTGGTCCCGGAGTGACGGTGACTTTGGCGTCGGCGATGGAGATGGTGCCTTCCAGAGCGGTATTGCGCTTGCTAATCGGGAGACTCTTGAGCAAGAGAGCGAACTGGGCGGAGGAGGAACCGGAGCGGAGTTCCTTGATCTTGTCGAAGGGGACGGAGATGTCGCCGGCCATGTCGCTGTGGAAGACAACTTTGCCGCCGGCGGCGCTGGCGAGATGGCCGGTGAGCTGGTCGCCGTTGGTGAAGAGGAGGACGTCCGGGGTGGTTTGTTGGGCGCGGGCGGCGGGTGCGAACAGAGCGGTGGCGAGAACGAGCGTGGCGAAGCGGCGCAAAGGGTGTGTCTCCTTGAGACCTTAAGGGTACATGGAGGAGAGACGGTTTGCGAGGGCGCTCGTGGTTCAGGTGGAGGTGATGCAGACGGTCTTCTGGTGAAGCGTGGGGTTGGTGATTTGGTCGAGGATGAAGGCGGCGACGTCGGCGCGAGAGATTTGCCGGGCCTTGCGGCCGGATGCCGTTGTGATGAGCTCGACGTTGCGGGTGAGTGGGCCGTTGGTGAGGCCGGAGGGACGGACGATGAGCCAGTCGAGGTTGCTGGAGGCGATGGCGGACTCCATGCCGGCTTTGTCGGGCATAGCTCCACGGAAGAAGAGGGGCATGAGGAGGCGGAAGACAAAGGGGACGTTGACGATGGAGTCTCCGACGCCGAGAGAAGAGATGGCGATGAGGCGGCGGACGCTGAGGCGCT
>JAZKBC010000082.1:94286-100969 GCA_040388825.1 Acidobacteriota bacterium | reverse complement strand
GAATGAAATACTTGACAGGTAACCCCTTTAGAATGAAAGGCGTAGCCCAGATCCCCGCCTGCAATCCCAACAAACCAAACCACTTAGCCCCGGGCAACAGATTTAGGGGGAGGGGGGGGAGGTCCGGGGGCCGCAGCGCTCGGCTGCGGCCCCCAACCCGCCTAGCTGTTGCGGTCCAGCAGCGAGCCCACGATGCCGCCCACCACAGCCGCCGTCCCAATCCCGCGAGCCTCACCCCGTCCGCTCGGCAGGTAAGGCTCCAGCGCATGCGCCAGGTTCGCCAGCGGAAGCGTCTGCAGCCAAATCCGTCCCGGCCCGGTCAGCGCTGCCAGGAAGATGCCATCACCGCCGAAGAACATGTTGCGGATGCCCTGGATACGTGTGATCTGGAAGCTCACGCTGGACTGGAACGCACCCACGTGCCCCGGATGCACCCGCAGCGTCTCACCCGGCTGCAGGTCACGCACCACAACTTCGCCGCCCAGCTCCAGCCACGCTGTGCCGAAGCCCGAGATCTTCTGCAGCAGAAATCCATCGCCGCCAAAGATGCCCGCGCCCAGCGACTGCTGAAAGCCAACGCCCAGCTGAATCTGCGGAGTCGCGCAAAGGAACCCATGCCGATGCACCATAATCTCGTTGCCCGGCCCCACTTCCAGCGGCAGAATGTGCCCCGGAACCTTGGCCGCAAACGCCACCTCGCCCGGATACCCCTGCGCCGTGTACTCGGTCATGAACAGCGTTCCGCCGCCGGCCACGCGCTTGATCGCTCCAAAGAACCCCCCACCGCCAGCCATCTGCGTGTGCGTGGTCATGGCGATGGTCTGGGTCATCCAACTCAGCTCGCCGGCTTCGGAAATCAAGCTCTCGCCCGGCTGCAACAGGGCCTCCAGCACCGGCATCGTGGTTCCAACGATCCTGCTTTGCATCTCTGTATCCTTTCGCGCGCAAAAATGCGCCCTTGCCCATCATCCTACGACTTCACAGGCCAGAAAGTTCCGTTCGTCGCGCCGCAACAATCTTTCGTCACTACATCCAGGTCTTGCGCCGATACTCCACATACTCCGCGCCAAACCGCTCTTCCAGAACCCGCGCTTCCTTGCGGCTGCGCGCAATCTGCATCGGTACCAGCGCGATGAGCGCCAGCAGAAACCATGGCTTCCGCACCCACAACGCCAACCCGATCAGGATGAAGATGCCCGCCACATAGATCGGATTCCGTATCCGCGAATAAAGCCCCGTAGTCACCAAATGTGTCGCCTTGGCCTTCACGCTGAACGAGCTGCCCAGTTGCACGCGCGCCACCACCAGCATCAGGAACGCCGCCAGCATCACCGCCAGCCCGGTCACGCGCATGCCGTCCCAGGGCAAACCCCAGAAGTGTGCAATCACCAGCACGCAGGCGAGCACGGCCAGCACCAGCGTCAGGTAATTGAGCTTCAACAGACCTCCAGGCTTTCTTGCGTAACCAGAAGATAAACCGGTCAGTCCACAAATGTCATTGCTAAATCTTCTGCACGCGAAGAACATCGCGCACACCCGGAACCTTGCGCAAATTCTGAGTCAGCCGCGTCAGGTGCCGCAGATCCACAGTCTCAATCACGAAGTCCACATTCACCATGCCATCGCTAGCTGGCCGTGTCACAACGGAGCGAATGTTCGTTCCATCTTCGGAGATGATCGCTGCAAACTCCTTCAGCAGCCCCGACCGGTCATCCACCGTAACAATCAGCTTCACCGGATACGTAGTCGGCTTCGGTGTATTCGCCGATGTCGACCGCGTCGCATCCGCCCACTCAACCTCGATGCGCCGGTCAGCTTCATACAACAGGTTCTGCACGTTCGGACACGTCCTCGCATGCACCGCCACACCCTTGCCTCGCGTCACGTAGCCAATAATCTCTTCACCTTTGATCGGGTTACAACAGCGTGCGCGATAAACCAATAGGTCGTCCTGTCCTTCTACCTGCAGAGATTCCGAGCCCTTGCCGAAGAACACGCGCTTCACCGCGTCGGACATATGCGACAGCGTGTCGCCCACCCCCGCCGCCGGCGCCTGCTCCCCCGCATGCTCATCCGCCGGGCTCGTGCTTCCTGGCTCCAGCTTGTTCAGCACCTGCCGCGTCGAGTACTTGCCAAACCCGATGCCCGCCAGCAGGTCCTGCTCATTGCCCAGGCCATACTCGCCGGCGATGCGATCGAAGTCAGCTGTCTTGAACTTGTCCAGGCCCAGCTTGTACTTCCGCGCCTCGCGCTCCAGCAGCTTGCGCCCAATCTCGATCGCGCGCTCGCGCTGGTGCTCGTTCAGCCAGTGCTTGATCTTGTTCCGCGCCCGCGAGCTCTTGGCGAAGCTCAGCCAGTCGCGCGAAGGATTGTGTCCGGTCTGCGTCGTAATCTCGACGATGTCGCCATTGCGCAGTCGCGAACGCAGCGGAACGATGCGCCCGTTCACCTTCGCTCCGGTCGTCGCATGGCCCACATCCGTGTGGATCGCATACGCGAAGTCGATCGGGCTCGCATCCTTCGGCAGCACGATCACCTTGCCCTTGGGCGTGAACGTGTACACCTCTTCGGGATACAGATCGATCCTGAGCGTCGACATGAACTCGTTCGGATCGCTCATCTCGCGCTGCCACTCCATCAACTGCCGAACCCAAGCCAGCCGCGCCTCATCCTTGGCCGTCACATTGTCGCTGGCCTTGTACTTCCAATGCGCCGCAATGCCTTCCTCGGCCACGCGGTGCATCTCTTCAGTCCGAATCTGCACCTCGAACTGGTGACCGCCTTCAGCAATCAGCGTGGTATGTAGCGACTGATACAGGTTCGGCCGCGGCATCGCGATGAAGTCCTTGAACCGCCCAGGAACCGGCCGCCACGCGCTGTGCAGCAGCCCCAGCACGGCGTAGCAGTCCTGCTCGCTCTTGGTAATCACGCGCACCGCGAACAGGTCGAACACCTGCTCCACGGGAACCTGGTGCACGTTCAGCTTCTGCTGGATCGAGTACAACCGCTTGATCCTCGACTCCACCCGAGCGGAAATCCCCGCCTCGCTCAGCTTGGCGTCCAGCGTGCCGACGATGCGGTTGAGAAACGCTTCACCCTCACCGCGCAGCGACTCCACTTCGTTCGTCAGTTGTGTGTATGCGAATGGATCTGTGTAGCGAAAGGCCAGATCCTCCAGCTCGCCACGCAGCTTGCCCATGCCGAGGCGGTGCGCCAACGGAGCGTAGATGTCCAGCGTTTCGCGCGCGATTCGCTGCTGCTTCTCGGGCCGCAGGTGCTCGAGCGTGCGCATGTTGTGCAGACGGTCAGCCAGCTTGATGATCACCACGCGGACGTCGGTCACCATCGCCAGCAGCATCTTGCGGATGTTCTCCGCCTGGTGATCTTCGCGGTTGGCGAACTTGATCTTGTCCAGCTTCGTCACACCTTCGACGATGTGCTCCACCTGCTCGCCGAACCGCTTGCCGACTTCTTCCGCGGTAACGTCCGTATCTTCAACCGCATCGTGCAGCAGACCCGCGGCAATCGCCGTCGCGTCCATTTTCAGTTCGGCCAGCACCTGCGCCACTTCCAGCGGATGAATGATGTACGGCTCGCCCGAAGCCCGGTTCTGCCCGGTATGCTTCTCCACGCAGAACGCCCACGCCGCCCGGATCAGGTCGAGGTCATCGCCCGGCCGGTTCTCTCTGACGGTAGCGAGCATGTGCTCGAACTTGGCATCCATGAATGGATCGCCGGTCACTGCGGTAGCCGTTCCAGCCTCGGTTCCACCCACCAGCGGAGCGAACTCTCCTGAAGGCTCATCCAGCGAAGCTGCTTCGTGCACAGCGTGAGCTTGCGAGACCTCGGGGAGCGATGCTTCGTGCTCCATGCCGGTCTCGCTGATTGTCGGCGCGATGTCCTGCTGAGAGCCAGAGTCGGTCGACTCCGGCCGCGCTGTAGCCATAGGGCATTATACGAGGGCGCGCTGCCACTCGCCTTCCTTCGCCAATTCGCCGCCATTGAGGATCAAGGTTCCAGCCCCGGAGACGGCCGCGCACCCTTGTGGGTCCACGCCACCAGCTCATCAAATGCGCGCCCAATCTCTTCCACCGTCAGGTTGCAGTGCCCTTCGCGATGCACATACTGCTGCACCAGGTTCTCTCCACTGCCGGCGGCCTGCACCTGGTGGTCGTAAAAGGCCAGCGAAGTCGGCGGGACGATCGGGTCGTACAGCGTATGCAGCGCAATCATCGGCTTGCCCAGCCGCCCGCTCGGCGAGTAATGCCGCAGCAGATAGGCCCGAGCCGTTGGCGAAGCCGCATACCGCCGAACCTTGTCGTTCAGCTCAAAGTCGCCCAGCGTGTTCGCCGGGTTCGTCCCCGTATACAGATAGTTCCGGTTGTCGAACGGGTTCCCCTTCGCCCGATGCTGCATGTCACTGATGTTGAACGTGAAGTAGTCCATGTCCCACGCCAGGTCCACGTTGGTATGCACGCTGGTCAGGCCGCGCATGATGGTTGCCGCATCAGGATTCGCCTTCAGGGCGACCTCGATCCTCTCCAGCATCGCCGGCGACTGCATATAGTCCACGGGAGTTGGCACCAGCGGTGGAAGCAGTCCCGGAAAGTAGTGGTCGAAGGCCGCCCGCAGCGCAAACCGGCGGTCGAACGACTGGAACGTCGGCCCTACGCTTCCACACAGGTCCAGCCCGCCCTCATACGCTTTCGGGTTCAACTCCAGCGCAATCGTAACCAGCATCCCGCCCATCGAGGCGCCGGCGACGTATGTTTCCTTCGGCAGCCCATACTTCTTCAAAAAGTAGCGCCGCAGCAGCTCGGTCTCCGGATACGCCTGCTCCAGTGCCCATCCCGGCTGCGAGTAGGCGCTCTGCACGATCGCATAGTGCCGCTCGAGCAGCGGACCCTGCCGCCCCTCCAGCCGCTCGGCCAGATGAAAGCTCACCGGGCGCTCGGCATAGCCGTGGTAGTACACAATCAGCGAGTGGTTCCAGTTCTCCGGAATATCGATACGATACGCCGCTCCACCCAGCACGCCGACTTCAGTCAGCCCCAGCGAAGTCTTCTGCACGGTGAACGACTCGGGCTTCTGCGCCGTCGCGCTCGCAACAGTCAGGAGCAGCGCCGCGGGCAGCAAGCGCGCCAGCAATCCGGTTCTAAGCCGTGACCCAATCGTATCCATGACGGTGTACATCGATTCTACCCTGACAGACAGCCATTGTTTGCGCGCTTAACCCTGTCGCTGACCGATCTTCCAACGCTCTGGCAATGGTATCGTGATCAGGAAAATCATCCCGGACCATTCGCGTCTTCAAGAGGTATGCATGAGTTCTGATCGCTCAAAGGCTTCGTTCCTGCTGATCAAAAGCGCTCTCACCGGAGCTCTTGGCGGGCTCCTCTTTGGCTTTGACACCGTCGTGATCTCCGGCGCCGTCGAGCCCCTTGCCGCGCAGTACCATCTCTCTGCCGCGGGCAAAGGATTTGCTGTAGCTATCGCTTTGCTGGGTACGATTGCCGGCGCGCTGGGCGGCGGTCCTCTGGGCCAGAAGCTTGGCAGCCGCGCGGCCCTCCGCATCATGGGTGTGCTCTACGTCATCTCCGCCCTCGGCTGTGCGCTCGCCCCGGGCTGGGATTCGTTCCTTGTCTTCCGTTTCCTCGGAGGCATCTGCATCGGCGGCTCCAGCGTTCTGGGTCCCGTCTACATCGCTGAGCTTGCCCCGGCGAAGTGGCGCGGCCGGCTTGTCGGGATGTTCCAGATCAACATCGTCATCGGCATCTTGCTCGCGTATCTCTCCAACGCCATCATCGCCCACTTCCACTTCGGCGCCATCGAGTGGCGCGTGGATCTCGGCGTCGCCGTCGTCCCTGCCATCCTCTTCCTTCTGCTGCTGCTCAGTGTTCCGCAAAGCTCACGCTGGCTGGTTTCGCAGAACCGTATCGACGAAGCTCTCCTCACGCTCACTCGCATGGGCTCACCCGACTCCAAGGCGGAAGTCGACGCCATGGTCCTTTCCTTGCAGGAGGACGAAGGAATCGGCCAATCCCATCTCTTCAGCCGCAAGCATGCGCTGCCCATCTTTCTCGCGATCTCGATCGGCATGCTCAACCAGCTCACCGGCATCAACGCCATCCTCTACTACGCTCCCAGCATCTTCGCCGGCGCTGGTTTCAGCGCTGCCTCGGCCAACGTGCAGGCTATCGGAATCGGCGCTGCCAACCTCTTGGCAACGCTGCTTGGCATCTCGCTGATCGACAAGCTCGGCCGCAAGACGCTGCTGCTGATCGGCGCCGTTGGCTGCGGTATCTCGATGGCCGGTGTCGGTCTTGTCTACCGCTCGAACGCGCACCAAAATCTGCTGTTGCCGCTGCTCATCGGCTTCATTGTGTTCTTCGCCATCTCGCAGGGCTCAGTTATCTGGGTCTATCTGAGCGAAGTCTTCCCCACCAGCGTGCGCTCCAAGGGCCAATCGCTCGGCTCGTCCACCCACTGGATTATGAACGCCATCATCGCGGAAGCCTTTCCCGTCGTCGCGGCCTACTCGCACAGCACGCCGTTCTTCTTCTTCGCGGCGATGATGGTGGTGCAGTTCTTCGTCGTGCTGACCATCTACCCGGAGACCAAGGGATACTCGCTCGAAGCCCTGCAGCAGAAGATGCACGCTGCTCGCGTAGGCCACTAGCCCA
>JAZKBC010000082.1:81961-94276 GCA_040388825.1 Acidobacteriota bacterium | reverse complement strand
GAAAAGCCGCGTGACGTCGTCCGGGCCTTTAGGGGCGCCTTCGGGGTCGCGATCGTAGAGCAGAAGAAGCTTGTTCGGCGCGACTTGCACGAAGCCAGTGTAGGAAGTGGAGTTCCATCCGCCTTCAGGGCGATCCGCATGAAGCGGCAAGATGTGCTGCGCGGGATCCGCAATCAACTGGTTGTGCAGCGCAGCGATGTCCACGTCCTGCCATGAGTCGGCGGGAGCTTTGGGATCGGTGGTAACCCAGAGGTGGAGACCCGGCCGCCCGGTCGCGAGCGCAAGCGTCCCGTTCGCAAGCCGCAGCAGTTGCGGTTCAACGCTCCACGCGGGAAGTACATCGGGTTTCGTCCAGGTGCGTCCGTTGTCGGAGCTGAAGGAACGGCGCAGATGCCACGCTGTCATCTCGCCGACGCGGAAGACAATCATCAGCCGTCCGTCAGCCAGCCGGATCATGCTGGACTCCGTCGGGCCTTCGGGTTTGCGCGTCCATTCGCTCTCTGGCGGAAGAGATTCCTCCCATGTTGCGACGTCGGAGTAATAGCGCCACGTACGGCCGCCATCTTTTGAGGACGCCAGGCTGATCTGGATGTGCTTCGCTCCATGCCCATGCCAGTAAACCGTCGCGAGCAGCTCAGTGCCGACCTTGATATAGCTTCCGGTGAAGAAGATCGTGCGGTGCCAGTTGGATTTCGGCTGGGGGCTGGAGATCGCATCCACTGGCTGCGGCCAGTCGACAACGCGGAAGCCATTCTCTTCGCTGACAACGCGCTTGCCACCCTGTTCAAACGTCACCAGCGGCCCCGCGAAATTGTGGTCGGGGTCGGATCCCGTGCCCATGATCTCTGAAGGCAAAGCGACCAACGAGTTGTTCGGCGCGGGGAGGAAGAGCATCGGGATGTGCTGCATCAGCGTGTTGTAACGTGTGCCCCAGGTGCGGCCGCCATCGTGAGAGATCTGGTACGCACTGTTGAAGTAGGAGTTCTGCTGTGTGTCGGGGTCCAGTGTGTAGGTTGCAAGCAGGTCGCCGTCAGGGAACTTCGCGAGCAGTGGGGTGAGATGCACGAAGGTCCAGCGCTCCCACTTGGACCACGAAACGTGCCAGCCGAGTCCGGAGGTGACCTCGACCGGATCGCCCACGCGCACCTTCACGCCGTTCAGGTCGACTTCTTTGAAGTTGCTGTCGTTCTTGAATAGTTCGGCGCTCTTGTTCGGCTTCTGTTGAGAAACGGCGGGAAGGCACGCCAGTATGAAGCCGGCCGCGAGAAATAGCTTCGTCATCGAATTGCAGTTGTTGAAGTTGCTTCGTTGCATGTTTGGTCCCCAATCTGTTGTCGGTGGAGTTTATCGATCAAGATGGCTTGCACGGGCTATCGGAATGGTGAGTTGAATTAACCGCCGTTAAGCTGATCGCTGGTGAGCTCGTTGAGCAAAACGTCGCCGCGTTGGAAACGGAGAACGTTCTCAAGAAACAAATCCCAGATGCGCGTGAGATATATGGGAGGCAGGCTGGTGCCCGAAATGTGGGGCGTAAGGATGACGTTGGGAAAGTCCCACAGTGAATGCTCAGGGGGCATCGGGTAGTGGTAGTGCGTATCGAGTGCCGCTCCAGCGATCCATCCTTCGCGGATCGCGCGCAGCAATGCCTGCTCCTGGATGATGGTGCCTCGCGCAGGGTTTAGCACGAACGCAGAACGCGGCAACGCCTGTAGTTCCTTCTCGCCGATGAGGCCCTCCGTCAAAGGCGTAAGCGGCATGGCGAGAACCAGGAAATCCAGCTCGCTGAGGAACTGCTGCTCCTGTCCGACTGTAAATACGCGATCCGGCAGAATGCCTTCGGGGTCTCCGGTGCCTGGGACACGGTAGACGTCTGGCGCCGGATGCACGCCACGGCGAGCGAGCACATGGACTCGCATGCCCATCAGCTTGGCGAGACGCGCTGTCTCGCGGCCGAGACCGCCATAGCCCCATAGCCCCAGCGTCGCGCCGCGCACTTCCTGCGTGAAGCGCACCACGCGCTCCCACGTGTGCACGTGTTGGTTGCGCAGCATCTTCGGAACGTCGCGGATGAGATTGATCATCATTGCGATGTTCCATTCGGCGATGGGCACATCGAAGCAGCCGCGGGCGTTGGTGGCACGGACATGGTGAGCCGGCAGATCGAATGGGAAAAGTTGCGTGTAACCGGAGGATGCAATCTGGATCCAGCGCACGCTCTTCATGTCCTCGAAGTTCGAGGGAGGATGCGTGCAGAAGAGCACGTCGACGTCCTCGACCACATCGCGAGGCAGCTTGCGCGCAGTTTCGGCGAAGGGAATCACTCGCACGTCGACGTCAGGGATTCCCCGCAAAGCCATGAGGGCTGCTTCTTCGACAGCGACGTCGATAAGAATGCGAGTCACTTAACCCACCAGGACCTTTCCAGGGACGCTGTTGAATTCTCCGCTGCCGGGAACGAACGGGAAGCGGTTCTTGATATCGTCGGTCAACCGAACACCCAGTCCCGGTTGCTCGGGCGGGAGAACGAAGCCGTCTTTCATCACGAAGCTGTCGCCGAGCAACTCGCTATGCAATGGGCCGAAGTCCGGAGCTACTTCGAGGATCGCGGTATTCGGCGCAGCGAAACCGCAGTGGATGTTCTGCATCAGGGATCCGGCGGCACCCCAGGCGTGCGTCGCGATCTTTCGGCCACGGATATCGAGCGCGCTTGCGACTTCCATGAACGGGCCGAGGCCGGTTAGGTAGGAGGCGTCTGGCTGACCAATGTGAAAGCAGTCGCGATCGATGAACGTTTGCCACTCGCAAAAGGCGGTAAGGCATTCGCCGCCTGCGATGGGAGTGCGGCTGGCTGCGGTTAGCGCAGCGTAGCCGTCAAGATCGGTGTAGTGCAGCGGCTCCTCGAGAAACGTCAGCTGGAACGGCTCGAGCGCTTTGGCTACCGCCAGAGCTGTCTCCAGCTTCCATGTCTTCGTTGCACTGTTGCCCATGTGTCCGTCCAGCATGAAGGCGATGCCCTCACCGGCATGATTGCGGGCGAACTCGATCTTGCGTGCCTCAAACTCAGCGGCTTGCTGGGGATTGTCGTCGACGGAGTGGACTCCGTTGATGGCTCGGCCAACTCCGAGCTTGATGCCAAGAAACCCGAGTGAGAGATAGTGGTCGATCTTGGCGGCGAGGCGATCTTCGGGATAGTTGCTGGGGCCGCCGGTGGCATAGCAAGGCAGACGGTCGTATTTGCTGCCACCGAGCAACTGATGAACGGGCACGCCTTCGAGCTTACCCTTCAGGTCCCAAAGCCCCGCTTCAATGCCACCAAGAATCGAGGCTCCAATGCCGACGCGGCCCCAGAAGTTGCCGCAGTGATACATGCGTTGCCAGAGCGTCGGGATGTCATCGACGGTCTGCCCGATCAGGATGGGGCGAAAGAACTCGACGACCTGCGGGACGGCCTCGGGAAGAAAGTAGCCGGCATATGTTTCGCCCAGGCCGATGTGCTCGGAGTCGGTGACAATCTCGATGAAAGCCACGCTGCGCCGTTGCCGTGCCTCGCGCAGGAAGGGGTCGTTGGTGCTGGGACCGGTCAACAGGACCGTGCGAACATCTGTGATCTTCACCATCATCGTGATCCTTGCAGGGTGCGGCTTGGCGGAGCTATGGGAGCTTTGCTTCGAACAAACGGTCGCTGCGGTGGCGTGGCTTGTCTTCACCACCGAGTGCCCAGATCGACTTGTTGCCCGGCACCAGCTCCATCCCCATCGCGGGCAAAGGGAGCGCCGTCGTCGGAGCGTATTGATCGGTGACGGTGTCGTAGATAAAGGCCGTATCCGAGAAACCTGCGGCGGAGTCGGTATATCCGCCCGTCAGCAAGATTTCATGATTGTTGAGCGCCACCGCCGTCATGCCGCGCGCGGCGTGGGGCGCGGGCCGCAGAGCTGTCCAGTGATTTGTCTGCGGGTCATAACGAAACGCTTCATCACGATTGCGGACGCCGCTGGGCGATTGGGTTGAGCAGCCGCCAAAGAGGTAGACATGATCTTTGAGCACAGCGCTTGCGGACAGAGCCACGGCACCGTCAGGTAGATCACTGACCTTCGTCCAGGCTCCAGAGTGAGCGCGGTGAAAGACTGACGCACTGCAGACGCGCAGGTCCACATCCTCGCAGCCGCCGAACAGATAGACATCGCCGCGAATCGCCGCCGCGCCGCCGAACACCCTTGCTATCGGAAGCTGGCCGCAAGTGACCCATCGCTTCGAACCTGTTTCGAGGCGCCAGCAGTTGCGCGAGAGTCCGGCATCGCTGGCGCCGCCAAGGATCTCCAGCGAGTGGGGAGTGCGTACGAAGGCGCCGTAGGCCAGAGGTTCTGGAAGCGATGGGCCTGCGCTCCAGGCATCCTTGTGCGGATCGTAGACGACTACGTCCGTCAGCCAGTGCTTGACTTGATTGCGCCACGTAGTTCCACCGGCGTAGACCAGCTCATCGGAGAGAAAAGCGGAAGCTCCGCCGGAGACGCCGTCCGGCATGAGATGTTTCTCGTGCCAGCTAAGCACAGGCAGCCCCATGGCGAGAAGTTCTGCGGCCGATAGACAAAGAAGGACCAGCAATCGCATTGGCAGAACGATAGCACGTGCATGCG
Source organism: Acidobacteriota bacterium (assembly GCA_040388825.1). Taxonomy (GTDB): domain Bacteria; phylum Acidobacteriota; class Terriglobia; order Terriglobales; family Acidobacteriaceae; genus Granulicella. The sequence continues at coordinate 89,642 of JAZKBC010000082.1, read as the reverse complement.
CAACTGTCGGCAAGGAGAGGGCTGGTTTCACGCGGCACGTCCATCGCATTGGATTGGCTTACGGCTGGTGGAGTCGCAGGCGTCAATTGCGGATCTCCAGCGAATACAAGTCAGCGTCGTGCATGTAGAAGCGCAGTCGCAGGGCATGGCTCTCCAGGCCTGAAGCAGGCCTATGCTTTGGATTCTGAATCTGGATAACACGCTCAATTTCGTCGCCGCTCAGTGCCTGGGTCTGTTCGACGCCCAGGCCGGGCAGGGGATTGCCGTTGCTGTCGATGATCTCCCAGCGGATGCTGCCCACGGCTGATGTAGCGTAGTTCAACACCAATTTGCTGCCGTCCATGACCAGCGGCTTGGTGGTGAAGGTGCCTCCCTTGTAGTCGGCGTGAACGGAAGCAAAGCCATCGAGCCGCATCGTCATCCGTTCCAGGTAGGCGCTGGGGAATGTGTAGTGGCGCTCGGTAAAGATGGAAAGCTCATCTGGCGCCGTCTGCAGAATTCCGGTAGCGATCATGTGGTCGCGATGAACCCAGTCAAGCGGATCGCGGCCGGGACGGATGAACGCCTCCATAAAGCGGCGGTCCCAGTGCACGCCGTCGCGGCTGGACATGAAGACCGCTTCCGAGACACCGTCGTGGCGCGGGTCATCTGGAAAAGGGTGGTTCCACATCACATATCGCTTGGGAAAGGCGAGGTAGATTTGCGGCGCACGAAAGTAAGGCGCGGTGGCATTGGTGTAGAGCTGTTCGAGTGGGGCATCGCCGTAGTCCACGTAGACGCCGGGAGTCCAATCGATAAAGTTTTTGGAGGTAGCGTGCTTGAGCGTGCGAATGCCCATCAGGTATGCGCGGTACATCGCGACGTACTCCTCGCGCAGCGGATCCCAGAAGGCAACGTTCAGTGAATCGAGAGCGCCGTCCGTGAGCGCACGCTTTTCCGTCAACTTCTTCCAGTGAATGCCATCCGGCGAGGAGAAGAGGAAAAGGCCTTTGCGCTGGTCGCCGCCAATGGCCTTATAGCGTTGCGAGGCGGGCGCTTTCGGATTGGTGTCGATGAACGGGCTGAAGTTTGCGGAGGCCTCGGCGTCGTCGAGCACGATGTTGTTGTCTCGCGAGCCGTTGAAATCCACCAACCCCAGCGATGGCTTGGTCCACGTAATGCCATCCGGGCTTTCCGCGTAGCAGGTAAGGGCCCTGTGGATGGGAGGGATGGTCTCTCCAGGCTTCAAGGCGGACTTGCGTACATAGTCCGGCTCGGAGGCACCGCGGTAATACAGTCGATACTTGTCGCCGTCGTGAAGCACGGTGAAGTAGGCGCTGGTGTTGCCTTCCCACGGCTTGTCGAAGCGGATGGCAACGCCGGCCGGCTGCGGCTTTTGCAGCATGAGCTGCACGCCCTGCATGGATTCGATGAGATAGTCGTCCACGAACAGCTGAAGCTGGCCACCGATCTTCAGCGGTTCAACGGTCTGTTGTCCGACAGCGATCGTGGTGAGTAATCCAAGTCCAAGAGCTAAACGGGTGAGCTTGCGCATCATGCGGAAAGTTCTCCTTCTTTCGTTTGCGAAGCGTTGAGGGTTGCTCTCACCGAACCGTCGCGTGCACCAGTGGCAGTGGCGACTTTGTTGCCAAGTCTCAAGAACACGGATCCCTATATTCCGAGGCAGAGATACTTCATCTCCGAATACTCCTCGATGCCGTACTTCGAGCCTTCGCGTCCCAGGCCCGATTGCTTGACGCCGCCGAAGGGCGCAGCGTCGACGGAAATTGCGGCTTCGTTGACGCCAACCATGCCGTACTCCAGCGCCTCCGCTACGCGCCACGCGCGGCTGAGGTCGCGGGTGTACACATAGGCCGCCAAGCCAGCTTCGGTCGCATTGCAGAGCTCGACGACCTCTTGTTCCGTGCGGAAGCGGACAAGAGCAGCCAGCGGGCCAAAGGTCTCTTCCTGGCAGCACCGCGCATCAGCGGAAACTTCGGCGAGTACTGTCGGTTCAAAGAAGTTTCCGCCCAGTGCGTGACGTTTGCCACCCGTGAGAACGATAGCTCCACGTCGAACAGCGTCGTCGACATGTTCGGAGACCTTGGCGACTGCACGCTGATGAATGAGGGGACCAATCGTCACTCCCTCCGCCAGTCCATTGCCGACTCGAAGCCTGCGGACCGCCTCAACCAGCTTCAGTGCAAAGATCTCGTAGACAGTTTCCTGCACGTAGACGCGGTTGGGACACACGCATGTCTGGCCGGCGTTTCGAAATTTGGAACCAATAAGGCCGCGAACGGCCTGCTCCACGTCAGCATCATCGAAGACGACGAAAGGTGCGTTGCCGCCAAGCTCGAGCGAAACCTTTTTCACGGTCGCAGCACAGTCGCGCAGCAGCATACGACCCACTGGGGTCGATCCTGTGAACGAAAGCTTGCGCACGATCGGGTTGGAGGTCATTTCACTGCCGATTGCAGCGGCATCGCCCGTGATCACGCTGAATACGCCCGGCGGAATTCCCGCCCGCTCTGCAAGCGCAGCAAGGGCCAGGGCTGAAAACGGTGTTTCCGGAGCCGGCTTGATGACGATGGAGCATCCCGCCGCAAGCGCTGCTCCAGCCTTGCGCGTCAGCATCGCGTTGGGGAAGTTCCACGGCGTGATCGCCGCCACCACACCGACTGGCTGCCTCAACACCACGATGCGGGAATCGCGCGACGCCGAGGGGATGACATCGCCGTAGATGCGACGAGCTTCCTCAGCAAACCATTGCAGGAACGAGGTTCCGTAGGCGACCTCCGCGCGGGCTTCCGCCAGGGGCTTGCCTTGTTCGAGTGTGAGGATGCGTGCAAGGTCTTCGACGGACTCGCGGCACAGCTGCGCGAAACGGCCGAGGAGGGAGGACCGCTCCAGTGCGCTGTAGCGGCTCCATTCCTTGAACGCGAGCTGCGCTGCCTTGATCGCCTGGGAACATTCGTGCGCCCCCAGATTCGGGACACGCCCCAGAACCTCTTCATTGTGCGGGTTATAGATCGGGGTTGCTGCCGTCCCTGTCCATTTCCCGCCAAGAAAGCACTGCTCCCGAAACAAGCTCGGATCGCGCAGCTGGAGATCGCTGCAGACTGTTTTTGACTCAACCATACGGGTTACGCTGTCGGTGCTAAGTCACGTGTCTTTTGCGTTGAGCGGAGGAGGTTCACCATCGCGTCGATCACCTCTTGCACATCCACATCGGTGTGGGCAGTGGAGATGGACATCTGCTTGACGGCGAGAGGGAACGCGTAAACGCCCTTCTCGATCAGATCGAGCCGCAAAGCAACGTCGCGCTTGAAGTCGTGGTGCTCCAGGATGTCGTGCCAGTCCACCGGCACGTGATCCATGAAGTAGCAGCAGAACGCGGACCCGATGCGGGAGACCACCATCGGCTCGCCACCTTCGGACTCGACGCTGTTCAGCGCGCTTTCGATGACGGCACCCTTCTTCTCAAGACCGCGATAGAGCTCGCCGTCGTTAGCCAGCAGCAGCTTCATGGTTTCGATGGCGGCGGCAACCGGGACGGGATGGCCATTGTAGGTTCCGGCGAGAAGCACGCGACGATTGAGGTCCGGATCGGCGAACAGATCCATGATGTGGCGCTTGCCGCCAAGAGCGGCAATAGGGAAGCCGTTGGCGATCGCCTTGCCATAGACAACCAGATCGGGGATAACGCCCGAGCGCTCGGCGTAGCCGCCGAATGCGTGACGGAAGCCAGTCTTCACTTCATCGAAGATGAGCACGAAGTTGAATTCGTCGGCGAGTTTGCGCAGGCCTTCGAGATAGCCGGGCTGCGGAGGAACGATCCCAATGTTTTGGAGTACGGGCTCGAGGATCACGGCGGCGATCGGATATTGCTCGCAGACAAAGCGAATCGAGTCGAGGTCGTTGAAGTTCACAGCGTGGATCAGGTCGCGATGCGCATCCGGCATGCCGGCGCTCATTGGAACCTTCGGATACTCACCTGGCGAGCGCCGGGGGCCGAGCTCTCTTAGCGACGACATGAGATTCCAGGCGACGTCGTTGTGCCAGCCGTTGTATCCGCCCTGCATCACGATGATGTGATCGCGCTCGGAGTAAGCTCGCGCCAGACGGATGGCCTGCGCGGTAGCTTCGCTGCCGGTGTTGAGAATCTGCACGCTCTCAACCCACGGGATGTTGCTGCAGATCAGTTCGGCGAGTTCGCCTTCCTGCTCGGTGGTGCCGGAACCGTAGAGACTCATGCCCTGCTGCATGGTCTTAATCACGGCTTCGTTGACAGCAGGATGGTTATGGCCGAGCAGGTAGGGGCCGAAGGCTGCATGTAGATCGATGTAGCGATTTTCTTCGGCGTCCCACATGTGCGAGCCGACCGCGCGCGCGAAGCTGATGGCCGGGTCGACTTTGCGGTTAAGGGACATCACGCCACCGGGAATGTAGCGCAAGTTGTGCTCGAAAATGCGGGAAGAGGCCTGGTGGCGACTGGCAAACATGCGGCGATTATAAGTAGCTGGAGCACCCGATATCTGCCTGTCCAGCGTTGGGAAAGGACGATATCCAACAGAGTGGACACACGTCAATAGAGAGTGACCGATTTTGTGTACGAGTCACCTATCCCCCGTGCTACGGTGACAAACATCCACTGTAGTGGACTAGTTCCACTGTAGTGGACCAGCACCTGAGGAGTTGGAGACTCGAATGATTGTCGATGTACATAGCCACTATCAACGATACCCGGCACACTTCACGGAGGCCTTTCGCGAGGAGACGATGAAGGCGCGCAATGGTGTTGAAGTGGACTTGACGGTGCGTTGGGATGAATATGCGGCTACGGCGACGGAAGCGGGCCACTCGATCGTGTTTGGGGGCAAAGCGAAGCTTTCAGGTATCTGGATCGACGACGATGAAGTGGCAGCGTATGCCGCTGAACGTCCAGACCGCTTGACGCCCTTCCTTTGCGTCGATCCGACGCAGCCAGGATGGCGCGAGGAGATGATCCATGGCCACCAGGACCTCGGCATGAAGGGCATCAAGCTGCTGCCGATGTACGCCGGCTTCGAACCGACCGACCCCGAGCTGGACGACCTTTGGCGCTATGCCACGAAGAATAACCTTCCTGTGCTGTTGCATACCGGGACGACGTTCGTGAACAAGGCGCCGCTGCGGTGCACACTCCCGCGCCTGATCGATGAAGTGGCACTGCGCTTTCCAGACGTGAAGATCATCATGGCGCACCTGGGTCATCCCTGGGAAGGCGAGTGCATTGTCACGGCCCGCAAGCACCCGAACGTCTATGCGGACTGCTCGGCGCTGCACTACCGTCCGTTCCAGCTCTATCACTCGCTGATGCTGCTGCAGGAGTATGGCTGCTGGAGCAAGCTTTTGTTTGGCAGCGATTACCCGTATACCACTGTGGACGCTAGTGTTAAGGGCATGCGTTCGCTGAATAACATGCTGGAAGGAACCGCACTGCCGCGGCTCAACATGGAAGAAATGGAAGCCATGTTCCAGCGGGATACATTGAAGATCCTGGGAGTTCGCTGATCGGGCAGAGCGGATAATAGAACCATCCCGCAGAACAATTGAGCCGGCGGGTGATTGCAAGGGAACTGGGGCCTGTAGTTAAACGTAATCAACCGCACGGCGCGACGTCAGGAGGAATCTCATGGCGGCTTCCAAAACACGGACTGTTCCGGCACTTTACAACGCACTGAAGATTATCGAACTGCTTGCAGAATCGAAGCACGGGCTTTCACTCGCCGACCTAACCCAGATGTGCGGGCTCTCCAAGAGCACGGTGCACTACCTGCTGGTGACGCTGGAACGATGCGGCTACGTGCGCAAGGATAGCCGCGGCGGCCGATACATGGCCGGTATCAAGCTGCTTGCCGTCGCCAACGCTGCTCTGCATAACCTTGCTCTCCGCCAGCGCACCGCGCCGTACCTGTTTTCGTTGCGGTTGAAGACGGGACTAGGCGTGCACCTCGCGATCTACGAGCATCAGGAAGCGATGGTCATCGCCAAGTTGGACAGCAGCGAACGCCGGTTGGCGAGCTGGGTCGGCAAGCGTATGGACCTGCACTGTACGGGGATTGGGAAAGCGATCATGGCGTACCTCTCTGAGGAGGAACGTGAGGACGTGATCAAGCGCTACGGGTTGGCGCGAAAGAATGACAACACGCTTTGCAACCGGAGACGGCTGCAGGCGGACCTCGACCAGGTAGTACGGTTGCAATACGCGCTGGATAACGAAGAGGACGAGTTGGGTATGCGCTGTATCGGTGTGCCGATCATCGGGCCGGACACGCGTCCAGTTGCAGCGGTCAGTATCTCCGGCAGCGTTTCGCAACTCACGCCGGAGCGCATTCCAGCACTGGCAGCAGAGGTGAAGACCACCGCGCACTCCATACGCGAGGCCATCCTGGAGTCGATGCAGGACACGATGCTGCCCGAGATCCTCGCCGAAGCCGAGGCACTGCGGCCCAACTGAAAACCGCTACCGTTTCCAGCTGCGACGGAAGAAGTTCATCCAGTTGCCGTGGAAGATGCCTTCGATGTCCGCAGTCGAATACCCGCGCGCTGCAAGCAGCGGCACTAACCGCTGCAGATCGGCAATCGTCTCCATGTCATCTGGAGACTGCTCCGTCCCAAAGCCGCCGTCGAGGTCGCTTCCAATGGCGACGTGCTTCGCGTTCCCCGCAAGCTGGCAGATGTGGTCGATGTGGTCGATGGCCTTTTCGATCAGGACCGGTGCACGCCCGCTGCGGTCTTCGGTCCATCCCGGAGCCATCATCCACGCGTCAAAGGCGGCGCCGATCACGCCATCACGCTCAATGATGGCGCGAAGCTGATCATCGGAAAACTGACGCTGGGCCGGCGTGATGCTGCGGCAGTTGTTGTGGCTGGCGATCACCGGGCCGTTGTATGCATCCAGTGCTTCCCAGAACGCCTCGTCGGCAAGGTGCGTCAGGTCTTGTACGATCCCGAGCTCCTCCATCACGCGCAGCAACTCTCGGCCTGCGGGCTTTAGGCCTCCCTCACTTCCGGTGCCGTACGCGTACGCGCTCGGACCATAGTGAGCTAGACCGATCAGCCTCAGCCCGGCCTCGTACCACGCCTCCGCATGGCTCACATCCACGATTGGGTCCGCGCCTTCCATGCTCAGGATGAACCCAAACTTTGCCGTCTCCGGCGATGTCTGCCACGCAGCATAAGACATTTCGAGCGCTGCGAGGTCCTTGATCATCGTGCACACGCCGCGCCGTTCCAGCAGTTGGTAGTAAGCCAGTTGACCCAACGCTGTCGCCGACGCAATGTCCTGGTTTTTGAAGTCCAGCGACGTCTTGCCTCCGGCATTCGAGCGCGCCAGCACCGTCACAATCGAAATCCCAACGCCGGCTTTGCGCAGCTCAGGCAAGGAGACGGTATTGCGTCCGCGCGCCTTACCCGTCATTCCCTGTTCAGCCTCGCGAATGTCGCTCACTTCCTGGCAAAGGTCGCGGTTCCATCCCGTCGCATTCCAGGCGAGGTCCAGATGAGCATCGATCAGCAGCATGTTGGTTCCTTCTTTCTAAGGTTTGCGCGGTTCTCAGCGCACACAGCCGCGCGCGGCTACAGTCCATGAGCCGAGCACTTCTCCGTTGCGGTGATACCAGATGCGGTCGTGCAGGTTCACCGTGGCACAAACATG
>JAZKBC010000082.1:71511-81951 GCA_040388825.1 Acidobacteriota bacterium | reverse complement strand
CGCCAATCTTTGGCCGCGTCGTCGTGTTTTCAAGATTGATCTGCCCATGCTCTTCAGAGAGGCGTTCAATCTGCATTCGCGGGTCTTCGACGATAAGCCCGTGGAAACTCTGCGCGCCGGAGATCAGCCGGTCACTCGACAGTGTCTTGGTTCCCGAATCGACAACGATCCATCCATCCACCGCCGTGCTCACTACCGTGACCAGCACGCGCAGTGCGCAGTCATCGAGCGTACAGGCGCCGATGTCCATCGTATTTCGGTCGTTGAAGACGTACGTCCCGGGGCGAATCTCCGTGAGGCTTCGCACATGATGGCTTTGGAAGGCTGTCGGCGTGCTTCCGCCGCTAACCACTTCGCAGGTGAGGCCACTCTCTGCGAGCCTCGTGATGACCGACGCCGTATGCTCGTCCACGCTCCGCAGCAAAGCAAGCTCTTCGTCGCCGCGCGCCCATATGTGTCCGGGATAAAGATTGAGGCCGGCAAACCGTGCGCCCGGAGTGCTATCGATCTTTTGAGCGAGTGCAACGATGTCCGCGGGATCGCCGAGACCGACGCGGTTCATACCCACGTTCACTTCTGCCAGGAAGTCGAACTGCACACCAGCCGCGTTCGCCGCGGCCGCAAGCGGCTCGAGCGTGCTTGCATCGTCGATAGCGACGGTAAGATGTGTTCCTTTGCGCGCGATCTCGGTCAGGCGCTGGAGCTTCTGCGCTCCGTAGGCCGGGTAGGCCAGCAGCAGATGATCGATGCCGCCCTCCGCCATCACCGCAGCTTCGGTGCTCTTGGCGACGGTAACGCCGTAAGCGCCGGACTGGAGCTGCATCCGCGCGATCTCCGGTGTCTTGTGCGTCTTTGCGTGTGGCCGCAGCTTGAGCCCGTGCTGTTTTGCATAGCGGCCCATGCGCGCGAGATTGTTTTCGAGCTTGTCCAGGTCAACGCAAAGCGCCGGTGTTTCCAACTCGTCAATCGTCATTGGTGCCTCATGAGGGAGTCGCTCCCACTATCGGCGCTTCAAACTCAGGCCACTTCGCGGGGCTAAGAAAGCAGTCGTCGAGCAAACCGAGCGAATGGATGGCCGTCGTGATCTCCGCACTGAGAGGGCCTCGTTCCACGAAGTTGATCGCCTGCTCGAGCTCACTAACGCTTGCCGTGCCGATAAGCATCAGGCCATCGAACTCCGCCGCATAACGGTAGGCAAGTTCGGTCAGTGAAATCCCCGCGTTCGCAGCGAGTCGCGCCAAAGGCTCGATCGCATCGCGAAGAGGCTGCATGGAAGGCGGCAGCGCGCGATAGCGCTCACTGAGCGCTCCACGGAGAAGAACGGAACGGATAACGAAGTCCTGGCCGGTCGGCGCGCCTTGCGCGAGGGCGTTTTCCACGCGGCGATCCATCGCGCTCGCTGCCACTTGCAGGCAGGCTAGACCCGGCCGTCCTAGACTTGCGTGCAGCGAATCGTCATAGATGGAGGCGCCGAACGCACGAATCTTGCCTTGTTGCCGAAGCGACTCGAAGGGGCCAACGAAACGGTCGAACTGCTCGATATGCGCCAGCGTTGCGCTATGGAGCATGAGCCAATCCACATGATCCGTCCGTAGTGCTTGCAGACTTTCTTCAACCGAGGCAAACACTGCTGCCGCCAGATCCGCATCGCTGCGGCCGGCGAGGGGCAGTGGACCGACCTTCGTAGTAAGGATCAGCTCAGAGCGGTGACCCGCAAGGCAGCGGCCGAGGATCTCTTCGCTGTCGCCATAGGCGCGTGCCGTATCGATAAAGCGGATGCCTTTGTCGAGCGCTGCGTGGACCAGCCGCTCCGCCTGCTCATACGTCGGCTTCGTCTCTACAACGCCGAGCCCGTAAGGCAGGCCAAGCTCGACAGTCCCCAGTGCGATCTGTGGGACGGTGACACCGAGGGATTTCAGAACACGCTGTTTCATGTGCGACCCATGAGACCGGCTGCCAGTGCAGCTACGTTCAAGCTTCGACTTCTGCGACGAATGCCGCTTCAACAAGCATGCCGGCCTGCAGCGTGACGCCATAGGCGCGGCGGCTTGGAGGGTGCGAGCCGAAGTACTCCTTATAGACCAAGTTTACTTCCGCGATGTCGCGCAGGACATCCTGCAGGTAAAGGCGGCAGGAAACAATCGACCTCTTCCCGATGCCGGCCAGTTGGAGAACCTCATCGAGCTGCCGGAAGATTTCGCGCAGCTCGGCGCCGGGGCCTCCCGCAACCGGTTTCGATTCGCCCGGCGGGATGGGTGTGAGGACAGTCTCGAGTGTGCGGCCGGAGTGGATAACTGCCGTACTGTAAGGGAATGTGGTGCTGGTGAGGAGAAACTTCATGGCTGTCTTCACGATACCAATGATGCGGAAGTGAATGGTTCTGGTTCGACGGTGATTGTCCAACACGTTGGATAGAACGGACGGTGTGCGAGTGCGCTGGCTCTTTGTGGCCGCCACTTTCGCGAAGATGAGGTAAGACTAGAGAAGATGATCACAGAACAGCAGCGATTCCCCGGCGAGAAGAAGGCTCCCTGGCTTACGCCAAAGTGGGCCGTCACAATCGTGCTCTTCTTCACGGCCGCGCTGAACTATGCAGACCGTTCTGCCGTGTCGTCGGTCTTCCCGCTGCTGCGTGCCAGCCTTCATCTTTCTGACTATGCCCTCGCCGGAGTCGGAACCGTCTTTCTGTGGAGCTATGCCTTTGGATCGCCGTTTGCCGGCTCGCTTGCTGATCGCAAACCGCGTTCCCGGGTCCTAGTAGGCAGCCTGCTTTGCTGGAGCGTCGTCATGATGATGACCTCGCTCGCACAGGGTGCGCACTCGTTGTTGATGCTGCGCGGGCTGCTGGGACTGGCGGAGTGTGCCTACATTCCCGCTGCCTATGCCTTGTTGTCTGACCATCACGACCGCGACACCAAGGCTACCGCCATTGGCATTCACATCTGCGGCATGAACCTCGGCGTTGTCGGTGGAAGCACGCTGGCGGCATCCCTTGGTCAGAAGATCGGATGGCGCAGCGACTTTATCGTGCTCGGCGGCATGGGATTAATTCTTGCTGCGATATGTGCGGTCGTCTTGACTGAGGGGCCGCTGCGCCAGCAGAGGGCACCACGCCCGAAAGCCTTGTTTGCCGATATGGGAGCGCTCTTCCTGCAGCCGGTTTATCGCTGGATCGCGGCCGGATCGATGTTGATCGCTGTAGTCACCTGGTCGCTGTTGAACTGGCTGCCTCTCTTGTTCCACGAACACTTCCACATGGGATTGACGGCTGCGAGCTTTGCCAGCTCGGCGTCCATGCAGAGCGCCGCTGTTGTGGGTGCTTTGTCTGGCGGTGTGTTATCCGACTGGCTGGCACGTGCGAACCTGCGCCGCCGCATTACGCTGCTGATCGTCACACGGATGGTGGCTGCACCGGCCCTGCTGGCCTTTCTACTGCCGCTAACAGCGACGCTAGCCTGCGTGGTCATCTTCTTGTACTCGCTCAGCGTCCAACTGGGCGCCGGAAGCGAAGTCGCCGCGATCTGCGAAGCCATCCCAGAGGAACAGCAGGCGACGGCGCTGGGCCTCTTCAACCTGGCCAATACGGTCGCGGGCGGCGCGGGCATCCTGGGCACGATCTTTCTGCAGCACTGCTTTGGATGGACCGTGGCCATCGCCTGTCTCGCCGCAGTTGTCTTGCTGGCGGGCTGCTCTCTCGTCATGGCGTGGCGCGCGCGTGGCGCTCAGGCCTGCGAAGTTTAGAGGCTCTTGGGCCGAACATCTGCGAGCGTTTTCGTCGTGAGTCTGCCGGTCTTCAACCGGCTCAACGCTTTACGTCTCCAGGCCATCGAACAGCCTCCGATCTCGGAGCGTCCAATCCATCGGACAGACACCACGTTTTGACGCTCCAACCTATCGACTTCGCAGGTTCACACCGCTAAGCTCAGGCCACTACACAATCAGGAGAGTGTCCATGATGTGCAACTCTGCTTCGCGACTGTACATTTCCCGAGCGATTTTCGCGCTCTGTATGTTGACGCTTTTCTTGCTGCCTGCCGGCGCGCAATCGACATTGGGATCAATCTTTGGCACCGTCACCGATTCATCGGGCGCAGTCATCCCGAACGCCACGGTTACAGTCCTCAGCATCGACCAGGGCACCAAGCGCACGACGGCAACGTCCGGCGACGGTGCCTATCGCGTGGCGCAGCTTATGCCGGGCACCTACCGCGTCATCGTTACGCGTACCGGATTTGCGAAGACGCAATCCGCCCAGATTCCGTTGGCGATTGAAGCAACCGTACGCGCTGACCTAGCCCTTAAGCCCGGAAGTGAAACCACCGTAGTTGAAGTGACGGCTGCTAACCCCTTGCTGAATACGGGGTCGGCTGAAGTCTCCACCCAGATCACGCAGGAAGAGCTGCTCAACCTGCCTAGCCTGGACCGCAATATCGTCGGGCTCATGTCGCTCGCGCCAGGCGTGACTGGCGGCAACTACGACCCCTCCAGTCCCAACGCAGGTGGCCGTGTCGGTCAGATCACCGGTGCGGAAGTCGTATCCATGGGCACGCCCCCGGTTGGCAACTCCTTCCTGGTCGACGGCGTAGCCACCAACATGGAGTTCAGTGGGACTATTGCCGCCCGTCCACCGATGGATATGGCTTCGGGTATCCAGACTCAGATCGCACAATTTCCCGCCGACGAAGGCCGCGCCTCTGGCGCCATTCTGAACATGTCCATCAAGTCGGGCACCAACAAGTTCCACGGTTCAATCTACGGTTACGTGCAGAACAGCGCTGCGAACGCGCAGCCGAAGAACTACCTCACGAACAATGCCAAGGTGCCCTATCACCGGTATCAGTATGGAACGAATTTGGGCGGCCCGATCATCCGCGATAAGCTCTTCTTCTTCGCAGGCTATGAAGGCATCAAGCAACTTCAAACCACGCTGACCAACTACACCGTTCCGGCGATGTCGGAAAAGTATCCCGTTAGTCAGTACGCCTCAAAAGGGATTGTCCCCAAGACTCCTATTCCTGCCGGCGTCTGCACGGGGGCCAACGATTATTACTTTGGAGCAACCACTGACGCCAATGGCGCAGCCTTCGGTGGCATAACGGTCTACGACCCAACATCGTTGGCCTACGGATCTACGACAACCCGTACACCATTTCCCAACAACTGCATTCCGGGGAGCTATATCAGCCCAACCTCGCAGGCCTTGTTGAAGCTTTATCCTGATCCAAACAATCTGGCGCTCGGCGCGAGGTCTTACGCGCAGCCGGTTCCCCGCCAGCTTACTGGCGACTGGGAGACAGAAAAAACCAATTGGACGATCACGCCGAAGGACTCCATTGATCTGCACTTCCTGCGGCAGAATCAATTCCTTGCGAGCACGGGCCTGAATCCGGACATTACGTCCACCACTCTGGCGCAGAATGGCATCAATAGCGGAGTCAACTACTTCCGCGTCATCTCGCCGAACATGGTAAACGTTGCCCGCGTCGCCTACACGCGCTTCTTCCTTTGGCAGGTCACCGCCAACCAGCAGAATTTTCTGAGTGGTGTAATCCCGGGATGGCCGGTTGCTGGCGCAGTCGGTCCGCCGACGATCGCTCCGGCTTCAATTTCCACCCTCGCTCCGCTTCAGTTGGTCACCGCGTTCGCGTCTCCCTTCCGCTATAAGGAGAACAACTACTCCGCGCAGGACATGCTGAGCTGGCAGAAGGGGAATCACTCCTTCAAGTTTGGCGCCGAGTACGAGCAGATCCGCTTCTGGCAGAACCGTGGCCGTTCGGGTGGTGGCAACCTTACCTTCAACGGCACTTCTACCAGTTCGTCGACAAGTGCGACGCTCTCCGACGGCATTCCGGACATGCTCTTGGGGCTATCGAGCGCCGTGGTGGCGAACTACGTGTTCACACCCAATGGCGTGGGATTGCGAACGCATTACATCATGCCCTTCGTGCAGGACGACTGGCGCGCGCTCAAGAACTTAACCATCAACATGGGCTTGCGCTATGACATCTTTACGCCGTACCACGTCGACAAAGACCAGACAGAGAACTTCGACCCCACTACGGGAACGGTGCTGATTCCTAGCAGCTCCACCTTTGCCAGCGCCAACTACGGATTCACTACCGGTCTCCCTGCGCACTGGCAGTATGTCCCGCGTGACCAGGTCTACAAGAAGATTTATTGGAAGAGCTTCGATCCCCGCATCGGTTTCAATCTCCAGATCAACCCCAGGCTTCTGTGGCGGGGCGGCTATGGTATCTACCACATACCTGTGATGGGCAATACGCCCTTGAACGGAACGACGAACACCAACGACGTCACTCCGAGTATCACAACCGGAGCTCCCTTCTGCGTCGATAACAGCCATAACGGGTGGTGCCCCACTGTGGGTCTTCCTTCTGATCCCACCGGCGGCTTCAAGGCTGCGCTTACTAGCCAGGGTTTCGTGCCGTTCTACTACCAGCGGAACCTCCCCGACCCGTATTCGGAGAAGTACACCACGGACATCCAGTTCTCTCCGACCCACAATTCATCCGTGGACATTGGGTATCTGGGCGCGAGCACGAAGTTCTTCGCCGAGATCTATAACATGAACCAGGCGCAGGTGGTCTCCTCGTCTATCACCCTGGTGAATCGGCAGCCTTATCCCAACTTCGGCACGTCGCTTTACAATTACGGACAGGCCGATCACACGAATTACAACGGCGGTTTCGTCAACTTCCAGTTCCAGAAGTGGCACGGCCTGCAGTTCAAGTCGTACTACACCTACTCCAAGACACTGGGTATCGGCACCGGCAACGACCAGGTGCTCATCTCGCCGTACATTCCCGACTACGACTACGGTCCGCTGGATTACGACATCCGTCATCGCTGGGTAACGACGTTCATCTACCGTATTCCAAAGCCTTCTCAGCACCTGGTAGGTGCGATAGTCGGCAACTGGGATCTCAGCGGCATCGTCAACTTCCAGAGCGGCCTGCCAATGACAGTGAGTGACTCCGGTGGTACTGTACTCAACGTCGGAACAACCGGCGGTTCAGGCCAGCGTCCTTATATGCTTCGCAACCCCAACTTGCCCAAAGGCCAGCGTTCGACGGCGAAATGGTTTGATACAACAGCGTTCGCGCACACCTACTGGTGCACGGGTGCGAACTTCAACTCCGACTTCTTTACCACGACAGCGCTTGTGCTGGCTGACTCAGCCAATCCCTGCCAGAATAAGGTCTCAATCCCGGCCAATGCGCATGTGGTTTCGTCCACGGCAACGTCGATGGCGATTCCATGGGGTAACGAAGGAAAGAACATCATCGGTGGACCGCCACAGAAGCTGTTCACAACGGCTATCCAGCGACGGTTCGTGCTGGAGAAGGGCTCCATCGTCATTCGTTTGGAGGAGTACAACCTGTTCAACCACCCGAACTACCAAAAGCCGGGCAACTTGAATATCAACGCTGCGAATCTCGGCGTGATTACGAGTTCCCAGACCGGCCCACGGCAGTTGCAGGGTACTCTCCGCTTCGATTTCTAACCTTCAGCTTGTCCCGTTACGCGAGAAGACCATCTCTCGCGTGACGGGACCTTTTTCTTGCCTGAGAAGGCAACAAGGTATCTTCTGTATCTATGCAGCTTCCCTCCATCCGCAAAGCCATTCTTTACGGGGCACGAGACCTGCGCATGGTCGAAGCTCCGCCACCTGATGAGCTCCTGCCTCATCAGGTATTCGTCCAGACGAACGTCACGGCACTTTCAACCGGAACGGACCTCGCGAATTACGATGGCCGCTCCGAAGAGCTGCCCAATGCGCCGTCGTATCCTCGGGCCGTCGGGTACTCGAATATCGGAACCGTGTTGCAGGTTGGGTCGAGCGTTACGCGGCTGGCTGCGGGGGACCGTGTCTTCAGCACACGGCCACACTGTTCTGGTTATGTAGCTGAGGAAACCGATCTGCTGGTGAAGATCGATCCGCGGGTGGACGCGGAGCAGGCATCGCTGGTCTATCTCACGCACCTTGGTTCCGCTGCCTTGCGGAAGGTCAACTACCTTCCCGGCGAGAACGTGCTGGTGATTGGCCTCGGCGTGATCGGGTTGTGTACCGTCGCGCTGGCTTCATCGCTCGGAGCTCAGGTGGAGGCGGTTGCCAACCACGCGAATCGGCTGGAGCTGGCTCGCGCCATGAACGCGCAGCAGGTTTGGGACTCAGCCAGCGTTGATCCGGCTGCCGTGTTCGGTGGTCGCGGAGCCGATGTGACTGTGCTGACCGCAAATCCGTGGAGCGCGTACAAGACGGCACTTGAAGCGAGTGCGCATTCAGGACGAATATCGCTGCTAGGCTTTCCGGGGCGCGCGCAGCCGCAGCCGGACTTCAATCCACTGGACGCGGAGTGGATCTACGGCAAGCAGCTGACGATCGCCGGAGCTGGCGGAACCCCGCGGGTTGAGTGCGGGCCGGAAGAGATTCGCTTCAACCTGCGGCGGAGCCTGGAGGATATTCTGGGGCGGCTGGCGGATGGGCGGATGAACTTCGCTCCGCTGATCTCGCATCGTATTCCCGCAGAGTCCATGCGCGATGGATACGAGATGGCGCTGGCGCATGATAAGTCGTTGACCTCGGCTGTCTTTCTCTGGTGATGCGAGAGCGGCGGCGTCGATCCGGAAGGTGAGAATTATGGGGGAACATTCGCAGATGAACATTCGCCGTGTTGGCGTTGTTGGCCTTGGCCTGCTGGGCCGGGGCATTACGGCCAGCCTGCTGGCTCGTGGGCTTGAGGTGATCGTTTACGACCGCGAGCCGGCGATGCAACAGGAGATTGTGCCTTATCTAGAAGGCGTGATGCGCGAGATTGCGGAGCATCGTGCTGATTGCGCGGCTGCGTGTGCTCGATGGCGCGAGCACTTCACGTGGGCTGCGGGGCTGGAGTCGTTCGCTGGGTGCGACCTGGTGATTGAGAGCGTCTCCGAACTGCTGGCGTTGAAGCGCGAGTTGCTGCTGCAGATGGAAGCGATCGTCGGCGCCGACGTTCCGCTGGCGAGCAATACTTCGGCGTTGCCGATTACGGAGATTCAGCGCGGCTTTGCGCATCCGGAGCGGGTGCTGGGCATGCACTGGGCGGAGCCGGCGTTTGCTACGCGATTTCTGGAGCTGATCGGCGGCGATGAAACGTCAGCCGCGGTGCTGGAGCGGATGGTGGCGTTCGGCAAGTCGCTGGGCAAGGAACCTTGCGTGGTGAACGATATTCCGGGGTTCATCGTGAATCGGATCGGCTATGCGAAGTACCGCGAAGCGATGAATCTGCTGGAAAGCGGCGTTGCCGATGCGGCGACGATCGACCGGGCGTACCGGAATGCCGCCGGGCTGTGGGCTTCGTTCTGCGGGCCGTTTCGGTGGATCGACATTACGGGCGGAGCGGAGCTTTACGCTCGGGCGATGAAGCGTGTGCTGCCGGAGCTTTCGAACACCACCGAAGTTCCTGTTGCGCTCGCGCGGCAGGCGGAGCTGGACCGGGAGGCGGTGGCGGCGGATGGGGCTGGAGCGGCTACCGGCTTCTATGGGGAGACTCCGGAGCTGAAGCAGGCGTGGCTGGAGCTGCTGCATCGGCAGGCATGGGAGATTGAGGCGCTGCGCTCGCGGATGGACGAGGCGATGGCCAAGGCGGGTGTGACCAAGGCATGACCCCTCCCCCCTCCCCCCTCATCTGTTGCCCGGGGCTAAGTGGTTTTGTTTCTGTAGGTTGCAAGGGCATAAACATACCTGACTCATCAGCAGGTTAGGAGGGTTGCAGTCTTACCACTAGGCTGGTGCGGTATGGGCGAGCTGCTTGGGGCCTACGTCAGCGCAATCCCCAACTCACGCAGTTGCCCTTCCAATTCAGCCAACGCCGCACCGGTTTCCCTCAGATCGTCGCAGAGGCGCTCGATGGCCGCCGCATCAAAGTGCTCTTGCGACACAGATTCCACCAACACATCTTTTGGGACGGGTTACGCACATTGAACTTGCCACTCACCGATTCCACGACGAAGCCCCCACGGAAGCCTCCAAGTGTTCTCCACGAGGCCGTAAACTTTGCCCACTCATACTCAAGAGCGATCTTGCGGGTTTTCAGGCCCTTTGCGGTTTCGATCATCTGGCCGGTTTGGACGTGAAGAGCGTCCCCGCTAAAGTAGGAGGAGGCCGCCATTATGAAGCCTCCTGCAACGCTGCCGACAGCATCTCTTCCACCAGATACCCCACCGAAGGCAATGCCTGCCCCTTATCACCTAGCAGCACCGCGCGGTTTTGACCGTCCAGCCCCATTCCGCACTCTCCACGCATGTCCCCGCACTCAAAAACTATCGTCTTCGACTCACAGAGGTACTCGACTTCCAGTACTCTGCGGTTTTGGCACACGATCCGGGCGTAGGGGTCTGGGTGAACCTCGAAGTTCAGGTATTCGGGGTGGGCTTTGC
>JAZKBC010000082.1:41931-71501 GCA_040388825.1 Acidobacteriota bacterium | reverse complement strand
ACTCGGCCTGGAGAGCCTGACGCACGTCACGCCATAGGCGCGGGGCCAGCTCGTCCAAAATGCGCTGCTCGCGGATGAACCGCTCGTCCGAAAGGGATCGTTGCAGTTTCTTCGCTTCGAGCTCGGCTATCACCCGGTCTAGCATCTCGACTCCTTCCCCTCATTCTCCCGCTGTTTCAATACTCTCGCCACAACAAAATCAACGCCTTCCGGCGGGGGCTTGACTTGCGGTTTTGGCCCTTCATAATCGCTCAATGAATACTGGCCCAAATACCCTTCAGGAAGCCATCGCCTTCTTCGAGAACCCTGACAACTGCATTGACTACCTCGTGGCTCGCCGCTGGCCCAACGGCGTCGTCTGCCCCACCTGTAGACGCACGGACGTTACATACATTCCGGCCCGCCGCGTCTGGCAGTGCAAGACCCGGCACAAGAAATGCCAGTTCTCCGTCAAAGTGGGGACGGTCTGCGAAGACTCACCCATTCCCCTCAAAAGCTGGCTCATGGCTATGTGGATGATCGCCAACTGCCGCAACGGGGTTTCCAGCTACGAGATCAGCAGAGCCATTGGGATCACGCAGAAGTCGGCATGGTTCATGTTGCATCGCATCCGGCTGGCGATGAAGCCTCACGAAGACGGGACCAAGCTGGGCGGCGTTGATTCGGCGGCTGTCGAGGTAGACGAGAGTTTTGTGGGCGGGAAAATGAAGAATATGCACCGCAACCGTGCCATGCAGATCAGAGCGCAGCAGCCTGTAGACCGCATGGAAGGCTACGAGACCCGCTTGGACAACAAAACCCCTGTCGTCGGCATCTTCGACCGCGAATCTCGTCAGGTGCGGGCCAAGGTAGTCCCTAACGTGAAGCGAGAGACGTTGCAGAACGAGATTCTACGGAACGTGAAGTACGGCTCTGCGGTCTACACCGACGAGGCAGTAGCCTATGACAACCTCAAGCGCCGGTACATCCATGAGACCGTCAACCACGCGGAAACCTATGTCAACGGGCAGGTTCACACAAACTGCTTGGAGAACTTCTGGAGCCTGATGAAGCGGAATCTCTCAGGCACCTACGTTGCAGTTGAGCCGTTTCACCTTGACCGCTACTTGGATGAGCAGGTCTTCCGCTTCAATAACCGGATCAACAAGAAAGACGGCGACCGCTTCTCCAAAGTGGTAACGCAGATTCTAGGGAAGCGGCTTACTTACGCGGAACTCACCGGCAAGACTCAGGAGCTTGCGAGGCCATTCTAAACGGCAGGGCCGGGGCAAACGTCGGATATAGTGGTGCAACTATGGCCGAATCCTTCGACCCGTCAAAACTGGCAGAATATAGGGCAGTCCTGCATAAGCTCTGTGAATGCCTAGAAAACATCTCTATTGAATCAGATGCCTGTTGGAATGTGGCACTCGCTCATGGAGCTACTTTTTACGAGCTTCAGGAAGCGAAACAGGCTGCTCTTCTCGACCCGCAGATACGGAAGCAGGCTCGCGAGGACTACTCAGCGATGTGGAAGGCCCTTGAGGCATCTGGCGAAGCCGCCTTTTTCGAAGACCTTCTTCAAAGCCTTCCAACACCTGAGAAGCCAAATTGATTGCACATTCTATGGACACAGTTGCTCTCCGGTCCTAATATGGACGTGGAGAGCTTCCCGGCTCACAGTACCAACCCCACTTGGCGGTGGGGTTTTCTTTTGCTTACAGGTTTAGTGCGGCCTTGCGCATCCCAGTCTGCTTTACCTTATCTTCCAAAACTCGCATTTCCTTGCAGCCGTCAAGCAGTGCTTGCCGCTCTGGCAGTGCGTTCAGCTCGTTTCTGTAGTCGATTGCGTTCGGCTCTGGAAGAGTGGTAATCAGCTCTGGGTGACGTTGCAGCGCGACTCCCAGCCGTTCGAGACTCTCCCCCATCAGCGCAAGCTTCTGCCTGTGGTACATCGCCTCTTGCCCAGCCATGTGGAAGTTGAACAGCACATCCTTCTGGAGCTGGGTCCGCTCGAAATCCGTCATGGCCTTCGTCCTCTATGACCATTCTCAAATGGACCTAAAAACCGCGCAACAAGAATCGCTACTTCGGTTTTGGTTCCCACTTGGCGACGCCACCGTGCCACGAACAGGTCCCAGAGTGATGCCTGGAGTAGCTGATGTGTCCGTCTCTACAAACTGCCGTAGGCCTTTCGAACAAATGCAAGGACGTGACCAAAAGGTATGCGACGAACAAGATGGAGGCAATCATCGCTACAGCCCGTCCGCTCATCGCTTCGCCGGCTGCGGCATAGAATCAGCTACTTCTTGGGCAATCGATCTCAGGTGCATCTCTCCGGTAGCCATGAAACCTATGAGCCCGCTCGCATTAGCGATCCCCCGAAGCACCAGCGTCAAAACTAGGCCGATCAGAAACCATGCCAATATCCAAAAGGGATTCAACCCTAGCGCATAAAGCAACACAGTTCCTACAAACCACCAGAAGCAAAGGAGAGTGTGTTCAACAAACTCATAGGCATCCAACGCCGTTTCGAAGCCAACCCCTTGGCGCTTGAGCTTCCGGTACTTCGAGATATATACAGACAGGATTGTGATGCAGGCCAGGAAATTGACTGCACCAAACAGCGACGCGATTATGCTCATGGCTCTCCCCGAGGAGTCAATGTGCAGCGTTTAGGTTGTGAGGGGTCGTACGAAGTTGCTCGGCGTGGTGCTTCAACCCGTCCAGCAGGAGCCCTACATCTTAGCCAGTAGGCTAACTTAGCCTGAAGGATAACGCCACACTTAATGCGTGGCGATTGATGTTTGCACCCGGCTGGGCAGGAGAATCCGAGAGTTGAGGTCCGCTCGCGGCTGGAACCAGCCGTACCTGGCTGAACTCTCAGGGCTGGGGAAAATCTACATCTGCCAACTGGAGAATGGCCGCAAGAAGGCCAGCGTCGTCACTATTGACGTTCTGGCCCAGAGCTTTGAAATGACCATTGCGGAGTTTATGAAGGGCGTTTAGCAGCCTTCGGCTTCGGTCCTTTGCGGCCCTGCTTGTCGGCCCGCTCTTGCTGGTAATCCGCCTGCCGCTTCTCGATCTCAGAGCGCGGCACGGCCATCACCTGGTCCACGAGGGCCGTGAACCTGTCGAACTCCTCGGACGGCTTCAGAGCGGGCTTCATAGCCCTATGGTACTGCCGGGAGCTTCAATTCGGCTAATGCCTTCATAAACGCCTCTACGTGGCTCAGAAGGTCTTTGGCTTCGTCCATGGAATACCTCTCGTGGGGATGCATAACGCGATTGCGCCATGCCTTCTTTACAGCGTAAAGATGGGCGGCAACTTGGCTAAGAGTTGCAGTCTCTTGGGCCTTACCAGATAGCGCCTGCACCGCTTTAGCGGTCTGCTCTACGATGTTGTGCCAGTCCTTTGTGTCCGTAAACTCCACACCGAGCTTGCGTCCAAACACCTGGACGGCCATCTCCATTACCCGCATGAGATGAAAGACGCACGCGGTGCTCCGGCTCGCAGCGTAGCAATTTCCAGCCTCGCGGATGTCATATTCCATCCCGGGGAACTTGACTGCAACCTTCGCCCCAAACAAATGCGCCCGCTCGTAGTAGGCCGCTTGAAAATAGGGGACATGAAAGAACAGTTCTGCCTGCATCTCACGGCGTATCGTGTTGTCTAGCTCCCTGAGCGTTTGGGTCAGCTCACGGATTGTCATTCCATCCGACAAGGTAATGAAGTCGTTGGCGCAGGAGATCGATGTCCGGAGGCCGAGCTTTTGGCATTCCGTCCGAAGCATAGTCACCGTGGGGATGTACTTGCTCGCTAGGTCGCCAGCTTCCAAATCTGCCGGTAGGTCCTCGATCCGCTGAACGAGAAATACTAGGCCAGTGACGATCTGCTGAAACGCTGCCGCAGAAAATCGTTCCATATCCCACCACGAAGTCAGAAGGTGTGGAGAGCATAACCAAGGTGGTATTCCACTGTCTATAAAATCAATCACTTAGCACCCCCTGATGAGGCAGGTATATTTGTACCGTTGCAAGCGGGGATCTGCGCTACGCCTTTCATTCTAAAGGGGTTACCTGTCAAGTATTTCATTCTGCTGGGGTTAGGGGACGGATTGGAACTTCTGGCCTCCCTCGGACACTCTGGACGAGGCTGTCGGCCTAAAAAGGTCATGCTTTGAGTCGCGAGTTTCGAGTCGCGAGCTGCGAGTTTTTCCTGCTGGGTCGGGACGGCGGAGGCTGTTCGCGGCTTTGGCTGGCTCGGAGGTTATTTCTATCCCTACTTCAATTGTAGCTAGCGGGCCAGGGCAAGTGGGCCAAGTATTTGTGGCACGGATCGCCAGTGTTGAAAGGGGTTTTGGCTATTTGTGGAGGGCAAGGGGGCTTGACAGCGGCGAGACCGGTGTTTCGCGGGTCGAGAGTTTCCGGGGCAATGCTCTTATCGGTGGGAAAGTTCGACCTGGGTGAGGGTGGGCCAGGAGGCGGCGTCCGGAGAGGTGAAGAGGACGCGGTACTGGATCCAGCCGTGGTCCGCCATGCCTTTGAGAGCAGTTCCGCTCTGAACGTAGAAGGAGGCAGGACCCTCGGGGCCGATCCACCTGGCCTGCGCGAGCGATTGCTTGTCCGATGCGCTGCGGATCTGGAACTTCAGCCTGGCGCCGTGGGGCTCTTCGCCTTTCCAGGTGATGCGGTCCAGGTGGGCGGAGGAGGGGATTTCCAGCGGGGCGGAGATGTACTCCTCTTCAAGCTTGCGGGAGTAGAGGTTGCCGGGGTTGACCTGCTGGGTGAAGTGGGGGCCGAAGCCCGGGAGCTCGGTGCGGTGATCCTTGTCGAAGCCGTTGGGGCCGTTCCAGTAGATCCAAGAGGGGATGGTGTGGCGGCCGTCTTTGACGTGGTTGTGGACAATGATCTCCGGATAGCCGTCGCCGTTGAGATCGACGGTTTCGATACCCGCGGAGGACTCCGCCGGAAGGTCGGTGCGGCGGGCGTTGCTGTAGCCGTCCTTGCCGCCCCAGTAGATGAAGAGGGGAAGCTCGCGGGTGGAGTCGGACATGTAGTTGGAGAAGACGAGGTCGAGGTAGCCGTCGTGGTTGAGGTCGGCGATGGCGCAGTCTTCGGACTGGTAGGCTTCGAGCTCGATGGGGTTCTTGAGGCTGGGCGTGCCGTCGGGATTGCCCCAGTAGATGCGGCTGAACGTGTTGCGTGATTTGCGCACGGGATCAAAGCTGCCGGTGATGATGAAGTCGAGATTGCCGTCGCCGTTGAGGTCGGCGAGCTGGGTGACACCACCGAGACCGAGGTTGCCTTTCCAGACGCGGGCTTCTGAGTAGCCGTCTTTGCCGCCCCAGAAGATGCGCATCTCGCCGAAGTAGTTGTCGGTGAAGATGAGGTCGAGGAAGCCGTCGTGGTTGAGATCGGCGACTCGGACGGTGGCGTTGCGTGTGACATTGAGCGGCAGCTTGGTTTCTTTGTCGGCTGAATAGCCGTTGGCGGAGCCCCAGAGGATGTCGCCTACGGGCTTGCCGTTTTCGACAGCGCCAAAGACGAGGTCGAGGAAGCCGTCGTGGTTGAGGTCGGCGGCTGCGCTGGTATAGGCGATGTCGACGGGCAACGTCACATGCTTGTCGGTCGCGAAGCCGTTGGGACCGCCGTAGTAGAGCCAGGTGCCGTGGTGGTAGGAGCCATCGAGGACGAGATCGTTGTAGCCGTCGTTATTGAGGTCGGCGACGGTGGTGCCGTAGGTGCCGTAGCCGGGAACGCTCGCCATGGAAGCCGACGAGTAGTAGTGGTGTGGATTGCCCCAGAAGATGTTGGTGTCGTTGCCGCCGAAGTTGCCGCTGGCCTGGTTGACGAGTATGAGGTCCTGCCTGCCATCACGTTTGAGATCGGCCGCGACAACGCTGACTGCGCCGAAGCCCTGCACCTCCGAGCGCAGGTACGGAGCGAAGCCCGTGGCGCTGCCCCAGTAGATATAGGAAGGGACGTCGTAGGTTTTGTCGTCGTCGTAGTTGGAGAAGGCGAGGTCGGGGAAGCCGTCGCCGTTGAGGTCGGCGGCGACTACGCCGGTGGCGCTGAGCGTGGGAAGCTCGGTGCGATGCGCGGTGTCGAAGCCGTGCGCCGATCCCCAGTAGACGTAGGAGGGCACTGCGGCGGAGACGCCGTCGCTGCTGTTGGCGATGGCGACGTCGGCAAAGCCGTCGTGGTTGAAATCGCCGACGGCCATGTCGTTGGGATCGAGCGCGGGCAGGGTGAGCTTGCGGTCAGGCGAGACGCCGTTGGGGCCTCCGAGGTAGACGTAGACGTTGTTCTGCAGCTTGCCGGTGCGCTTGCCGATGGCGCCGGGAGCGGTGGAGAAGTTGGTTTCGGTGGCCACGAGCAGATCGGCGATGCCGTCGTTGTTGACGTCGGCGGCGCGGATGGCGGCGGCGTTCTCGAGCGGAATGGTCTGCGTGGCTTTTTCGGAGAAGCCCGACGCGCTGCCGAGGAAGACCTGCACGCTCTTGCCCGAGGGGCTGTTGTTGATGAAGGCGATGTCGGGGTGGCCGTCGTGGTTGACGTCCGCGATGACGACGTCGCGTGCGCCGTGCGTGGGCAGCAGGGCGCGGCGGTTGACGTCGAAGCCGGTGGCGCTGCCCCAGTAGATGTAAGAGCTGAGGCCTTTGTCGGGAGCGAGGTTTTCGATGCCGGCTTCGGCGCCTTCGTTGGCGAAGACGAGGTCGGGGTAGCCGTCGCCGTTGAGGTCGGCTGCGGCGACTCCGTAGGCCCAGTTGGTGGGCAGCTCGGTGCGATGCGTGGGGTTGAAGCCATCGGGGCCACCCCAGTAGATGTAGGCAGTGCGGATGCCGGGCGTGTTGTGGATGTAGTTGCAGAAGACGATGTCGGGATAGCCGTCGTTGTTGAGGTCGGCGACGATGGCGCGGCCGCCGCCGAGGGTGGGCAGGCGGGTCATGCCGCTGTGGTTGTCCTGCAGATCGGAGACGACGTGCGCGAGCGGGCCGCGCTGCCAGAGGTCGGGCATGAGCGACTTGAAGCCCTTGCCCTGGTTCCAGTAGATGAAGGCGTCGACGGTCTCGTCCATGTCGTGATCGTTGGAGATGAGGACGTCGTTGTAGCCGTCGCGGTTGATGTCCCACTGATTGATGGTCTGGAGCGTGCCGGCGTGGGAGACGTAGAGGTTTTGGCCGCCGTTGCCGAAGGTTCCGTGGGAGAAGGCGTCGAAGCCGGACTGGACGATGCTGTTGTTGTTCTGTGCGCGCAGAGACGCGGCGGCGAGGAGAGCAAGGGCGCAGGTGGCGAGCGTGGCGGACTTCATCGTCGGGCTCCGGTGTAGCGATTAGGTGTGGACTTCGATGTCGATGAAGGTGCCGTAGATGGCGTTGAAGGCCTTGGTGTCTGTGGCGGGGATTTCTTTCCAGCCGTAAGGCACGCTGTCGTAGACGAGGAAGAGTTTGTTGGGTGCGATCTCGATGAACTCGGTGTAGCGCGTGCTCATGTCGTGGAAGATGGGCGTCTGGTTGGACCAGTCTTTGCCGATGCCGTCGAGCGAGAACATCATGGTGACGGGGCCGGGGCGGCCGGTGCTGCAGGCGAGGATGCCGCTGGAGAGCAGGCGTACGCGGGGTTCGACGCCTTTGTAGACGATGAGCTGCGGCGGGGTCCAGGTGCGGCCTTCGTCGGAGGAGTACGCGATGCCCATGTAGCCGTCGCTGCCGGTGCGATAGATGACGAAGAGGCGGCCGTCGGCGAGGCGCGCCATGCTGGCTTCGCAGGGGCCTTCGGTGCCCATGCCGGGGAAGGGGTTGTCGTCCTTGACGGCGGAGATGACGGTGCCTTCGCGCCAGGTGAGGCCGGCGTCGTCGGAGCGGGCGCAGGAGACGTGGTAGTACTTCGGGTCCTGGCGGGTGTGGGTGTAGATGCAGGTGAGCAGGCCGCCGTCGCGCGAGGGAATGATGGAGGCCGTGAACATGACGCCCTGCGTGGCCTGCTGCAGGTGGAGCTTGATGTCGTTGCGGGTATCGACCTTGAGGCCGGCGTTGGGTGTGCCGGCGCCGGTGTCGGTGAGGGTGCAGCGCGTGAAGAGGAAGTCCTGCTCGGATTCTTTGCCGGTGACGTGCGAGGTGATGGTCCAGACGCCGTTTTTGGGCTGCGGGATGTCGGCCCAGACGCCGCCGAAGTTTTCGACGGGAGTACGCTCGCTCCAGGTAAGGCCGTTGTCGCGCGAAATGCAGTAGCCCTGGTGGAAGCCGCCGTCGGGATGCGTGGTGTCGGCGTGCATGGACATGTCGACGATGAGGTCTTTGTTGCCGAAGCGGTAGAGCGAAGGGAACCAGCAGCGGTCGTGGGCGCGGGTGATCTCGACGGTTTTGCCGACGTGGACGGAGATCGATTTGGCCTTGCGATGCGAAAAGATGGAGGCAGGCGAGGCTGAGCTGAGGAGCGAGAGCTCGCCGGCGGCGAGGAGAGCGTTGCGAGTGAAGTGGCGGCGGTTCAATGGAGTCTCCTTCGTCGCGGGGCGTTAGACATCGAATTGAAAGCTGTAGAGCTTGGCGTGCTCGAGCGTGAAGCGGAGGCGGATGGGTTGGCCTTTGAGTTGAGCGAGGCTGTGCTTGAAAGAGGCGTGATGGCGGAGTGAGTCTGAGGAGAGGACGATGGCGTTGGCACCGGAGAACTGCGGGAGCGGTTTGTTGTCAGCGGAGAGGAGCTCGATGGTGCACTTGCCTTGCGAGGCGTCGGCGTTGATGTAGAGGTTGGGGTGCTCGAGCGTGATGGTGCGCGTGGTGAGCGTGGCGCGGCGGCCGAGGTTGGGGCGTGCGGCGACCCAGCCGTCTTCGCGAAGAGTGACGAGGCCGACTCCGCCGACGCGGGTTCGGCCGTCGATCTTTTTTCCGAACTCGTTTTGAAGCTTGGGGATAGTGTGACGGACGGGCTGGCCGCCGTAGTAGATCAGCACGCGGCCGTCGTGGGTGATGGGCGTGACGGGCCAGAGGTTCTGGTCGTCCCAGCTTTCGAAGTCGCCGAGGCGCAGCCAGGGTTGGCGATTGGCCATGCGGGTCCAGTGGATGCCGTCGCGGCTGGAGACGAGCTGGACGTCGGCGGTCTGTTCGGGGCCTTCGGGGTCGGTCTGGCGGAAGTCGAGGAACTGGCGATCGATGTGCAGGACGGTGAGCAGGCCGATGTACATGTCGCCGACCTGGATGGGGCTGAGGTAGTAGAACTCGGTGCCGACGGGGTCGTGTTCGTCGGGAGCGAGGATTTCCTGGAGCGGCGTCCAGGTGACGCAGTCGTCGCTGAGCGAGATGCCGACAGTGCGACGCGGCACGGGGCCGGGAGGATTGCGGGGGCGGAAGTAGCCGACGTACTTCTGGCGCTTCGGGTCCCAGCCGAGGAGCGTGTGGGTGTCGCCGATCTTGGTGAAGATGGGGTCTTTGGTGGCGGGCGTCCAGTGCATGCCGTCGGGCGAGAACCAGAGGCGCAGGTTGACGCCGCCGGCGGCCATCTTGAGGCGGCGCTGGGGATCGGTCTCGTGCTCGTCGAAGAGGATGCGTCCGCCGGGGCCGTCGATGAAGTTGCCTTCGTGGAAGCCATCGACCTTCTTCAGGCCTAGCTGCGGCTTGCGCCACGCGATGCCGTCGGGTGAGTCGGCGTAGGCGAGGTAGTGGCGTTCTTTGCCGGGAGCGAGATAGACGGCTTCGTACCACATCTCGAAGAGCTTCTTCTGCTGGTTCCAGTGGACGCCTACGGGGTTGGTCGCCTGGGCGTAGGGCGCGTGCTCGTCGGCGGGTGGGTCGGCCATCATGACGGGAGTGTCGCCGTGCCTGGTTGGAGGAACGACCGTGAATGCGACTTCGTCCGCGTCCGCGACGATCCATCGGTCGAGGAATAGCTGCTTGCGGTTGCCGATGTGGAGCGGCTCCGCGGGTGCGGGGGCTTCGTTAGGAGCCGTGGCCGATGAAGCCTGCGCGGCTGCGCGGAGGTCTGCCGGTGCGGCCAGTGTGAATGCGGTTGCCAGTTTGCCGAAAGTCCTTCGATCCATGCCTGGTCCCTCTACCGATATTTTTTGGATGGACTAGTGAACAGCTTCTTTGGGAAGCTGCCAGATGATGGCGTTGAGGCTGGTGCTTGCGGGGGCGGTCGCTGCGTCGTCCACCTTGTAGTAGACGGTGACGATGCGGCCGTCGGGCAGTTGCACGGAGCTGGGGTAGCCGCAGTCGACCAGGGGAGCATCGTCGGCGAGCACCATGCGCGTCTTCGGGTCCCAGGTTTTGCCGCCATCGTGGCTGAGCATGGCGACGGCGCCGCGAGGAGCGTTGCGCTCGCCGAAGGTGAGGAGGATGTCGCCGTTCTTGAGCGGGATAAGGTCGGCGGGATGCTCCATGGCATTGGTGATCGCGGTGGGCGTGTCCCAGGTTTTGCCGTTGTCGGCGGAGTGGCTGATGAGCAGCATCTGCTCCTTGTTGGTGCGGAGAGCAGCGATGACGCGGTTGTGGGGCAGGGCGAGGATGCCGGTTTCGTTGACGTCCTTGGCGAGCGTGGAGAGCACGCTCCACGTTTTGCCGCTATCGGTGGAGCGCATGATGCGTTCGAAGGTGGTGTGGTGATCGCGCGGAGTTGTATAAGTGCTGACGAGGATGCTGCCGTCGCCGGCGGTGGTCATTTTGCCGAAGACGTTGAGCATCTCTCCCGTGGAAGCGGCGAGCGCCTGCGTGCCCTGCATGACCTCTTGCTTGCTCCACGTGGCGCCGTGGTCGTGCGAGCGGACGACGTAGAGCGGGAGCGCGGTGCGGGGATCGAGGCCGTTGATTGTAGGCCTGAATTTTTTGCCGGAAGCGTCGTAGCCGTCCATGATGCAAAAGGCGAGCAGGATGTCGCCATTCGGCAGCTCGATCATGGCGGGGTTACGGTGGTCGTTCTCGCCGGCAGCAGCGACGACGGGTTTGGACCAGGTGCTTCCGTTGTCGTCGGACCACGCGACGGAGAGCTCGCCGTGGACGTTGATGTGCGGAGCGTTGGAACGGAAGACGACGAGCAGGCGTCCGGTTTTGAGGCGCAGCAGCACGGGGAAGTATCCGGCGCCCTTGGCTACGACGATTCGCTTCTCGACCTGCGGCTTCATTTGAGCCGTTGCGGCCCCAAAGGACAATGCGAGAATGGCTGCCGCCAGTCCGAGGAACTTCCCTGTAGTACGCGTCATTGCCGCTCCTTGCGAGGATGGTTCTCGCTGAACTCTGCGGCGCTGCCCGGAATCGGTCGGAATCAGCCGGCAACGGATCTCCAGGGAGCGCCAGCCAAAGTGTATGACGGCAGCGCCCCCGCCACGCGCCCCTGCGGGCGAGCAATCCAATGCATTGGACGAAGGCGATTCAGGACAGGAGCGGGGTACACCTGCGGCTGTATCCTGCGAAGGACGGCGCACAGCCGTTTTATGGAGGAAGTGCCTTGGTCCCGAGTCGAGTGTTGAAGTTGATGCGCAGTGGTGGCCTGGTTCGCGTCGCCGGACTGAGCCGCGTGCGAGATCCCTGGATTGCCGAAGTGATTGGCGCTATCGGCTATGACTGCATCTGGTGGGATCTTGAGCATCGCGACTTCGGCATCCAGACCGTTGACGGCCTCGCGCGCGCATGTCGCCTTGCCGGGATCGATCTCATGGTGCGCATCGAGAAGTCCGGCTACCACAGCCCCATGCAGGCGCTGGAGTTTGGAGCGAACGGCCTGATGATTCCGCACATTCGCTCGGCTGAAGAAGCTCGCCAGTACGTGGAGTGGTGCCGCTTTCCGCCTATCGGCAAGCGCGGCCTCGATGGCGCCGGCGCCGACTCGATGTATGGCTTCGACCCCGTGATTCCGTACATTGAGCATGCGAACAAGGAGACGTTCCTCGCCTTCCAGATTGAAGACAAGGAAGCCGTCGACCAGATTGAAGAGATTGCAGCGGTGCCCGGTTATGACATGCTCTTCGTCGGACCCGGCGATCTCACCCTCAGCTACGGCGTTCCCATGCAGTTCAACCACCCGCTGATTGAAGAGGCGATGGTGAAGGTGAACGCGGCGTGCAAGCGCAATGGCAAGTTCTGGGGCACGACGAGCGGATCGGCGGAAGCGGCGCAGCACGTTGTCGATCTGGGCGCGCAGATGTTTACGGCAGGCGGCGATCATGGATCGCTGGTGAACGGCTTCCGCAACTCGTTCGAGAGCTACAAGCAGGTGGCCGGCGTTGAGCCTGCGGCTGCGGCTGACGGCGGCGCAGCCAAAGACGGTTCCTACGTCAGGCCTTACTAAACGAGCGATGAAGTTGGAGGCAGTAACGATGAAGAAGCTTGCCGGACTTTGCTGCGTTGCGGCAGCGATGGTGATTGCGCCTGTGGTGGCGCGGGCACAAGCCACCCTGGCGGCCACACCGCCGATGGGTTGGAACAGCTGGAACCATTACCACAGCAAGGTCGACGACGCGATTGTGCGTTCGATGGCGGATGCGATGGTGTCGTCCGGTATGCGTGAGCTTGGGTACACGTACGTCAATATCGACGACACGTGGCAAGGCGAGCGCGATGCGCAAGGCGTGCTGCATCCGAACGCGCGCTTTCCGGATATGAAGGCGCTTGCCGACTATGTTCACTCCAAGGGGCTGAAGTTTGGAATTTACTCCTCGCCCGGCGCGCTTACCTGCGACAAGCTGCCCGGCAGTTATCAATTCGAAGAGCAGGACGCGAAGATGTACGCTGCGTGGGGCGTGGACTATGTGAAGTACGACCTCTGTGGTTTTCGTGCGGTGATGAAGGCTGCGGGCTCGCCGGAGGCTGCGCACCAGGCGATGGTCGACGCCTACGCGAAGATGCACAAAGCCATCCTCGCGACGGGACGACCGATGGTCTACAGCTTGTGCCAGTACGGCAACGACGCTGTGTGGGAGTGGGGAGCAGGCGTCGGCGGCAATCTGTGGCGTACGACGCAGGACGTGCGCGACACGTATGCCAGCATGGAGACGATTGGCTTCGGGCAATCGGGCCTGGGTCGCTTTGCAGGACCCGGCCATTGGAACGATCCCGACCTGCTGGAGATTGGCAACGGAGGCATGAACACCGAGGAGTACCGCACGCAGATGACGCTGTGGTCGATGCTTGCCGCTCCGCTCATCGCGACGAATGATCTAAGTGATATGACTCCGGCAAACAAGGCGTTGCTGACGAACAAGGACGTCATCGCCATCGATCAAGATCCGCTTGGCAAGGAAGGCGACCGCGTTTATACCGAAGGCCCCGTTGAGGTGTGGGAACGTCCGCTGGTCAACGGTGCCACCGCAGTTGCCATCTTCAATCGCCACCCGCTTCCGCTGAAAGCAGCGATCGATCTGAGCAAGCTCGGCTTCGGAAACAGGAAGGCGCGCGATCTCTGGGCCGGCACGGACCTGAAAGTGGAGAAGGGCCCGATGAAATTCAATCTGCTGGGGCACAGCGTTGTGCTGTTGCGGATTTCGAAATAAAGAAGGCCTGCGACTTGCAGGCGAAGGCGAGCGCAACGAGGCCCGCACAGAGGTGAAGAGATGGCAACGTGGCTAAAACGCGGAGCAGAACCTGAAGCTGTTCAATCGGCGGCGCGCGAGGTGCGCGATACCGTCGAAACGATCCTGGCCGACATTGAGAAGCGTGGCGATGTAGCGGTGCGAGAGCTCGCCACTCGCTTCGACGGCATGGATCGCGATGACTATCGGCTTTCGCGGAGCGAGATCGATGCCTGCATCGCGCAGCTGCCGCGGCAGGCGATTGAGGATATCCAGTTTGCGCAGGCGCAAGTGGAGAATTTTGCGCGGCATCAGCGCGAATCGATTCGCGATATCGAAGTGGAAACGATGCCTGGCGTTTTTCTGGGGCACAAGAATATCCCGGTGAACTCGGCCGGCTGTTATGTGCCGGGAGGCAAGTATCCGCTGCTGGCTTCGGCGCACATGTCGGTGATCACCGCTCGTGTGGCGGGTGTTTCGCGAATCGTCACGTGTGCACCGCCGTTCCAGGGCAAGCCTGCGCCGGCAATTGTTGCGGCGCAGCACATGGCCGGGGCAACGGATATCTACTGCCTTGGCGGCATCCAGGCGATTGGCGCGATGGCGTTGGGGACCGCGAGCATCGCTCCTGTGGACATGCTGGTCGGCCCGGGGAATGCGTTCGTTGCGGAAGCGAAACGGCAGCTCTTTGGGCGCGTCGGCATCGATCTCTTCGCTGGCCCTACAGAGACGCTGGTGATCGCCGACGAATCCGTTGACGCCGAAATGTGTGCGACCGATCTGCTCGGTCAGGCTGAACATGGGCCTGACTCTCCGGCGATTCTGTTGACCAACTCTGAACGCCTGGGCCGCGAGACGCTGGCTGAAGTTGAGCGGATCTTGAAGGTGCTGCCGACAGCAGCTATCGCGAGCAAGTCGTGGGCGAAGCATGGAGAAGTCATCGTTGCGGACAGCTACGAGGAGATGGTTGAAGTCGCGGACAAGCTCGCCTTCGAGCACGTCCAGGTGATGACTGAAGATCCGGAGTTCTTCTTCGAACGTCTAACGAATTTTGGCGCTCTGTTTCTCGGGCCGCGCACCAATGTTGCCTTCGGCGATAAGGTGATCGGCACCAATCACACGCTTCCCACCAAACGTGCGGCGCGCTATACAGGTGGTCTATGGGTGGGCAAGTTCCTCAAGACATGCACCTATCAACGCGTAACAACCGATGAGGCCTCAGCGTTGATTGGCGCTTACTGCTCGCGTCTTTGCGCGCTGGAGGGCTTTGTCGGTCATGGCGAACAAGCCAACCTGCGCGTGCGGCGATACGGTCATCGCGACGTTCCGTATGGCTCCGCTGTCGACCAGAAAACGTTTTAGCACGTGATCGACAAACGGTGACCGAGCTAACTAGCCTATGCTGCGAAAATGGAAAATCGCGATCGTGCTCTTTTTCATCGGAGCGCATAACTTTGCGGACCGGTCGTCGGTGTCTGCGATCTTTCCTATCCTGCGGCACGACCTTGCGCTATCGGATGTTGTTCTCGCGGGTGTAGGAACGATTTTCTTATGGACGTATGCTGCTGGTTCCCCTTTTGCTGGGATCCTCGCAGACAGGCTTCCGCGCGCTCGATTGCTTCAGTGCGGCTTGATCGCGTGGAGTCTGATCATGATGTTCACGGGCCTGGTGCACTCGGGGCGAGAGTTGCTCGCCATGCGCTCGTTGCTTGGGCTCGCGGAGTGTCTCTATGTGCCCGCCGCATTTGCGTTGCTGGCGGACCATTATGGACCGGAGATGCGAGCCACAGCCATCGGGATCCAGATATGCGGTGTGAACCTCGGTCTGATTGCGGGCAACACGCTGGCTCCCTTTCTGAGCGAGCGGCTGGGTTGGAGAACGGGGTTTGCGCTGTTGGGGGGAGCGGGGCTGGTGCTGGCGCTGATCTCGGTATTTGTTCTCGAAGAAGGACCCCTGCGGCACGCCAAGCCAGAGACAAGGACTTCAACGTTTGAGTCGGTTCGCCTAACCTTCGCAGCTCCGGGTTACACGCTCGTGGTCCTCGCGGCGATGTTGATTGCGGTGTGTACGTGGTCTTTTCTCAATTGGCTCCCGCTGTTCTACCACGAGCATTTTCATTTGAACCTGACTGCATCGGGCTTTACGAGTTCTTCCGCACTGCAAACAGCAGCGATCATCGGCGCACTCGCCGGAGGCATTCTCTCCGATCGCGTTGGGCGCCGGTCGGGGACGGGGCGGCTCTGGTTGTTGGCTGGGAGCCGATTTATCGCGGCTCCAATTCTGCTGGCGTTTCTTTGCAATCTGCCGGTACTGGGTCTGAGCGCAATGATCTTCTCCTACAACCTCATCATTGGCCTGGGGGCGGCCAGTGAGACGTACACAATCTGCGAGGTCGCCGGCAAGGGGAGGGAATCGACTGCGCTGGGAGTGTTCACGCTCGCCAATTGCGTTGGAGGCGGCGCGGGAGTTCTGGCAACGGTGTATCTGCAGCATCGCTTCGGATGGGCTCCGGCCTTTGCTTGCCTGGCGCTGTTCGCGTTGGTCGCGAGTATGGCCCTGCTGGGTGCACGCAAGCAGGTACGAAAAGCGCAACTGCGCAGCGCGGCAGAGGCCTTTGCCGCGATAGCGCCACAGGTTTCCTCATAGTGAGTGGGAGATACAGTACTACGATGAAGCCGCTGCTCGACACGCCGACACGCCAGTATCGATGGTACGAAGATTGGATTTCGGTACCGCCGAGTCAAGCGGCAATTCCTAACGGCCGCACACACGGAGTTGCTGTTGATCGCGACGGTAACCTGTATATTTTTCATCAAGCGTCGCCCGCGATGTTGGTCTATGACAAGCGGGGTAAGTTCATTGATAGCTGGGGTGACTATCCCGGAGCGCATGGACTTACTCTGGTTGAAGAAGGGAAGGAAGAGTTTCTCTGGCTGACCGATCAGGACAAGGCCACAGTGGAGAAGACAACGCTAAGTGGTGTGGTGTGCCAATCCATCCAGCCGCCCGAGTATGCGCTCCATGAAAAATACGTCCCAACCTGGGTTGCAGTCAACGAGGTACGCCATGGAGGGAACGGCGAGATCTGGGTTGCCGATGGCTACGGAAGTGGCTTCGTAAACCGGCATAGCGCCTCGGGTGTCTTTATCAGCAGTTTGGACGGAACCGAAGGTGCAGGCCGTTTCAGCTGCCCACATGGAATCTGGTTCGACCAGCGCAAGACCCCGATGGAGCTTTATGTCGCCGATCGCGGCAACCACCGTGTGCAGGTCTTCGATGACGAAGGTCGATATCTTCGTTCATTCGGAGATAACTTCCTGACGAGCCCGGATTGCTTTGTCCTGGATGGTAACGAACTTATCGTTCCAGAGTTATTAGGACGAGTTACAGTTCTTGATCCCAACGACGAGTTTGTCTGCTATCTGGGGAAGAACGAAATGACGGGTAAGGACAAGGATCCGGCTTGGCCCAATACCAACACGCTAGTTCAAGGTCTGTTCAATAGCCCACACGGCGCAGCGGCCGATGCTTCCGGCAACATCTATGTCGTGGAATGGCGTATCGGTGGACGGGTTATCAAGCTCGAACGTTGTGAATGATTGCGTTGTTGGGCTGGATTGAGGAATGCTGAAGCTTCCTGCTGGCCGTAAAGGCTTTAAGCGTGTGTCGTCCAACGCCTTGGATAGGCTCGAGGATCACAGCCAAAATCAGGTGCGTTCAATTGACTCCGCTCCCTATAATTGCGCCATGTTGCGAGATGACTTTGAGCGCGATGGCTTCGTTGTTGTGCCGGACGTATTCACCGGCGATGAACTAGCGACCCTGTCGAACGAAGTGGACCGTGTCGTTGAAGGCAGGGCAGAGTATTTGCCGGCCGAGCAACTGGTCTACGAACCGAATACGGAACCGCCTCGCGTGCGCAATGCATTCCACTTGCATCACTACAGCGACATTTTCCTTAAAGCGGCGAAGAATCCCGAGTTGCTCGAACTGCTGGGGAGCATCCTGGGAAAGCCGTTGCGTCTCTACGCGAGCCAGGTCTTTGCGAAGCCGGCTCTTGTCGGGTCCATCGTGCCGAGCCATCAGGACATGCCGTACTGGCCGTTTGAGCCCTACGAAATGATCAGCGCGTGGATTGCGATGGACGACTCCACGATCGAGAATGGATGTGTCCGTCACGTGGCAGGCTCGCACAAGCTTGGAATCCTGCCCCATGCTCCTTCCGGCGTTGTTGGCAATTCACTGTCGGTGGTTGAGGATCCGCGATTGAAAGAACTGACTGAAGTCCCGGTCGAGGTTCGTAAGGGTTCGGTCATTCTGCATCACTGCCTGACCGTTCATCGCAGCGAGCCAAACCGCAGCCCGAAGCCGCGCCGTGGATTGATCTACGTCTACATGTCCGATCAGGTCCGGGTCACGGATCCATCCAAGCTGCGGCAGCCCGCAACGTTTCCGATTGTGAGCAACTAACGCCTCGAAGGTCGCGCCGGCCATCAACGGTGGCCGTAGCTACTTCAACTCGATGAGGCAAAGAGACCGAGGCTGCATGTTGAGGTTCAAGACATGCGGCAGTTCCACCTCTCGTTCGGTGTGGTCTCCGTCAAGGTAAAGGGACAGGTGTTTCTTCCCCGTGCCTTCTAACTCGACTTGAGGCGTCTCCCCAAGGTCAGCGTAGTTTGCCAGCACGACGCCGATTCGCCCGTCCTGTGCCTTCCATGTAGCTGACTGTACCAGCGGCTCCAGCCCCCAACCGAAGTCGCGCTGCGTAACCTTGTTGACCTTATAAGGCCGCTGCATGCGGCCGAAGATCAGGTAGTCGCGAGCGATACCCGCTCGTAGTTGGTTGGCGCGTTTGGCCCAATCGAGAATGGCAACCTGGTCCGGTACGGCGCGGGTCCAGAGTTGATCCCAATCGTACTCAATGCGTCCCTGATCGCGCAGCGTGAAGCAGAACATGTACCCAGTGACGAGCGCTCGCGCAACGGAAAGACGCAGCGCCTCGTCGTTGACGCGATTGGTGTAGCAGCCCTGAAAGCCGTTCGCGTACTCGTGGTAAATGAAGGAGTGCAGCGGGCAATTGCTGACCTCGATGCGACTGTCGAATGTCTGAAAGTCCTGGAGATAGCATTCCGGCGGAGCGCCTTCGCAAGACATCACCGTCGCTGGATTGTGAGCTCTCGCCGCTTCCGCATCTTTCGCGAGCAGTTGCTTGAAGTGCTCGATCTGCCATGGACCGGGGCAAGGTGGATGCTCGTGGTTGGCGGCGTAGCAAGCAGAGGGACCGGCTCCCTGATCAAATTGCTGGATGACCTCAGGGCCAAACTCGGCCATGCCGCGAGTCATTCCGAGAATCATCTCCCTGCCTTCTTTGGTTCCGACGCAGGCCTGATAGTTGTCGCGCCACGCGCCGACGCCGTGCGCAAGGCTTCCATCCCATCGTTGCACGGCGGCTTGTTCTCCACCGTGCGCTTTGAAGTAAGGCATACCGTCGTACTTGGTGTTGTGCTGCGCTGTGGTCCAGTTGACGCCATCGCCATAGATGACTGGATGCCAACCCTTCGCGCGCGCCTTCGCCATGAATTCCTTCATCGGAGCGTCTCCGCCAAGCGGAGGAAATGCGTCCGGCTGCACCCACGGTCCGGCGTGCTCCCAATTGAAGACGATCGGCATCAACGGAGATTCGAGCTCGGTGGCGAGCTTATCGAGATAGGGCAGTGCATTGGTCACTGGAGTGTACTCAGGATTGACGGCTGCCGGCGGGTCCCAATCTCCCTGCCCACGCATGGGGAACATGAAGGCGATCGGCGAGTCAGCCATCCAACTGGGCATGTCTTTGCGTTGAGCGATTTTGCTGGAGCAGAACGATTGTTTGCAGGCCCAGTCGCGATAGATTTCCGCCGCTGCATACCAGTCGCCATGAAAGGTTCCCAGCACAACGTTGTAGGGCAGCTTCATCGTGCCGGGCCCGCGGGTGCCGGGATAGTGTCCAAGACCCAACGTGACGCCGCTATCTTCCATCAGCGGATTGATGAACTTGGGCAGTCCTGTGGCATCGTCGCACGCGAGATATAGTCCACCGAAGTCGTTGTAGTAGGCCAGCAGCTGCGTGGTGATCAATCGTCCCGGGTAATTGTTATATCGCCAGGTTTCAGGAGTATTGCGCGCCGGGCGGGTCCAGTGAACGGTTCCTGTTCCCATCGTTGGGCCTACCGGGCCGGTCACAATGCCGTCGAGGAACGACGAAAGGATATGACTGCTCTCGCTCTTTGCGACGTCGTCAAAGGGAACTTCGATGCAGGGGAACTGCACGTGCGAGAGCCATGAGGTGGTGCCGTTCGTGACTTCGAGGCTCCAGTACGTAAGAGTCTCGTTGGCGGGACAGCGCGCGGTCACTCGCGCATGGATGGGAAGACCAGCTATGTCCTTGAATTCGAGGACTAAGGTCTGCTCGTCATTCGGTCCGCCGCTGTTGCTGTGATGGATTTCGACCGACTTCGCTTGCGAGGAGGTGATTGTCTTGAAGGCACGATGATCGTCGAGAAGCTCGATCTTGAAGAGTGGAATGGAAGCGTGGTTGGGAATGAGAAGATCGCGTTCGACTCCGAAGGTGGACTTGAAGGAGTCGATGCTGCCGAGCCTGGGATCGATCAGCAATCGATATCCGCTATTGCTGACGATCAAGGGTTCAGCTGCGGTCTGTTCGCGGGACGCTGCAATCGCTGTCTGCGCTCGCAGCGGCTCTGGTTCTGAAGCGAGGATCGTCGCACCGACGAGAGGAAGGCAGGAGCTTGCTGCTGCAGTCGCACCGGCGGCGGAGAGAAACCTCCTGCGCGACAACTCTCTGCGGTCTCTCATTCTTCCTCCCGTGGCGAGTACGTGTGGCGAAGATCCGAGGCGTCACACCTCGTGGTGAGGACTTGACTGCCCGCGCTAGACGTCGATTCTGACCTTACGGCCGTAGACATATCTGCCGATCTTGCTGCCCCAGTATCCGAAGTCATACACCACGAAGAATTCGTTCTTGCCGGGCATCTCTTCGATGGCGGTGTAGTGCGTCGTCGAGACACCGCTGGTCAACTGCGTGACATGGCTCCACGTATCTCCATGATCGAGGCTGAAGGCGAGATAATTTCCATTCCACGGATGCTGATATCGCGCGAAGGCCGCGCGAGCGGGGATGCGGATGCCGAAGCTGGCGACCAGCACGCCGCTGCGCAGCGAAATCAGATCAGGGTCAACGACAGCACCAATGAACTCGGTTGGATTCTGCGAGATGAGCACGCCATTTCGCTTTACGTCCTTGAACATCTCCGCCCACTCGCTGGTCTTGTAGACGTCACGGTCGGCAAACATCCGCGGGTAGGGCTTGGCCCAGGTAACGCCTCCGTCGTCAGAGGTGGTCTCGTACAAATCGTGGCCTGTTCGCGCCATGCAGATGAGCCTGCCCTCATGCCGGCCATGCGGCACGCGGGTGATTACCGGTTCGCCGAAGCCTTCAGTGCCGACCGTCGGGTCAACGGCAACCGTCGACACGAACTCCCAGTTGTGGCCTTTGTCTTTGGAGCGGAACAGCATGACTCTCGACTTCATCATTGTCGGCGTATAAGGTGCGGGCGTGTGGTCTCCCTTTTGAAAGCCGTAGATGGTCGTCAGCAAATCGCCGTTGGGCAGCTCGAGGATGCGGCGATGGAGACGCATGGCCGGGTGCGGTCTTCCACCGTCATCCGTCGAAGCGTAGAAGTCCGCATTGAACATTTTGAAGTTGATCTCGAAGGGACCTTGCAGCGTCTTGTATTCATCGGTCGATGTATACAACAGGCCCACGCCGGTATCGGGCTTGGCGCCGGGCGTGACGTAGGTGTCCAGCACGATGATGGTGCCGTCCTTCAGCTGGTGGATGCCGCCTTCGAGATTGGCCTGGTTCACGTTGGGGCTGGCGCCAATGTCCGTCCAGGAATCTCCGCCATCGTGGGATACGACACTCGACATGGCATACGGATAGGCCATGCGGCCATGCGGGACGACCTTCGTCGAGTTCTGGGCCTGCACCACCAGCGTCCCCTTGCGTGTGCACAGCATGGAAGGCTGCAATCCATCGTCCAGCACCAGCTTCTCGTCGCCAAAGGTTAGCCGCACGCGCTTGTCCGCCAGCACCGTCAGCGGAGTATTGTGTACGGGCTTAGCGGCTGCGTCGACAGCGGCCCACGCTTTCAACGCGTGTGCAGATAGAGGCAAGCTGCCTATGAGCAGGCTCGACTGGCGCAGGAATCGTCTTCTCGAAGTACCGTTGTTTTCCATATCCATCTCCATCGCGGTTAGGTGGTTGGGTTCGAGTTTCTCACCGCGTGGAGATGATTGGCTTCGGCTCACAAGGCTCCGCCGCAGTTTGTTCCAGCCTGTTGGATATGTGGCCTGGCGATGGCACGAAGGTTGCCTGAAGTGAGCGCCGGGTTGGCTGGCCGACAAGAAATATAGTGCCGCCGCTAGGGTCTACCGGGGCCGCCATTGCGGCATCCAATCGCGAAGAAAGTGAGAGACAATGCAAATGCTCGCGCTTTCGGAAGCGGACCTTCCGCATGGAGACCCAGGATGAAAGCACCACGAACCCTCGCGGGCACCGGTCTGGCACTCTTGCTTATGGCAGGTATGGCCGGAGCGCAGCAGACCTCCACAACGGTGACAACCACGAACCGCAATTCGACGACTACGACCGGTTCGAGCCTGACTGTGACCGGCCCAAACGGTCAGCAGGTTCCAGCGCAGCGGACACAGTCGACCACGACCGCGACCCAATACGACCAGCACAAAGGCCATACCACCGTGAATCATGTGCGCTCGACGAACGACACGGCGGTGAACCCGGACGGCTCGGCTTCGAGTAGCGAAACGCACACATCGAGCGTGCGCCGTACATCACACCACGGGAAGAAAGTGGAGCAGAGCAAGCACACGGAGTCGACGCAATCGGAGACGCCGCCGCAGCAATAGAGCCATCAGTGGCTCAGTGCGCGCGGTCTAAGGCGCGTAGTGGGTAGATACAAGATCAGTGGTCTGCACGACCAGTGTGGCGTCTCCGATGAGCCCCGATACCGGGAGAGACTTGGGCGCGCCGAAGAAGATTGGCGGTGTGCTGGGGAGGATGCGTTCGCGGGCGGGGAGCAGAGCGTCGCCCTGGATCCGGTTCGTCCACTCGTTCGTAACTCGAACCTCAAGGGTGTTCGTCCCCGGGCGAATCGCGTCGGTGATATCGACGTCGTATGGCGGCGCCCACACGATACCCATCGACCGCCCGTTGAGCCTCACCTCGGCGATGTCACGCACGTCATCAAAGTGCAACAACATTCGCTTGTCGCCGCGAGGGTGCACTTGCACGAACGTTGCCGGCGCCTGAAAATGTGCTGCATAGGTTGCTGTGCCGGAGAAGTACTTGACGCCAGGGCGGGCATCGTCCGTCAACGCGGTAAGCGCATTCAGCTTGATCGATTCCGGTGCGCCCATGCGAGGGGGAAACGCAACGATCCACGGGCCTGCCAGTTTGGCGATCGTTCGCCGCTCGCGCACCTTCGCTACCGGCGTGTGTTCTGCCGGAGATTCACTCACCACGATAAAGACGGATTCCCGAGTGGCGAGTTGCGCTGAGACGGTCGTGAAGCCCGTCTGCCGGGTGTACATTGCCGGCTGGAGTCCGGGCTGGCGATTTCCGCTGCGCTCTTCTGACAACGAAAGCTGGGTGTCCGCGTTGGATCGTGAAGCGTCCATAGGCCGCCATATCTGGACACTCTTGCCCGTCGCACGGAGCCGGGCTTCCATGTTTATGGGGCGATCGCCCTGGTTCACCACAAAGTAGATGTCGGAGTTTCCGGCGCGGCGATGAATCCACGCGGGTGCACTCTCTGGAGATCCGCTGGCGACGAAGTCTGCCTCCGTGCCGAGGCGAAGCAAGATCTCGCTCAAGCTCAGTCCGGAATAGGTGGTTCCCTTTCCGAAGCTGTGTTGGTTCCTGGTGACACCATCCGTGTCGGCCCATAGGTCAGTCGCGATCTGCTGGACCTCAGCATCCGCTGCGGGATAGTCGACGAGGCTGGGTGACGCCTGCGGGCGCGGCCCGGTGATCGTTGCTCCCGCCGCAACAAGCTCGCGCAGCTTGCGCAAGACCGGCGGTGTCATCTGATTCGTCGGTGGAAGCACAAGCAATCGATAGCTGACATCGCTATCGAGGCGCACTCGCCCGGCAGCGTCGACTGTCGTGTGGTGAAGCAGAATGTCGGTGTTGAGGTAATCGTAGTCGTACCCTGCTGGAGGTGCAGGCTGAACGCCCGAGCCCCAGAAGGGCATCGTTGATGGAGCGCCTTCAGGCAGCAGGTAC
Source organism: Acidobacteriota bacterium (assembly GCA_040388825.1). Classification (GTDB taxonomy): domain Bacteria; phylum Acidobacteriota; class Terriglobia; order Terriglobales; family Acidobacteriaceae; genus Granulicella. Next base: position 47,657 of record JAZKBC010000082.1, on the reverse strand, counting down.
GCGAGATCAGCCACAGGCGTTCCTTGCTGCAGCATGTAGGAGACGCGCGAGACATAGTCCATGAACGGCCTGGCTTGTTCGGCCCACGTGATGTTTCGATTCAGGTGTGTGCCGACCATGGTGTTGCCCGGCGGCGTGTCGAGCGGCTGTTGAGCCGAAGTGTGGAACACGAGTCGATTGATGCCCTGGGTAAACCAGTAGTCTGCAATCTTCTTCAACGTGTAGGGCGATTCATAGCCGCCGCCGGTGAATGCCTCGGCAGCCACAACCGGTTTGCCATAGTCATGCGCCGCCGAAGCCGCTCCTCGAACATCCACGTAATACATCGACTCCGGATGCAGCGCGCGCACCCAGAACTCCGCCATCGGAATGTCCACTTTGCTCTTGTTCAGCAGCGTGTCTTCGGGTATCTCCAGCGCAACGCCGGAGGCTTCGGCGTAACTCTCCATCCCTCGCTTATGCAGTTCGTCCGTCATCGTGCCATAAAACTCGTCGGCATACATATCCGCGAGCGTGCGCCGGAAGTCCCATAGAAATCGATCGCTAACGTCTGCGGAATCGACAACGTGCCCGGCGAGAACGGGCAGGAATCTTGTCGGATCGTAGCCGCGCCTGCGGGTAAACTCGGCGATCATCTCGTTGGTCCAGTTCTGCATCCCCGCTTCCCAGCTATCCATCGTCATGTAATGCGGTGTACTGCCCAGCAGACTGCCGAGGTGCTGCTGCAGTGGATCGACGTAGCCAGCGAAGTATTGCCGCACAAACTTGCCGCTGAGCTTGTCCACCTCGTAGCCGCTTCCGGCGGGAACCGACGGACGATTCCTGGCTCCGGTGAGCGAGTATCCCATGCGGAGTATCGTCCACCGGCCTGCCGGCACGTCCCAAGCGAGCGTGCCGTCCGCCTTCATATGAGAAGTTAAATCGATGACGTCGCTCTCTGCGATCGTGGAGCTGGCGGGTGCGTCCGGCGTGGGTACGACGTCGTATACGTCCATCAAGCTGCCGAAGGCGCCTTTATCTTCCCAGCGGTTCACGCGTGCGTCGGAGTACAGGATCGCTTCGGTCAGCGTGTACTCTTTGGCCGCGATCACGGCTCCGCCATGTACCACTGCTGCAGGCGTCACGCCGGCTCCGTCGAGCTCGAGGCGAAAGAAGCGTGCGGTCGTCGCCTTGAAGGCGAGTGTTCGCACGCCTGCTCCGTGATACCCCTGCGGCCCGGGCAGGGAAGCGATAGTTCGAAACGCAGCGCCATCGTCGCTCGCAAGAACCTTGCCAACCGGAATGCGTCCTCGCGCACCAAGAGAGAAGGCTCGCGCGGTGAACGGCTTTTGAAACTCAAACTGCAGCCACGCGGGCGATCCATCCTTGGGCGCTGGAATGGTGATGGAAGTATTCAAGCTCTCATCGAGTAGTGCTGAAGCGTCAATCTCGCCTGCGCTGGACGTGATGTGCGGGTGGAGTTGCTTCATCGGCGCAGAGTCCGATGGTGTGCGATACGCAAGCACGGCAGAGTCGCGATAAAAATGCGGCGCGTCGGGGCGGGCACCGGCATTCGAATCACGCACGGGGCCTTCGTTGTCCGGCGGCTGCAGGAGTTGCCGATCAAATCTTCCCGGCCCCTGCGCGGTCGTCTCGCTCCACACGAGCTTTTTCATGGCCATCTGCTGCGTCACCCACGGACCGCCGGCTTCGCTCCAGCCGGCGCAACTGAAGATGGACATCTCCAGGCCGAGACGTTTGGCCTCCTCCGCTGAATGACGCACAGCGTGATACCAGGCTTCGGTGCCGAAGTTGATCTTGGGCTCAACGACCTGGCCGCCACCTGCCGCTACATCGACAAGCTGAAAACCGCCGATGCCGACTCGATGCATCCATTCGAGGTCTTTCGTAATGCCCGCCTCGGTGACGTTGCCATTCGTCCAGTGCCACCAAGTTCTTGGCCGCGCAGACGCAGGAGGATCGGTGAAGCCTTTCGCCAGCGAGTCAGCGGTCTGCTGTGCACCCGCAAACCCGCCGCACGATGCCGTAAGAACAGCAGCCAGCAGCCAAGGATCGAGCCGTTTCATCTACCGCTCCGGATGAAGATTCTGTTTTAGAAACTCGACGTAGATGTCCCAGTCCGTGGGTACCATGCCGTGCCCGCCATCGTGCATGTAGTAATTCAGGCCATCACGAAAGATGGGTTGTTTTGCCTCCGGCCAGGTGGCGGTGCCAAGGTCCTGCTTGCCAAGCAGGCGATAGACCGGCCCGGCCGCCACCTCGGCTAGAAACTCCCCTTTCGGGTCCGACCACGTGTCCGTGTTTCCGGTCTGCAATAGCAGAGGGCGTGGCGCTATGAGGTCGATCAAGAGGTTGGCATCCATCGGCGCCTTATCCGGAAATCCACCCCACTTGGCGTAGTTGGCGGCGAATTGATAGGGATATCGCGTGGCCGCGGTGAGATGTGCAATCGTCTCACCGTAGTTGCGCCGGCTCAGTGCCGCGCCGCCTTCGCCGGAGCAGCTTGCGATTACAGCCGCGAACCGCTCGTCATGTGCGCCTGCCCACATGACTGTCTTCCCCAATCGCGAAACACCGTGGATCGCGACGCGCTTGCTATCCACGCTTCGATCTGTTTCGAAGTAATCCTCGACGCGACTCATGCCCCACGCCCATGCGGCGATCGATCCCCAGTCATCGCCCGCACGATTTTCTTCCGTCCCTCCGGCCTTGGCATAGCGCGCCCGGATCCCGTTGGCGAATCCTTCGAGATAGTCGGGGTCGACATCTCCGTAGTAAAAGGTAGCCACGCCGATGCCAGCATCCAGAAACGGTTCCACGCGCAGGCGCCCGAACCCTGGTCCCGCCGGCTGTGTACGAGTTTTCGTCTTCATGTTCCAGACAGTTTCCGGACGAATACCGGGATCATCGACAGCATTTTGCACGGCGCCAAAGTTGATGCTGAGCAGCACCGGCACGGCTTTCGAAACATTCGTGGGCAAATAGATCAGCAGCTGAATGACCGGCCCGTTGGGATCTTTGTCCAGATGAATCAGAACCTGGCGGCGAATGGCTTTGCCATTGAGCGCTGGCGTTCCTTTCTCGAACACCTTAAACGTTTCATCCGCGGGGCGACCCGGAGCTCTGCCGTACTGCTCGGTTTCAAAGAGCGACACAATTTCAGGGCGCCGCCGCTTCCACCAGGTTTTGGGATCGCGAACAGTCTTTCCGTTGCTGAGCGTAAGTGCATCCGGGAGCGAGTATTCGCCAACCCTGGTTTCGTCATAGTTGACCGGAATACCGGCGACAACGGCTGGTGCAGGCCGCGGCGAGGGGCGAGCACTTTGCGGTGAAGCTTCGATCGCGAGACCAGCGACAGCTAAGCCTGCGAGGACGATGCGGATGTGCGATGTATTTTTCATGGACTCCCAATATTTCTAATGGGAAATAAAATCTCACTCGCAACGATATGGCTGGATTGTGGCCGATGTCAATTCGGCAATCGGCGCCGCGGTCATCGCGCAAATGCGCCGGACGATTAAGGGCCGCTGCTATCGAGAACTCGATCAAGCGGCAGAGACTCAGTGGCGCAGTTTAACTGCGCGACTATGAGCGAAGAACAGAGTGATATTCGCAAGAGATGCTTCTTTTCAAGTCGTCTGCGGCATCATTGGACTGACAGGTTCGATCCTGCGGACAAGCAGCAGAATCAACAGAAATGAGATCGGATGAAGCAGGCCTGCGATAGCGAAGATCACCGCATAGCTGTGATACCAGCCGAGCAGCACACCGACAAACAGATTGAACAACATCGAACCGAAGGCCCCGGCGGCGTTCGACAATCCGGCGACACTGCCGACGATCTTTGAAGGAAACATATCCGCTGAAAGAGTCTGCGCCGTCGTGGACCAGAACTGATGTCCGAAGAGCGCCATGCTGAAGAATGCGATGGCCATTGTCAGAGGGGACGCCTCAATTAAAAGGGATACAGGCATGCACGCCGCGCTTAGTCCAAGCGCTATCTTTCGCGAAGTATCGACCGAAAGTCTCCTGCGAATCAGATAACTCGAAAGCCAACCGCCTGCAAAACTGCCCACGCCGGCCCATGCGTAGGGAATCCAGGCATAGTAGCCGATCTGCTTGATGTCGAGGTGGCGCACATCGCCCAGGTACTTTGGCAACCAGAAGATAAAGAAATACCAACCTGCGTCCGACAGAAACTTTGCCGAGATGATTCCCCAGACCTGCCGGTAGCGAAAGAGCGCCAACCACGAAACTTTTGAGCCAGGGGGATCATCAGTCGCGACTTGTCCCGCTTCGACATACACGCGTTCTTCAGGTGTCACCAGTTTGTGGCGGGACGGCACTTCATAGAAGACAAGCCACGCAACGGCCCAGACCAATCCCAATCCGCCCGTAATGAAGAAGACCCATCTCCAGTTTGCGAACAAGACAATGGCCGCAATCAGCGGCGGAGCAATCAAAGCTCCGACGCTTGAACCTGTATTGAAGATGCCGAATGCGAAAGACCGTTCCTTGGCCGGGAACCATTCGGAGACAGCCTTTGCCGAACCGGGAAACCCACCGCCTTCTCCAAGTCCCAGCATGAAACGAGCTATTGCCAGGCCGGCAATGCTGTGTACGCTCCCCTGCATCATGCTGGCAATCGACCACCACACGATCATGACCGCATAGCCGATCCGGGTTCCCAGACGGTCGAGTATCTTACCGCCGCCAGCATTCATGACGCCGTAGGCGAGCAGGAACATGAACTGCAGATGCGAGAACTGTTGATCGCTGATCGGGATGCTCTTCTGCATCGCACCGACCACCACCGGCAGGCTTTGTCGATCGAGATAGTTGAGTGCGGTCGCGGCAGCAAGGAGACCAGCGATCCACCAGCGGAGATTGGGAATGCGTTTCATGAGCACCACGGTGTTCTGAGCACCATAGATCGCGTCTGCATTGGAGGGCCCGACTTAGCGCCAGGAGAAGCGGGTTTTGCAGATTATCCAGCAAAGCGAGCACGCAGAAAACGGATGGCCTGCCGTGCGGCAGACTCCGGGTCCGGCAGCGGCAGAATTTCCGCCGTGATCCAGCCGTCATATCCGATCTCCTGTAGTGAGTCGAAGATCTCATTGAACGGCATATGCCCCCATCCCGGTGCATGACGATTTGTATCGGCCACGTGCAGATATCCGATGTACTTCTGCGCGGCAAGAAACGAATTGCGAAACGAAACGTCCTCGATGTTCATATGGAATGTGTCCGGCATCAGTCGCATGCAGGGCCGTGCGGCCATGCGAATAATCTCCACACCTTCCGCGCAGTTGTTGATGAAGTTCACCTCGTACCGGTTCACGGGTTCAACTATCAGTTCCACGCCCAATGGTTCCGCTGCATCGGCGCAGCGGTGAATGCATGTAATGTAGCGCTCGCGAGCTGTATCCAGACTCTCGCCCTCGTGAATGAGACCACGCACGCGGCCCGTATTTACCTTGGCTCCAAACTCGGCGGCAAGCTGGATGATAGCGACGATGCGTTTCACCGCAAGGTCGCGCACGAGTGGGTCTGGATGAGTGAAATACAGCTGGTCTGTGGCGAAGATTTGTCCAGTGGAGATGCAGGGGATCTCCAGCCCTGTCGCCGCCAGCCGCTGCTTGAGGTGCGCAACATCAACCTGTGACGGTTGCCGCAGCGCGAGTTCCACTCCGTCGAAGCCCATCTCCGCGCAGCGATCGATGCAG
>JAZKBC010000082.1:33594-41905 GCA_040388825.1 Acidobacteriota bacterium | reverse complement strand
CGAATGCGCTGGGCGGTGCATCGGCAGTCGATACGGCCAGCCCGATTTTCACTCTGGACTTCCACCCTTTTGCGTCGCGATCAGCTCGGCTTGAATCTCCAGCGCAATATCGAGGTGTTCGCGCATGGCGGTGCGTGCTGCGGCAGCATCACCTGCAGTGATCGCCTCCAGGATTCTTCTGTGGCTCGGCATCACGCGCTCGAACAATCCCTGCCGTACGCTGATCAGGCTGCGGACCTCTGCCATCATTTCGTGGACGGTATCCAGCAGCAGGCAGAGAAGGGGATTGTGCGTCATCTCGCTTAGCCAACGGTGATATTCGTAATCGAGGAATGAAAAATTCGCCGGATCGTTCGCATGCTCTTCCATGCTGTTGCAGATCGCTGTGAGTTTCCCGATATCGTCCTGCGTCCGCTGCTCCGCCGCCAGCCCCGCGCTCTCCACTTCGAGTATGGATCGCACCTGGTGCAAGTGCTTGATGTTGACGACTTCGCCCCTTGTGCGCAAGAAGAGCGTGAGCGGCTTCACGATCTCGTTGCAGCCGACAGAGCTCACGGTGGTGCCAACGCCATGTTGGGTCTTGAGTTGGCCGCGAGTTGTCAGAATACGCACGGCCTCGCGCACCACAGGCCGGCTCACGCCGAGCGTTTCGGAAAACTCACGCTCCGGCGGCAGCTTCATGCCCACGGTCAGGCGCCCCGTCTGGATCTGCGCCTCGATGGCCTGCACTACGCGGTCCACCAGGCCATCGCGATTGCCCACAACGGCAAAACGGATTTTCTTTCGCTTGCTGCTTGCGGACAACGCCATAGAAGCGAATTCCCTCGGCAATGATTGTCAAACGTATCGGAACGGATGTCAATCTTTTACAAGGTAAGACGTAAGAGGTCTTACCTCAAATATAAACGTTTTAGAATCAGCACGTTAAATATGCAAATTGACAGAAAATAGTTCGAATACTACTATTCATCGCTGTGTTCGGGAGTGTGTGAGAACGCGTCTCGTAATGATTCGATCTCACCTGCAACGACTGTGCGAAAGGAGGCTTTCATGGCGGCGAGCCGCGCAATCTGGATCGGTAATGACCACGGAGGGTTCGAACTGAAGTCGCAGTTCGTCATCCATCTCGCGGCCCGCAACCTCGCTGTGCATGACGTCGGTTGCCCTTCGCCGGAGATCGCGCGCTATCCCTACTTCGCCGCGCAAGTGGCGGAAGCCGTTGCCACCGGAAAAGCAGACCGTGGAATTCTCATCTGCTCCACGGGCATCGGTATGAGCATCATCGCGAACCGCTATCGGGGTGTGCGCGCTTCTCTCTGCACCAGCACCTACATGGCAAAGATGACCCGCGCGCACAACGACTCCAACCTGCTCTGTCTCGGTGGCAAGATCACCGGCGTGCTGGAGGCCATTGACATTCTGGACACGTGGCTCGATACGCCCTACGAGGGCGGTCGCCACGATATCTCGCTGGGTCTCATCCGTATCGCCGAGACCGCTATCGCGAGCTGCGGCATTTGGGAACCGGAGCCTCCAACGGCTCCGGCAAAACGAGATTGAAAAGGGAGTTGAAATTCGCAGTGTCGGGCCCCGCAGTTGTGTGTGTAGAGCGGTTTTAAAAATATTTCGCAGCGGACTGCTTCAAACTGTTTTCGCGCAAAGGAATGTATACGTGCCACGTTTCGCCGCCAATCTTTCCATGATGTTCAACGAAGCGCCCTTCCTCGATCGGTTCGCTGCGGCGGCAGAAGCTGGCTTTGCCGGCGTCGAGTATCTCTTTCCGTATGAGCACTCGCCCGAACTTATCGCCGAGCGCTTGGAGACGTACGAACTCGATAATGTTCTCTTCAATCTGCCGCCCGGCGATTGGGCATCCGGCGAACGTGGCATCGCTTGCATCCCCGGCCGCGAAAACGAATTCCGCGCGAGTGTTGCTACAGCAGTTGAATACGCTCTTCGACTCAACACCACACGTCTGCACGCGATGGCTGGTATTGCTGCTGCAAATGCGAGCCCTGCGGATCTTCGTTCCACTTATGTCTCCAACCTTCGCTATGCGGCCGCGGAATGCGCCAAACGTAACATCACGCTCCTGATCGAAGCCATCAATACGCGCGACATACCCGGTTTCTATCTCAACACCCAGGCTCAGGCCTTCGCCATTCTGCAGGAGGTCGGTGCTCCCAACCTGAAGATGCAGATGGACTGCTATCACATGCAGATCATGGAAGGAGACCTGGCCGTCAAGCTCAAGCAATACGCTTCGCACTGTGGCCACGTGCAGATTGCCAGTGTGCCGAAGCGCAATGAACCGGACAGCGGAGAGGTGAACTACCCATACCTCTTCCAGTGGCTGGATGAAATTGGCTACACCGGATGGATCGGCTGCGAGTATCGCCCCGCAGGCAACACGGTCGAAGGCCTCACGTGGTTCAAGAACCTATCCGGCCGCACAGTGCCGGCACGCGAATAGAAAGTCAGGGAGACGAACTGGTGTCAGATATAGGATTCATCGGCTTAGGGATCATGGGCAAACCAATGAGCAGGAACCTGCTCAAAGCCGGCCACAAGCTCGTTGTGTACAACCGCTCTTCAGCGTCGGTTGACGAGCTTGTACGAGACGGCGCGGAGCGCGGTGAATCCTCTCGCGATGTGGCTGCGCGGTCCAGCATCGTTATCACCATGCTTCCCGATGGTCCAGAAGTCGAACAAGCCATCCTTGGCGCGGACGGTGTTCTTGAAGGAGCACGCCCCGGTTCGACCGTCATCGACATGAGCTCCATCAGCCCGATCGTCGCGCAAAAAATTGGCGCTGCCTGCAAAGCGAAAGGCGTGAACTTTCTGGATGCTCCTGTCAGCGGGGGGGAACCCAAAGCTGTTGAAGGAACGCTCGCCATTATGGTCGGTGGGGAGGACGAAGTCTTCCAGAAGATGCTTCCCGTATTTCGAGCGATGGGATCGAGCGTCACGCTTGGCGGTCCTGTTGGCGCGGGCAACGTCATCAAGCTGGCCAACCAGGTCATCGTGGCCTGCAACATTGCTGCGATGGGGGAGGCCCTGGTGCTCGCCATGCAGGCTGGGCTCGACCCCAATGTGGTTTTCAATGCCATCAAGGGTGGCCTCGCCGGTAGCACGGTTCTCAATGCCAAGGCGCCCACGGTGATCGCCCGCAACTTTGCCCCGGGCTTTCGCATTCGCCTCCACCAGAAAGATCTTCGCAATGCGCTCAACGCAGCCGAAAGCATGAAGGTCGGCATGCCTCTCACCAGCGCCGTGCAACAGATGCTGATGGCGCTGATGAATCAGGGAAAGGGCGATCTCGATCACTCCGCCATAGTGACTTACATCGAGCAGATGGCAGGAACCGAAGTTAAAGCACGTGAAACTGCAGCGAGTGCTTAGGACGAAATGAAAGCAGCCATGGAAGACATGAATCACTCCGAAGCCGGCCGCGTCTATCCGCGAGGCACCCGCCATACGCCTGAAATGGTTGCGGACCTCTCGCGCCGCGCGTATGAGTATCGGACCCAGGTGCTGCGCATGGTCTACGACCGCAAGTCTGGGCACATCGGCGGCGCCTTCTCCAGCGCGGAGATCCTCACGGCTCTGTACTTCCATCATCTGCGTCTCGATCCGAAAGATCCGCAGTGGCCGGATCGTGACCGTTTCGTTCTCTCCAAGGGGCACGCCTGCGCCATGCTGTACACCGTGCTTGCGCATCGCGGATTCTTCCCGGTCGAGGAGCTCAGCACCTTTCGCAGTTTGAACAGCCGCCTGCAGGGCCACCCTGAACCCGCGAAGACTCCCGGCGTGGAAGTGGCTGCTGGACCGCTCGGTCATGGAGTCGCGATCGGTGCCGGCATGGCGCTTGCCGCACGCCTTTCTGCTTCACGGCGTCGCACCTACGTCGTCCTCGGAGACGGCGAGCTCAACGCTGGGGTCATCTGGGAAGGCCTTCTGGTGGCGTCCAAGTTCGGTCTGAGCAACCTTACTGTCATCGTTGATTACAACGGGGTACAGCAGACCGGCCTCACGGCATCCGTAATGCCGACTGAACCGATTGCAGACAAGTGGGCAGCGTTCAACTGGCACGTGATCGAGATCCACGGCCACAACACTGGGGAGGTTCTGAACGCTCTGGATCACGCCGAGGAGATTCACGGACGTCCCACCGTCATCATCGCCCGCACGACCAAGGGCAAGGGCGTCAGCTTTATGGAAAATGTCTCCCAGTGGCACGGCGGCATTCCCAATGACGATCAGTTCCGCGTGGCATTGGCAGAGCTGCAGGAAGGAGCCCGGCAATGGCAGATCTGATCCGGTCAACCTTTGGCGAGCCCGTTGCGATGCGCAAGGCTTACGGTGAAGCTCTAGTCGAACTCGGCCGCAATCGCAGCGATGTTGTGGTGTTGAGCGCCGATGTTTCGAACTCCGATTTCAGCTTTATGTTTGAGGCGGCCTTCCCGGAGCGCTTCTTCAATGTGGGCATCGCGGAGCCGGCCCTGGTGGATACCGCCGTTGGCCTGGCGAACGGCGGATATGTGCCCATTGCCAATACCTTTGCCTTCCTCTTCGCCACGCGTGCTCTGGAGATGGTACGCACACACCTCTGCTATGGCGGTGCGAATGTGAAGCTCGCAGGCGCCTATGCCGGCCTCTCCGACTCCTTCGATGGCCCGACACACCATGCCATCACCGACATCGCCATTCTGCGCAGCCTGCCGAACATGACCATCGTCGTTCCCGCCGACCCGCGGGCCGTTGCACTTTTGCTTCCGCAGGTCGCAGCCTGGGACGGTCCGGTCTACTTCCGTCTCTGCCGCAACGAGGTTCCACAGATATTCTCCGAGTCGTATCGGCCGGAGATCGGCATGGGCATCGTGCTGATGGAAGGTCGCGACGTCACCATCATTGCCTGTGGCGTCATGCTGGCGCCCTCGATCGAAGCAGCGCGGTCCCTGAATCGAGAAGGGATCTCTGCACGCGTAGTCGAGATGCACACCATCAAGCCGCTGGATGAGGCGCTGGTGGAGCGTTGCGCCCGCGAGACCGGCGCAATCATCACTGCGGAAGAGCATTCGATTCTCGGCGGTCTCGGCGGCGCTGTGGCCGAGTGCCTCACGCAGACATATCCCGTCCCCCTGGAACGGGTTGGTCTTGCCGACACTTTTGCCGAAAGCGGTCCCTACTCCGACCTGCTCGAAAAGTATGGACTCAGTATCTCCGGCATTGTGGACGCCGCTCACCGTGCATTGGAACGAAAACATAGCACCATCGCAGCACCGCACTGAGTCTTTGCTTCTTAGTTATCGAAAATTGAGAGCTGCGACAGATTGAAGGCAAAACGATCAGCTCAGGGTCCCGCTTCACAGCTTTGTTCACGACACTGTTTCACAGTTGTATCCAAGGACAATTACAAACCGCGTCCAAAAATGAATCGTTTCATTGTTGTGTCGCGCGAAACACTGGTGAACACCTTCCGAGGTCTTCAATGCTCCACGAACCAGCCATCCAGGAAATTCGCGGCTCTCAAGCCACGCACCAGACTTTGATAGGAGACGTTATGACAGCGCACAGCACGAATCTGAGACTCTTCGCCATACGCAGCAGGATCCAGATCTTCCTTCTTCTCTTTCTCGTGGCCTTCTCCCTTCCCGCTCAGACAACCCAGGGCAATGCCGGCGTCAACGGCACCGTGCGCGACGTCAGCGGCGGCGTCATCCCCGGCGCCAAGGTGGTCCTGACTGAGACCGCGCGTCAGCTTCGCCGCGAGACAGTCACGGGCTCGACCGGCGCTTACCTCTTTCCCTCGATCACACCCGGTGTTTATTCGCTCGAGGTGACCCAGAACGGATTCGAGGTCTATAAGCTGAACGACGTGCGCTTCGATGTTGGCCAGCTGGCCACTCTCGATGTCGCTCTTAAGGTCGGCTCCGAGTCGACCGTTGTCACCGTCTACGCTGGCCAGCAGGTGCTGCTCGAGCATGACTCGAACGCGCTTGGCACGGTCATCGACTCGACACAGGTGGACAAACTTCCCTTGAACGGTCGCAACTTCCTCGATCTGGTGAAGCTCTCGGGTGGTTCGGCCGAGCTCGGCTCTGGCGGTGTGCCCGCAGGCGCTGACTTCGACCAGGTCGGCCACAACTCTCGCGCCGTCGCGCTTGCCGGCAATATGCCGTACATGACCGGCTATCTCATCGATGGTATCGCCACCCGTGGTACCCGCCTCGGTGAGTCAGCCGTCAATCTCTCCGTAGCGGCTATCGATCAGTTCAAGGTGCAGCAAAGCTTCTTCATGCCCGATCAGGGACCGAACGCCGCGCTCATCAGCGTCGATACCAAGGGCGGCAGCAATGCAGTTCACGGACAGGTCTTTGAATTTCTGCGGAACCGGGACTTCGACGCTCACAACTATTTCTCCCCTCTCGTCAAGGACGACCTGAAGCGCAATCAGTTTGGCGCCGCTGTCGGCGGCCCGGTGCTGCGGGACAAAATTTGGTTCTATACCTTCTATGAAGGCGTGCGCCAGACGCTCACAAACACCTCCAATGTCATTGCGCCTACGGCGGCCATGTTCAGCGGAGACTTCAGCGCACTTGCAGCGACGATCTATGACCCGGCCACATATAACTCCACTACGGGGAAGCGCACGGCTTTTGCCGGGAACATCATTCCAGCCAACCGCATAAATTCCGTCTCCAGCAAGCTGCTGAAGTATTACTTGCCGGGCACCGGCCCGACGACCAGCAACAATCTGTCGGGCCATCCGCGCAGCACCCTCAATGATGATCAGTTCGGCGTCCGTATCGACGCGGCCATTAGCAAACGTCAGACTATCTATGGCCAATTTATCCATCAGAATTCCCCGGCCGTCACCGGCGGCCTGATGCCCCTCACCGGTTCGCTGTTTCAGGAGAAGTCGGACCTGTACGTGGTCGACCATACCTTCACACTCAGCCCTAACCTTATCAACACGTTCCGCATCGGCTTTCTGCGGAATCTTGTGGACGTGAGCAATGTTGCTGTGAATGGCGGGGATATTCTGACCGGAATCGGCATCACGAATACCAATGACAACCGCGGGTTGCCTTCGATCGGCATGACCGGCTACAGCAGTTTTGGTAGCGGCGCCGGCGATATCGGCAATACCGACGACAGCTATCAGTTCGAAGATGGCATGTACTATGCGCATCGCAGCCACACCTTCCAGTTCGGTGGCAATGTTCGCTACATGCGCACCATCCAGGAGAATGCCAACGCCCAGGCGCTCGGAATCATGACGTTCCAGAAATTCTTTACGGCGCAGTCAACACCCACCGGACCGCAGGCCAACACCGGTGATGCCTTTGCCGACTTTCTCCTCGGCGATCCGGTCACTGGCACCGTTGCCGGCCTGCCCAAGATTCCGTATCGCTATACGCAGTTCATGCCGTACTTCTCGGACCTCTGGAAAGCGACGCCGACTTTGACCGTCAACTATGGTCTTTCGTGGTTCCTCGCCACCGTCCCCGATCCGGGCGGAGCGGAGCATCTGTGGCCGCACGGCTTCGACTACGGCACGGGTCTGCTCACGTATGCAGCTTTCGGGCAGGTGGATCCAAAGGTTGTGAAGTTTGATAAGCGCAGCATAGCGCCGCGATTTGGCCTGGCCTGGAGTCCGACTGTTCTGCCGCACACTGTTCTACGGGCCGGCGTTGGTCTCTACTACACGGATGTATCTCTGCCCAGCTTGCAGTACGCCATCTCCGCGCCACCGTACGGCGGATCGAACACCTTTACCCAGGTGCAGACCAACCCGATTCCACAAACCCAGTTCGGCGTGAATACCTTCCCGACCTTCACGTTCCCCGCATTCGATCAAAACTATGCGGCTAATTTGCCCGCCGGTACGGCGCCGCACATCCTCGATCCGAACAGTAAAAATCCCACGATCAAGCAGTGGAATGGCTCCATTCAGCACTCCTTCGGCAGTCACGATGTCGTGGAAGCTGACTATCTTGCATCAACCGGTCAGCATCTGGAGCTCTTCTACGATGCGGATGCCTGTATTCCCACGGCTGCTCTGCAGTGCGTCTACTCCACGCGTCCTTATACCAAGTACGCCAGCCTCGATACCGCTGCCTTCAGCGGCATCTCCAGCTTTGAGGGGCTGATCATGAAGTACACCCACCGTGCTCGTGGCCTGGACATTCACTCGGAATACACCCTGGGCAAAGCGCTTGGAAATGGCATGAGCGCCTTCCACGATGTCGTCAAAATCCAGAACGCCAGCTGTCTGCGGTGCAATTATGCGCGCACCAGCTTTGAC
>JAZKBC010000082.1:27781-33584 GCA_040388825.1 Acidobacteriota bacterium | reverse complement strand
GCCGTGTACGCTCTGCCCTTCGGCCGCGGAATGTCCTTCGGCAGCAAGATGGCCCGTCCGCTGGATTTCGCTGTAGGCGGTTGGACGGTTACGGCAATTGGGTCATTCACGACAGGTGTGCCGGTCACGCTGTCCAGCACGAACACCACCAACACCATCGGAACCAGCACCAACCTGCCCAACCGCACCTGCGACGGCAACGATCGCAGCCTGCTCTCCAACCTGCGCACCAACGGTTTCAAAGCGTTCAACACGTCCTGCTTCTCCGTGCCGCCCACCGGATACTACGGCAACTCCAAACAGAACGTGATCACTGGCCCTGGCAATGACAACTGGGATCTCGGAGTGCAAAAGAGCTTCCCCCTGTACTTCGACAACGCTCACCTGGAGTTTCGCGGTGAGCTGTTCAATGCCTTCAACCACGCACAGTTCTCCAACCCCGGCGGCGCAGTGCAGACTACTGCAACGTTCGGCATCGTCTCGGCTGCAAGATCACCACGTATCGGCCAGCTAAGCTTGAAGCTGGTTTTCTAGCTGGATGAAGTATCCGGTCAAGGCGCATCCTGGAGCTGGCGCGAGCCTATCCAGGATGCGCCGGGAACGGTATCAGCAGAGTTTCGAAAGAGAAAGGTAAAGGCATGGACACAGGACAGGGACCATCGCGACGTACATTTCTGGGAGGCGCCGCCGCCCTCGGGATTGCGACAAAGCTCAATGCACTTGAGGCTGCAACCAAGCCTTCCATGCCGAACATCGTCTATATCAACTCGCATGACACGGGGCGCTATATCCAACCCTATGGTCATGAAATTCCAACTCCGCACCTCCAGCAGCTCGCTTCCGAGGGCGTGATCTTTCACAATGCGTTCAGCGTTGCGCCAACTTGTTCTCCCAGCCGCTCGGGCCTGCTCACTGGCCAGTGCCCGCACCAGAACGGCATGCTCGGCCTGGTCAATCATGGCTGGAAGTTGAGCGACTATAACAAGCATCTTGTCCACACCCTGAAGGCTGCCGGCTATGTCACGGCTCAAGCCGGTGTACAGCACGTTGCTCCGCATCCGGAGATGATCGGCTACGACCATATCCTCACGCCCACCACACCGGAGCATCCGCGCAACGTCAATCAGTCTGCTAAAGTCGCTGCCCCCGCTGCAGCGAAATTTATACAATCGCGTCCACAACAGCCGTTCTTCCTTGAAGTAGGCTTCTTCGAAACGCACCGTCCTTATCCTGCACCAACTCCCGCGGATAAGGCCGCGCACATCACGCCACCAAGCCACATCGCCGATATCCCAATCACACGCGAAGACATGGCCTCGTTCCATGCCAGCGCGCGCATCATGGATGATGGCGTTGGCCAGGTGCTCGACGCACTGGAGCAGATGGGCTTCGCCGACAACACGCTCATCATCAGCACGACTGACCACGGCATCTCCTTCCCCGAGGCAAAGTGCAGCCTCGCCGATGCTGGCTGGTGCGTCTCCCTCATCATGCGCGGTCCAAGAGAGTTCAAGCCCGGTACCGCATGCGACGCGATGATTTCTCACCTCGATGTCTTCCCCACACTCTGTGAATACATCGGCATCGAGAAGCCAGGCTGGCTTGAGGGCAAGTCCTTCCTGCCCGTACTGCGTGGCGAAAAGAAGGAGATCAACGAAGAGATCTTTGCCGAGGTCAGCTATCACGCTGCCTATGAGCCCAAGCGCGCCGTGCGCACGGCTCGCTGGAAGTACATCAAGCGATTTGACGGACGTACGACGCCCGTTTGCGCCAACGCAGATCCTGGTCCAACCAAGACCTACTGGCTCGATAACGGCTGGACCACGCAGCCGGAAGCTGAAGAGAAGCTCTTCGACCTGGTGTTCGATCCGGATGAGCGCAATAACCTCGCTTCCAATCCCGCATCGCGCGCCGTGCTGAATGAAATGCGCGGCCGGCTGCACAACTGGATGACGCGAACCAACGACCCTATTCTGAAAGGCCCCATCGCTCTCGTCGAAGGCGCAAAGACCGTTGACCCCGACAACCCCGGACGCGACTGGTCTGTCACCAGGGCCGCGCAGGTCCCCACTTACTAGCAACCAAGGCACGAAGGAAAACCCATGCTCGCAACGAAAAAGCACGCACACTTTCTTCTTCTCGCGTCCCTCATGGCGGCGGGTACTCTCTTTGCGCAGGACGCGCCGGTAAAGACCAGCCCACAACTGATCGAGGGTCCACCCGAGCCCACTGATTTCTCTAAGTGGTTCACCGGCATGAAGCAATGGCGCGCCGAACAACTCAAGCGCATCGGCTACGACGGTGCAGAGTTCGATCGCCCCGAGCTGAAGTGGACGCAGAGCAGCTACATGCAGCCGCAGATGATGATCGAGGACCGTTATTTCTACGATCCGGCGACGGGCAAGTACACCGTTGATCGCTACCTCGACGATCTCGAGAAACGCTACGGCGGTATCGACGCTGTGCTCGTCTGGCCAACGTACCCCAACATGGGCATCGACAACCGCAATCAGTTCGACATGTTTCGCGACATGCCCGGCGGCATCGAAGGCATCAGGAAAATGGTGGCCGACTTCCATCGCCGCAACGTACGCGTCCTCTTTCCCATCATGCTTTGGGACCAGGGAACACGGGATGTCGGCATACCGGAATCGCAGGCGCTCTCCGAAGAGCTTGCCGCGGTCGGTGCAGATGGTGTCAACGGCGATACGATGGGCGCCCTGCCGCGCCAGTACCGCACCGCCTCTGACAAGACGGGCCGCCCGCTCGCTTTCCAGGCGGAGCACTTCGTCGTGGATGAAGCGCTTGCCTACAACAACATGATGTGGGGGCAGGCTGTTCCTGCGTTCAGCTCCCCCTCGTTCACGAAGTGGAACATGGGTGTGACAGAGCCCGAGTTCGTCGCCAAATACAAGTGGCTCGAGCATCGCCACATGCTTAATATTTCGGATCGCTGGCAGCGCGACAAGAGCTTCGACTTGCAATTCGCCTTCTTCAATGGCGTTGGCATGGAGACGTGGGAGAACATCTGGGGCATCTGGAACGGTCTCACTCCCCGCGATGCCGAGACCATCCGGCGCATCGCGAAGATCGAGCGCAAGTACTCCGATCTATTGATCAGTCCGGGCTGGGAGCCGCACACTCCGGCGTTGCAGTATCAGGTCTACGCCAGCAAATGGCCCGGCGCCGGCCGCACGCTCTGGACGGTCATCAACAAAAACGAGTTTGATATCTCCGGCGAGCAGCTTGAGGTGGCATTCGACCCGAAGCTGAAATACTTCGATCTCTGGCACGGCACTGAACTCACGCCTGTCGTTAAGGACGGTCGCGCCACACTGAGCTTCGACATCGAAGCCAATGGCTTCGGCTCCGTTCTTGCCGTGGACGCATCGGCTGCAGGCGATCTCAAGCCATTCCTCAGCGAGATGCATCAACTGAACAGCGTCCGGCTCGACAGCTTCTCCAACCAGTGGACCGTACTGAAGCAGACGCTCGTTGCCATTCCAGCAACCAGGCCCGCCGCCGCCGCGCCTGAAGGTATGCTGCAGATTCCCGCTGCAACCTTTACGTTCAAGGTCTCCGGCATTGAGATCGAAGGCGGCGATCTTGCCGGCGTTGACGTGCAGTATCCCTGGGACGATGTCGCTCGTCGCGATCACCTGCATACCATGCGGATACCGTCTTTCTACATCGACCGCTACAACGTCACCAACGCCGACTTCAAGAAGTTCCTCGACGCATCCCATTACCATCCCGCCGACGATCACAACTTCCTGCGTGACTGGAAGAATGGAACCTATCCTGACGGCTGGGCCAACAAGCCTGTCACGTGGGTCTCGATCGAAGACGCGCGTGCCTACGCCGCGTGGGCCGGCAAGCGTCTTCCGCACGAATGGGAGTGGCAGTACGCCGCGCAGGGAACCGACGGCCGCACCTATCCCTGGGGAAATACGTGGGAGAAATCCATGACGCCCGAAGTGGACCGCAGCCGCGAACTCCGCGCGCCCGACGACGTCTCCGCACACCCCGCCGCAAAGAGTCCCTTCGGTGTGGAAGATCTGACCGGCAACGTCTGGCAGTGGACCGACGAGTATCAGGATGAGCACACCCGGGCAGCCATTCTCCGCGGCGGCAGTTACTACAAGCCGCAGGGATCGCGCTGGTACTTCCCACAGGCTTACGAACTGCAGCAGCATGGCAAACTCTTGCTGATGGCCCCCGGCAAGGACCGCTCCGGCACCCTCGGCTTCCGCTGCGTCGTCGACGCTAAATAGAAACCGCTTCAAAACTAACTTGCGTGGAAGAGGAGCACGATGAAGCCGATAGTTGTAGTAGGCAGTATTAATATGGACCTGGTCTCGCGAACGGAGCGGATGCCCGTCGCTGGCGAGACCATCTTCGGCTCGACATTTCAGACCCACACCGGTGGCAAGGGAGCCAATCAGGCAGTGGCCGTTGCGCGCCTCGGACATCGCTCCATCCTTCTCGGAAAGGTGGGCGACGACATCTTCGGCAGGGAACTGCGCGATACGCTCTCGGCCTATGGCGTAGACATGAGCGAGGTCGAAACCATTCCCGGATCCTCGGGTACGGCCAGCATCGTGGTTGATTCCAAGGGCGAGAACTGCATCATCGTCATCCCCGGGGCCAATCTGCAAGTCACTCCGGAGTATCTCCAGAGCAAGATACACGTTCTTCGGCAGGCTGGAATGGTGCTCGCGCAGCTTGAGGTTCCGCTGGAGACGGTAGCGTACCTCGCCCAGATATGCGAAGAGCTGAACGTTCCTCTCATGCTCGACCCCGCGCCTGCTCAGCCTCTGGACGCCAAAACTCTCGCGCGTATCGACTGGTTCACACCGAATCAGACGGAGGCGCAGTTCTACGCCGACGGCGATGATGCCTCTGATCGCATACTGCAGAGGTTCTTCGGTTTCGGAGTCAAGAACATCATCCTCAAGAAGGGCGCGGAGGGCTCTCTGATCGCCTTGCAGGACGGTGCCCACCACTGCATCAACTCTGTAGCGGTCGACGCAGTGGACACGACTGCTGCCGGCGACGCCTTCAACGGAGCCTATGCCGTGGCACTGATGCGCGGTTATGATGCGAGGGCCTGTGGTGACTATGCTGCGGCTGCGGCCGCCGTGTCTGTCACTCGCAAAGGCGCGCAGTCCTCCCTTGCAAGCGCGGAGGAAGTCCAGCAGCTTATCTTGGCCCACCAATGACGACGGTCCGGTGTAGTGGGTTACCGATCAACGACGAGAACCTCTCGTGCTAAGAAAGCATCCGATGAATCTTCGATTTCGTTCTCTCTACGCTCCTCTGCTCATCGCTTTTCTGATCACTCCTGCGTTCACGCAATCCTCCGCCGAGACAAAAGGGGCGGCAACTCGCACTCTGGTGTTATCGCGCGCAGAGTACCTGGATCGAGTGAGGGCTATATGGACAGCTCAGATGATCGGTCAGCTTACTGGGTTGCGCTTCGAGCACAAGCCCGCATCAGTCCTGGCAAATACGCCGCTGGTGCGCGCCAAGGGTTTCGCTGAGCCAGACGACGACTACTACTACGAGATGGTAGCCGTCCGTGCTTTTGAGAAGTACGGCATCAATCTCACAGTCGAACAGCTCGGCAGGCAGTGGCTTGAGAACAGCGCCGGTACCTGGGGCTCCAGCGAGCAGACACTCCTCCAACTAAAGCGAGGGATCAAACCGCCGGATACCGGCAATCCCCGTTACAACAAACTCTGGTGGACGATCGGTCCGCAGTTCAGCAGCGACCTCTACGGCATCCTCGCTCCCGGCATGC
>JAZKBC010000082.1:16272-27771 GCA_040388825.1 Acidobacteriota bacterium | reverse complement strand
ATGCCTAACCTCGCTGCAGAGATGGCACGCCGCTTTGGTCACATCAACGGCTACGCCGAAGGGACCGACGGTGCTGTCTTCATCGCCTCCATGGTGAGTCTTGGCTTTGTCGAATCCGACAGCAGGCAGATTGTCCGCAAGGCCGCGCACATGATCTCGCCGCTCTCGCCCTATCGTCAGTGCCTCGATACAGTCATCGCCATGGCCGAGGCTGGCAAGCAGCCCGAAGAAATATCGCGGGCCATCAACGACCGCTGGGGCATTGAGTATCCCGCCAGCAATAACGCCGTCGTCAACGGTGGGATCGTGGCCATCAGCGTCTGGTTCGGCAAAGGCGATTTTTCCGCGACGGAACAGCTCGCCTTTACAGCGGCAGACTTTGCCGATACCGACTGCAATGCAGCCAACGCGGGGGCCGTTGTCGCCGCCATGCACGGGATGTCCGCCCTGCCAGCGGAGTTCGTCGCGTCTTTGAATGATCGAGTCTACGGAGATCATATGGGCCCACTGAAGCTCACACCCCCCGTGGATGAAAGCATCTCGGCCCTTGCCGGCAGGACCGCGCTGATCGGAGAGCAGATCCTTCTACAGCATGGCGCAAAGCTGGCCGGACACAAGCTCTTCATTCGTACGCAACAACCTGTCACGCAGGCGCCGGAACTCTTCAAGCTCTCCGACTTCACCGCAATGTGGAGCCCCGGCTGGACATTGGACCGCGCCGGCTTCGGCGGCGCCGGTGGCGGCGTCAAAGGCATCCGCGGCGACACTTATCTCGATGGCGACATCCTTGCCGTTTTCCCCCGCGACGAAGTGCGCGGCGCCCTCTTACGTCGCTCGGTCAGCCTGAGTGAAACTCCCTCGCTCGATTTCGATGCGGGCGCGGACCCGGCCCAGGCTTGGCATCTTGCGGTCTTCGTCAACAATGACAAGGTGCTCGATCACCTTATCGAGGACAAGGCGACAGAGCGCCACTGGGAGCATATTCATCTCGATTTGAGCCAGTATAAAAATCAAGCTGTAGTCATCCGGCTCTATGATCTGGTTCTCGTCCCGGGGCGTGAAGCCGGTAATTCTTACTGGCGACATCTGAACTTACAGTAGGGTTCCCCGATTAAATGTGTCTGCGTGCCTGGTATGCAATGCGCACAAAAATCCCCAACGATGATAATTCGGGGTTGAAGTACAGAACCGGACTCCTCCTTAAATCAAAAGGAGGGATGAGCCGGAGCTCTACCCTCAAGTGTTCAATCGCGGATGTAGCAATCCGGTTCGCCATTCAATCATATAATCGGAGCCAACAACCGGAAATGGTTGTTGGCGAGCTCAATGGTCCATCGGGAACGACCGTGAAGTCCTTTCGTGTTGGAGAGGTCGTCGGTGTTCTCAGTGGCTGTACGACAGCCGTTATCGCGAACAAACAAATAGCCGTTTTCGCTTGCTGGATCTTCGGTATCGCGCTCGAACCCGGGCGGGATACTTCGGAAAGCTAAGTTGTTGAAGGTAAATGGTCGGGACGACTAGATTCGAACTAGCGACCTCACCCACCCCAAGGGTGCGCTCTACCAGGCTGAGCCACGTCCCGACTTGCTGCATAAAAGCTGCTCGCACCGTCTCCGGGCCAGCAACTGGGGTACATCCAGTCTACATCAAAACCCTGATTGCCCCCGCCTTTAGCTCGTCGGAGCCACGTATTCCTTGGGCAGTTCGCCGCCGCTGCCGAAGAAAAACTCGTTCATCTGTTCCACCAGGAACTCCTGCGCCTCCCGCGTCCAGGGCTGCAGCCGATACTCGTTCAGCAGCATCTTCTGCCGCTCCACCCACTCGCCCCACGCCTTCTGCGACACATTCTTGTAGATTTTCTGCCCGAAGTCCGAGTCAAACGGCGGCTCGTCCAGGCCCTCCATCTCGGCTTTGTACTTCGTGCAAAACACCATATGTGCCATCGTCAGAAAGCTCCTTTCCTCTAGTTTACCTGACTCCGCCCGTCCCGCCCGCAACTCTCCAGGAACCAACACCCTTCTCCTTCCTATAATTGCAATCGATGTCCTCCACGCCCGCACCCGCCGACCGCATCGAAGCCCTCCGCGAGGAGCTCCGCCACCACGAGCACCTCTACTACGTCCTTGACGCCCCCACCTGGACCGACGCCCAGTACGACGCACGCATCAACGAGCTCCGCGCCCTCGAAGCCGCGCACCCCGAGCTCATCACGCCCGACTCACCCACCCAGCGCGTTGGCGGCAAGCCCAAAGAGGGCTTCGCGAAGGTCGCCCACTCGCGCCCCATGCTCTCGCTCGACAACGCCTACAACGCCGACGAGCTCCGCGCCTGGGCCGACCGCGTCCAATCCGGCCTCGCCCTCAACGAGCGCCCCCGCTTTGTCTGCGAGCTCAAGCTCGACGGCCTCTCCCTCGCCCTGCAGTACAACCCCGGTCCCAAGGGCACGGCTGTCCTCAACACCGGCGTCACCCGTGGCGACGGTTCCATCGGCGAAGACGTCACCTCCAACGTCCGCACCATCCGCAGCATCCCGCTGCACATCTCCGCCAAAGCTCTTGAGAAGGCCGGCCTGCCGCAGACCTTCGAAGTCCGCGGCGAAGTCGTCCTCCCGCAGAAGGCCTTCGAGAAGATGAACGAAGAGCGCGTCGCCGCGGGCATGGCCCCCGCCGCCAATCCGCGCAACGCCGCCGCCGGCACCATCCGCACGCTCGAGCCCAACATTGTCGCCCAGCGCCGCCTCGAGCTCTTCGCCTACTTCCTCCTCCGCCTCACCGACCCCATCGGCGACCCGCTCCTCCCCGAGCAATCCCAAGCCCTCGCCGCGCTCACCGCCGCCGGCTTCCTCGTCAACCCGCACGCCCGCACCGCCGCCTCCATCGACGAAGTGCTCGCCTTCATCGACTCCGCCGAAAAACTCCGCGACACCCTCCCGTACGAGATAGACGGCATCGTCATCAAGGTCGACTCGGTCGCGCAGCAGCGCCGCCTCGGCTTTACCGGCAAAGCTCCCCGCTGGGCCATCGCCTATAAATTCCCCGCACGCGCCGCGATCACCAAACTCAACGGAGTGCTCTTCCAGGTAGGCCGCACCGGCAAGGTCACACCCGTCGCCGATCTAGCCCCCGTCTTCATCGGCGGCACCACCGTCACGCGCGCCACGCTACATAACGCCGACGAGATCCAACGCCTCGGTGTCCGCATCGGCGACTTTGTCTCGGTCGAACGCGGCGGCGACGTCATCCCCAAGATCACGGAAGTGGTTTTCGACAAAGACTTGGGGGATAAAGCCGACGCAACGCACCCGCGCGGCACGCACGAAATCGTCTTCCCAACCAACTGCCCCGTCTGTGCCACGCCGCTCATCAAGCAGGAAGGCGAAGTCGACTGGCGCTGCCTCAACGATTCCTGCCCCGCGCGCCTCCGCGGCGAGCTCCTCTTCTGGTCCGCGCGCTCCGTTATGAATATCGAAGGCCTCGGCAAGTCCATGGTCGCGCAACTCCTCGGCCAGAACGCCTCTCTGCTCGGCGACGACACCGACGAAGACACCACCGCCGAAGCCGTCACCGACGAAGGCGCGCCCATCCTCATCCGCGAGCCCATCATCCGCTCCATCGCCGATCTCTACGACCGCACCAAGCTCAATCGCGACAAGCTCCTCGCCCTCGACCGCATCGGCGAAAAAACTGCCGACGCTCTCCTCGCCCAGATCGATCGCTCCAAGCAAGCCGGCCTCGCCCGCGTCCTCATGGGCCTCGGCATCCGCTTCGTCGGCGAGCGCACCGCGCAACTTCTCGCGCAACACTTCGGCACGCTCGACGCCCTCATCGCCGCGACGCCGGAAGACCTGACCGCCGTCAACGAAGTCGGCCCGCGCGTCGCCGAAGCCATCGTCGAGTTCTTCTCCATCGAGAAAAATCGCACCCTCGTCGCTGACCTGCAACGCCTCGGCGTCAACACCATCGCCGAAAAGAAGCTCGTCGGCGACAAGCTCGCCGGCCTCACCTTCGTCCTCACCGGCACTCTCCCCACCCTCACCCGCGACGAAGCCAAGGCCCGCATCGAAGCCGAAGGCGGCAAAGTCTCCGGCTCCGTCTCGAAGAAAACCAGCTACGTCGTCGCCGGAGAAGAAGCCGGCTCCAAGCTCGAAAAAGCCCAGCAGCTTAACGTCCCCATCCTCGACGAACCCGCCCTCCTCAAGCTCCTCGCGGATTAGAAGGGGGCTTTAGCCCCCTGCCAAAGACCCCGACGAACGACGGGCTTCAGCCCCGGCCCACCACCAGCGCGATGGCGCAGTCAAAGCTGCGACACAACGCCTCAATGCGGCAACTCTGCACGTCCCCTGATAGCGAACTTCGAACTGACCACACCGTTGCCCTTAGCCTCCTTCGGCTGCACGCCGCCAACGGATACCACGTACTCACCAGCCACAACCGCGCGAGTCCCCACCGCATCCACCAGCGACAAATCCCGCGCCGACAGCTTGAACACCACATGCTTCACCTGCCCGGCGAGCAGATGCACGCGCTGAAATCCTTCCAGCGCAACCTTCGGCGAAAGCCCGCCATTCCCATCCGCAGGCGGCGTCAAATAAAGTTCTGCAACCTCATCGCCGCTCCGTGCGCCAACATTCTTCACATCAGCCTCAACCGTCAGCGCATCTCCAGCATTTAGCTTCGCAGCCGACAACTTCAAGTTCGAATAAGCAAACTTCGTATAGCTCAACCCATACCCAAACCCATACAGCGGCTGGCCCTCAAAGTAGCGATACGTCCGCCCCTTCATCGCGTACTCCGTAAACGCCGGCAACTGATCCACGCTCGCATAAAACGTCACCGGCAACCGTCCCGCGGGATCGTTCTTCCCATCCAGCGTCTCGGCAATCGCCCGCGCACCTTCCTCACCGGGATACCACGCCTCCACCACCGCATTCGCATGTTCGTTAGCCCAGTTCACCGCCAGCGCCGATCCATTCAGCAGCACCACCACCAGCGGCTTTCCCGTCGCAGCGACAGCCTTCAGCAAATCCTCTTGCGCCGCCGGCAGCTTGATGTCCGTCCGGTCGCCGCCTGAAAATCCATCGACGTGAATCTTCATCTCTTCGCCTTCCAGGTTCGGCGAAAGCCCCATCATCGCGACAACCAGGTCCGCTTTCGACGCCGCATCCACAGCCTCTTTCCGCAGCGCGTCCACCGGAGCCACCCACTCCCACGTCATCCCCGCGCCAAACAGCGGAGCCTTGTGCGCGTACTCAATCTCGATCGCATGCGGCTTCGCATCCGCGAATGTCGCCGTAAACTTCGGCGTGCTGTTAGGCCTATGCTCGTCACCTGTGTCCGCCGCAAACCCGCCCACACCCTTGCCATCAATCTTCACTGCAAACCGCTCGCGATCGCCGCACGGATAGCAATGCGCCAGCCGCATGGAAAACTCATACGTCCCCGCCGCCGGGGCTGTGATCGTCCCTGTCCACCGCACTGCAAACGCATCCATCGGCACACCCGCAACCGGGCTCGCCGCATTCCAGTCAAAATCAATCCCGGCATCCATGCGCGTCACCACGGGCTTCCCAGCAAAATCCGCGCCTGCAAAGTACTCCGCCTTCAACCCCTCTTCACTCGCTCCCAGCGCGGGATGCAGCATCGATCGCGGCACCGGAACCGTCACGCCTTCCGCATACGGAGACCCCTGCGCATACACCACCTTCGCGCCCGCGAGCTCTTTCCGCAACGCATCCACCGGCATCACCGGATCCCGCGCAATCGCGTTGTAATTTCCCTCCAGCGCCGCCAGTGACGACGCATTCGGCCCCACCACCGCAATCGTCCTGTACTTCCCAGCCTTCAACGGAAGCACGCCATCATTCTTCAGCAGCACCATCGATTTCTCCGCCGCCTCCAGCGCAATCGCACGATGCTCAGCCGAGTCCACCGCACTCATCGGTATCGACCGATACGGCACGATGGCTGCCGGATCAAACATCCCCAGCCGCATCCGCGCCTCAAACAACCGCCGCAGCGATACATCAATATCCGCCTCGCTTAGTAGCCCATCCTTTACCGCATCGCCCAGGGCTTTGTATGATCCGCCGCACTCCGTGTCCGTCCCATGCAGCAACGCATCCGCGTCCGCATGGGCTTTATCCGGCGACGTGTGATGCGCGGTCTTCTGATAAAAATCATCCACCGCACCGCAGTCCGACGTCACAAACCCTTGGAAGTTCCAGTACCCGCGCAGCACGGTCTGCATCAGCAGATCGCTTCCGCACGCCGGCTGTCCTTCAATCGCGTTATAGGCGCACATCGTCGAGTCCGCCTTGGCATCCACAATCGTCGCCCGAAACGCCGGCAGATACGTGTCCCACAGATCATGCGGCGATGGCAGCACATCGAACTTGTGCCGCTCGCTCTCTGGCCCACTGTGCACCGCGAAGTGCTTCGGCGTCGCAATCACTTTGAAGTACTTCGCATTCGTCCCCTGCAGCCCCTCCACGAAATTCACACCCATCGTCGCTGTCAGAAACGGGTCCTCACCATACGTCTCCTGCCCCCGCCCCCAGCGCGGATCGCGAAAGATGTTGATGTTCGGCGACCAGAACGTCAGCCCGTAATAGATGGAGTGATTGTTGTGCGCCAGCGCATCATTATTCTTCGCCCGTGCCTCGGTAGAAATCACATCGCCCACCCGACGCAGCAGCGACGCATCCCACGTAGCCGCCAGCCCAATCGCCTGCGGAAACATCGTCGCGTACCCACTCCGCGCCACGCCATGCAGCCCTTCGTTCCACCAGTCATACGCCGGAACTCCCAGCCGCTCCACCGCCGCCGACGAGTTACGCATCTCGCCAATCTTCTCCTCCAGCGTCATCCGCCCCACCAGGTCCGCCGCCCGCATTGCTGCGGGAAGGGAAGGGTCCAGATACGGAAGCGGCTTCTCTGTCTGCGCCAAACCACAAGTCGCACCGGCGAGCACTATCGCCGCCATCATTCGCGAACCATTCCCCATCAGAACCTGCAGGCGCATCAGAAAGTCCTCTCGTTCATCGACTATGGAAATCAACGCCGCAGACAACGCTGCAAACGCCACGCATCAGCATTTTTATTCGACTCAAAATTATCCCACCCCTAACACCCTGTCAACCAGCCGTTTGCTCTACTGAACGCTCTTAGCGTCGCGCATCCGCACCACGCCCATCCATCCCAGCGCCAACACCAGGTACGCGGCGTACACGGTAGGGAAGTACTTATACGGCGCCGGAGGCACGGGCCAAACATTGCCCACCATCACCGCGACCATCGCCAGCGCAGCCGACGTCGTCAACACCACGCTGCCGAATCCCAGCCGTTTCTCCTTCTTCAGATGAGCCAGCAGCGCCACCGCTCCCATCGCATACGCGGTCAAAAATCCAAACACCGCCATCGTTCCCATCCACCCGTAGATATCCGCTCCGCTCGCTCCGCGCAACGTCGCCGCCGCCGCCAGCACAAACGCGAGTACCGCTGCCAGCACACTTGCTCCGCCGGGTGTGTCGTTCTTCGCATGGGTCTTGGTCAGCCGCTTGTGCGCCAGCCCGTGATGCGCCATCAGCATCATCACGCGCGACGCCGCAATCACGCACGACAACGTGCACGCGAACATGCTCACCAGCACGCCCGCATTGATCACAGGTCCAATGAAGCCGATCCCCGCCTGCGCCGCCAGGTAGGGTATCGGTGACGAGTTCGCATCCAGTGGCGTCGCTGCTCCGCGAAACCCCATCACCTCGCCATACGCGCACACGATAAAGAAAACCCCCACCAGCACTGCACTCAAAATCACTGCGCGCGGAATCGTCCGCAGCGGATCGCGAGCCTCCGCACCCAGCGTCGTTGCACTCTCAAAGCCCACAAAGCTGAAGATCGCCAGCATCACTCCCAGTCGCATCCCGCTCGGCGACATCGTGTGCACCGCCACCTGCCTGTGGTCAAAATGCCATCCATGCCGCCACAGCGTAGCTGCTACCACCACGGCAATCAGAAACACGGAGATCGCCTCGATCCACAACATCAACTGCGCCGAAACCTTCACATCGCGGTAAGCCACATACATCGCTCCACCCGCGGCGATCAGTTCCAGCAGCAGCGCCAGCTTCATCGCCGCGATGTATCCCGCCCACCGCCCCATCAGGCTGATAGCAAAGCTTTCAAAGCCACCAATCACGCTCGCCGCCGTCATCACATACGCAAAGAACAGCGCCCACGCCGTCAGCGCCGCGCACACCGGCGGCAGCGACTTCTGCGTATAAACATAAATCGATCCCGGCGACGACGACTCCCGCGCAAACGACGCCACGCACAGCGCCACCAGCACCATAAGCCCCAGCGCCGCTCCATACGCCAGTGCCGTGCCCGCACCCGCCAGCGCAAAAACCAGCGGCACGGTAAACGTCGGCGACGTGCTCGGCGCAATCGTCGATACCGACTGCGCCAGCGTCTCCATGGGCGAAAGCGCACCCTCGCGCAACCCATACGACGGCGAAGTCGCCGTCTTCGGTCCATCGCTCATCGTTGCCGTCGGTTCACCGTGCATACGCCACACCTCGCTCGCAGGTCCGAAAAGTTACACGTCACCCGCCGCGCGAAAACACTCCGCCCGCAAATCCATCGCAGCAAATACCGTGTGCCTACAGCATAACCCGGGCCGCGCCCGCGCATCGATCGCCGCTCCACAGCATCCAAACAGCAGCGGCTCATAAAATAGATCTTGATGGACCTCGAACAAAAATCCGCGCTCCTCCACTCCACCCTCGCCGAACTTGGCTCCGTCCTCGTCGCCTACTCCGGCGGCACCGACTCCGCTTACCTCGCTTACGCCGCGCACCAGGCCCTCGGCGACCGCATGCTCGCTGTCATCGCGGACTCCGCCTCGCTCCCTCGCCGCGAACTCGCCGCCGCCCTCGCCTTCACCGCCGCGCACAACATCCCCACGCACATCCTGCAGACCAGCGAGCTCGACCACCCCGCCTACATCCGCAACGACTCCCAGCGCTGCTTCCACTGCAAAGACGAGCTCTTCACCCAGCTTGAATCCCTCCGCACCACGCTCAACTTCTCTCATATCGCCTTCGGCATGAACCTCGACGACCGCGGCGACTTCCGCCCCGGCCAGCAGGCAGCAGCGTCGCACAACGTCCTCGCTCCTCTCGTCACCGCGCAGCTTACGAAAACCGAAATCCGCACCCTCGCCCGCGACGCCAACCTCTCTCTCGCCGACAAGCCCGCCTCCGCCTGCCTCTCCTCGCGCATCGAGTACGGCCGCCCCGTCACCACCGAAGCCCTCTCGCAAATCGAGCAAGCCGAAGATGCGTTGCACTCCCTCGGCTTTCTGCAGGTCCGCGTCCGCCACCACGGCAACCTCGCCCGCATCGAAATCGCTCGCGAAGATCTCCCCCGCGCGCTCACACTCACCACACTCGACGCCATCACCGCAGCCCTGCGCCCCCTCGGCTTCCTCTACATCACCCTCGACACCCAGGGCTACCGCACCGGCAGCATGAACGACGCCCTCACGCAGATCACCACCGCCCTCTAGCCGCAACTCCACAGGACCCTCATGCGCATCGCTTACCTCGACTGCTTCGCCGGCATCTCCGGCGACATGTTTCTCGGCTCCCTCCTCGGCGCCGGTCTCCCGCCTGAAGTTCTTCACGAAGCCGTCGCCGCTCTCAACCTCAACGCCAGTCTCCGCATCTCCACCGTCGACCGCAGCGGCATTTCTTCCATCAAAGTCGACGTGCTTGAAGATGGCCGCCTCGCGGACGCTCTACCCAACCAGCACCCCACCATGCACACGCTCGTCGAGTCGCAGCACACCCATCAGCACGAACCCGAGCCGCTCTCGCTCCAACCGAAGACCCAACATCAGCACAAGGCTGGCCATGCTCACGATCACCCGCACACCCATGACGAGCCGCACGAACACGATCACACGCACGGCCGCTCCCTCACTGAGATCCGCACGCTCATCCAGCAATCGTCATTAGCGACAGCCGTCAAACAAACCGCTATCCGCACCTTCGAACTGCTGGGCGAATCCGAAGCGCGCATCCACAATGTCCCCGTCGATCAAATCCACTTCCACGAAGTCGGCGCCGTCGACGCCATCGTCGATATCGTCTGTGCTGCCGCAGGCATCCATCACCTCAACATCGGCACCTGGTACTCCTCGCCTATCAACGTCGGTGGCGGCATGGTGCAGTGCGCGCACGGCCTCTTTCCCATCCCCGCACCCGCCACGGCAGATCTCCTCCGCGGCCTCCCCACCTACTCCGCGCACATCCAGAAAGAGCTCGTAACGCCCACCGGAGCCGCCATCCTGCGCACGCTCAACCCCACCTTCTCGCAGCAGCCGCCCATGCGCGTAGACTCCATCGGCTATGGTGCGGGCTCGCGCAATCCGCCAGACTTCCCCAACGTCCTCCGTCTCTCCATCGGCGAATCCACCGCATCCGCGCACACCGAAACCATCACCGTCCTCGAAACCGCTCTCGACGACCTTTCGCCTCAACTCATCGCCCACGTCGCTGAAACCGCATTGGCGCAAGGCGCTCTCGACGTGATGCTCACTCCAGTCGTTATGAAGAAAGGCCGCCCCGGCACTCTGCTCACAATCCTCTGCGAAGACGCACGCAGCAATGACCTCCAGCAACTCCTCTTCCGCGAAACCTCCACGCTCGGCATCCGTATCCGCCGCGACCAGCGCGCAACCCTTGACCGCACGCACATCGCCGTCGCCACACCCTACGGTGAAATCCGCATCAAACAAGCCTCGCTCAACAACCAGCAACTCAACGCCGCCCCCGAGTTCGAAGACTGCAAACGCGCCGCCGCCCAGCACAACGTCTCCGTCAAGCAGGTCCAGCAAGCTGCCATCGCCGCCTACGAAAGCCGGACTCAACAGTGATCGCACCTACCCTAAATCTGTCATCCTGAGCGAAGGCTCGCGCAATTTGCGAGCCGCAGTCGAAGGACCTGCCACACTGCTTATCGCGGCACTCCGCCCGCACCTTTCTAACCCGAACGCTCTTTCCCAACGAGCCACGAATCCATGAAACCCACCACCCTCCTCGAACTCCTCTCCGCCGTCGAACAAGGCACGCTCACGCCCGACGCTGCCGCCGACCGCCTCAAATCCCTCCCCTTCGAAGACCTCGGCCACACCCGCGTCGACCACCACCGCTCACTTCGCAGCGGTCTGCCGGAGGTCATCTACGCCGCCAACAAAACCCCGCAGCAAACCCTCGAAATCTTCACGGCGCTAGCTGCCACCGGCGTTGAAGTCCTGGCCACAAGAGTCGACGACCTCACCGCCACTCTGGTCCGAGATCACCACCCACAATCCCACCACAACCCCATCGCCCGCACTCTCTCGCTCACCAACCCGGCGGCGGAAACACAAGGCCACATCGCCATCCTCTGCGCCGGCACCAGCGACATCCCCATCGCCGAAGAAGCCGCCGTCACC
>JAZKBC010000082.1:13617-16262 GCA_040388825.1 Acidobacteriota bacterium | reverse complement strand
GTCACGCGCCTCTACGACGTCGGCGTTGCCGGCCTGCATCGCCTGCTCGCCGTCCGCGATCAACTCGCCACGGCCAACGCCGTCATCGTCTGCGCCGGCATGGAAGGCGCGCTGCCCTCCGTCGTCGGGGGCCTGGTCTCCGTCCCGGTCA
Organism: Acidobacteriota bacterium; assembly: GCA_040388825.1. Taxonomy (GTDB): domain Bacteria; phylum Acidobacteriota; class Terriglobia; order Terriglobales; family Acidobacteriaceae; genus Granulicella. Next base: position 16,111 of record JAZKBC010000082.1, on the reverse strand, counting down.
TCGCGGTCCCCACCAGCATCGGCTATGGCGCATCCTTCGCCGGCATCACCGCTCTGCTCGGCATGCTCAACTCCTGCTCCCCTAACGTCACCGTCGTCAACATCGACAACGGCTTCGGCGCCGCCTACACCGCCACCCTCATAGCCCGCGCCGCAACGTCGTCGCGCTAGTCTTCTGTCTTCTTCTTATTCCGCGCCTTCACCTTGAACCAGATCGGCGACCCAATAAACTTGAACGTGTCGCGAATCTCGTTGGCCAGAAACCGCTCATAGCTGAAGTGCAGCTTCACATCGCGGTCGGTGAACAGCACAAACGTCGGAGGAGCCACCGCAGCCTGCGTCATGTAATAAATCTTAACGCGCTTGTTCATCGGCACGCTGGCTCGCTGGAAGTCGACCTTGTCCAGGAAGCGATTCATCTGCCCGGTCGTCACGCGCTTGCGCCGCTCGCGCGCCACCAGCTCCACCTTCTTGAACACGTCATCGACACCCTTGCCCTCGCTCGCCGTCACAAACACCAGCGGTGCATAGTCCAGGTACTTCAGCGAGTCCCTCACCTGCTGCTCATAAATCTTCTTGTCCGCCGGCAGCCCGCCATCGAACAGCCGCCGCCCATCCGGCCCGACCTTCGTCATCAGGTCCCACTTGTTGATCACGATGATCACGCTGCGCCCGCTCTCATGCGCATAGCCGCCGATGTTTGCATCCGCCGCCGCCACGCCTTCCGCCGCATCAATCACCAGCAGCGAAACGTCCGCCGCCTCCAGGTGCTTGCGGCTCATGATCACGCTCAGCTTCTCGGCCATGAGCTTGGTCTTGCCCTTGCGCCGAATGCCAGCCGTATCGATAAACCGGAAGCTATGCCCATCGCGCTCTACAACCTCATCTACCGCGTCACGAGTCGTTCCCGCAATCGGCGACACAATCGCCCGATCGCTCCCAGTGAGCGCATTCAGCAACGTCGACTTGCCCACATTCGGCCGCCCGATGATCGCAATCTTCGTCTCCCGGCTCACATGCTCGCCATGCGAACGCAGCCTCCGCCCCGGAGTACTTTCACCCTCCGCATCCTGCGCCCCCGGCAGCGGATCCCCGCCACCATCCATGTCCTCTTCAAACTCTTCTTCAAAGCCTTCCTGGTTCTCGGTCGGCTCCTCCGCCACAAACTCCGGAGGCAGCGCCGCCCATACGTCATCCAGCAAATCGCCAATCCCGTTGCCGTGTTCCGCGGAAATCGGGCAAACATTCTTGAAGCCCAACCGCCTAAAGTTCTCCGCCGCGGCAAACATCTCCGCCGAATCCATCTTGTTCACCGCAAGAAAAATCGGCTTGCCTCCACGCAGCAGCAACCGCGCCAGCTCCCGGTCAGGAGCCGCCAGTTCCGTGCGCCCATCCACCACCATGATGATCGCGTCGGCCTCTTCCAGCGCAACCTGCGCCTGTCGGAAGATCTCCGCCGGAATCAGCGCTTCATCATCGGGAATCACACCGCCCGTATCCACCAGCCGCACATCGCGCCCGGCCCACTCCACCTCGCCGTAGATGCGATCCCGCGTAATCCCCGGCTCATCGCCCACGATCGAACGCCGCGTCTCCGTCAGCCGGTTGAACAGCGTCGACTTGCCCACATTCGGCCGTCCGCAAATCGCGACCAGCGGCAACCGCACCGGCGACCGATGCTCATCGACAGTCGCCAGCGTCAGCATCGAAGCCAGCGCCTCAGCTTCCTTCCACTCCCGCTCCTCATGCCGGCTCCCAGCCCCACCCGCGACCGAACTCCGAGCGCTTCTGCCTCTGCCTTTCTGGTTGTCATCCTCGGAGAGGACCTGCTTCTCGCTCGCGAACCCCCGCGACCCCGCCGCCCCCCGCTCGCTCAGCGTCACCTTCCGCTCCCGCTCCGGGCTCCGCGTAGGCGTCTTCGCCACCTTCAACGCCGCAGCCTTCTTCGCCGCCAGCTCTTTTCTCTTCTTCGGAGAAACCGCTCCGGTCGTCGCAGTCGCCTTCGGTGCGTTCCTGCCCAGCTTCGGCCGCGTACTCGCCTGCCGATGCTTCTTGCCTAGTCTCTTCGCCGTTCCACGCTTGGGTGCCATAAATTCCTCAGTCTCTTCTATTATCCAGCCAAGCCCTCACAAATCCCGCATATCCCCACGAATAGCTGCGCCTCCCGCTCATAATCCCACGGTAACCACCCCGGCGAAGAAACGGCGATTATCATCAAGACAGCCGGATGCCGCCACTCCCTCCCATCCTCGATCGCAATGCCCCACCCAGCGACCCCGCCGCCGAGCAAAAACTCCCATCCCTCCACGACTTCTTCCACCCCGGCGGCCTCCTCGCCAAATCCTCCCTCGCCTTCGAGCATCGCCCCGGCCAGTACCTCATGGCCAAAGCCATCGAGCAGTCCTTCGCCGACCGCCGCCACCTCATCGTCGAAGCCGGCACCGGCACCGGGAAAACCCTCGCGTATCTACTCCCCGCCCTCCGCCACGCCCGCC
>JAZKBC010000082.1:10092-13607 GCA_040388825.1 Acidobacteriota bacterium | reverse complement strand
AAGCAGCGCATCATCATCTCCACGGGAACGAAAAATCTCCAGGAGCAGCTCTACTTCAAAGACATCCCCTTCCTCGAATCCCTCCTCGGCCCTCTCCGCGTCTGCTACATGAAGGGCCGCGCCAACTACGTCTGCAAGCAGAAGCTCTACGCCCTCCGCGACAACCCGCTCCTCACCGGCTTTGAAGAAATCGACCACTTCCACAGCATCCTGCAATGGGAGCGCACAACGGCCACCGGCGACCGCGCCGAAATCGACGCCCTCCCCGAGCACTCACCGCTCTGGCACAAGCTCGACGCGCGCTCCGAAGTCTGCCTCGGCCAGACCTGCCCCAACTGGGAGCCCTGCTACATCACGAGCATGCGCCGCAAAGCGCTCGAATCCGACATCGTCATCGTCAACCACCATCTCTTCTTCGCCGACCTCAGCATCAAGCAGCAGGCCGCCGGAGCCCCCGACGCCGGCATCCTCCCAGAAGCCGCCGCCGTCATCTTCGACGAAGCCCACGAGCTCGAAGACGTCGCCAGCCAGTACTTCGGCATCGCTCTCTCCAACGCCCGCTTCGACGAACTCGCCCGCGACACCGAATCCCTCCTCAAAGCCAAGGGCGTCTCCAACTCCGCCATCGAAAGCGCGACCAGCAACATCCGCGAGCGCTCCAAGCTCTTCTTCAGCTCTCTCCCCACAACAAACTCACCCTCCGGCAATCAGTTAGGCCGCCTCGAGTTCACCCACCGCCCCGACTTCCTCGAAGACCGCGGCGACGCCTATCTCTCCGCCTCCAACGCCCTCGTCCGCCTCGAGTCCGAGCTCGACCGCCTCCGCGAAGTCGAAGAAGCCTCCGGCCTCCGCAAGCGCGCCGCCGACATCCGCAACCACCTCAAGTTCCTCCTCGAATCCGACGACCCCAACAACGTCTTCTGGATCGAACGCCGCGCCGCCTCCAACCTCCGCAACGCCGCCCGCGCCACCAACAACCCCGGCGCCGCAGGATCACCCATCAACTTCGCCTTCACCACCCACCTGCAAGCCACCCCCATCGACGTCTCCACCCTCCTCGCCGAAACCCTCTTCGTCCACTACCCCACCGTAGTCCTCACCTCCGCCACGCTCACCGTAGCCAACTCCGAAGGCCAGCCCGCGTTCGACCACCTCAAGAAGCGCCTCGGCATCCCCTTCCCCAAAGAGCTCGTAGTCCCGAGCCACTTCGACTACGCCAAACAGGCCTTGCTCTACTTGCCTCCCAGCATGCCCGAACCCCGCCACCCGGACTTCATCCCCCAGGCCACCGAACGCATCCGCCGCATCCTCGAGCTCTCCCGCGGCCGCGCCTTCTGCCTCTTCACCTCCTACGCCCAGATGCGCGAGCTTCACGACCGCCTCCTCACCCAGCTCGCCTTCCCGCTCTTCATGCAGGGCTCCGCTCCGCGCCACGTCCTGCTCCAGCAGTTCCGCGAAACCCCCAACGCCGTCCTCTTCGGCACGTCCTCCTTCTGGCAGGGAATCGACGTCCAGGGCGAGCAGCTCTCCTGCGTCATCGTCGACAAGCTCCCCTTCAGCGTCCCCTCCGACCCCATCCTCAAAGCCCGCACCGACGCCATCACCGCCGCCGGCGGCAACGCCTTCAACGAGCTCCAGGTCCCGCAAGCCGTCATCGCCCTCAAGCAAGGCTTCGGCCGCCTCATCCGCTCTTTATCCGACCGTGGCGTCCTCGTCCTCCTCGACCCGCGCATCCGCACCACCCGCTACGGCTCCATCTTCCTCGACTCGCTCCCACCCTACCGCCGCACCGAAGACATCACCGAAGTCGAACGCTTCTTCGCAGCAAAGCCTTGACCCCTACTCTCCGCTCCCCTCATCCTGAGCAACGCGAAGGACCCCTGTATTTTGCTCGCGCCGGCACAATGCCCGGCGGTCATCAACTGCGAATCCAGCCCGTCGCGCTTTCAAGCCTCCCTACACCCCAAACTGCCGCAAATGATGATCCAGGTGCTTGTACATCAGCACCGACCACTCCTCCGCCGTCATCTTCCCAAAGAACGGATGCGGATGCGCCGTACACCCCGCCGGCCCCGCCGCCGCAACCTCCTCCATCAACCCACTCAGCCGCGCGCGTTCAACGATCAAATCCCGTTCGTCGCGAATCACCAGCTCATCTGCCGTCGGCGAATTCTTCTTGATCGGCGCCTCATCCTTCAAGACCATCCGCTTCACCGCCGGCCCGATGATCCTGCCGATAAAAACCCTTTTCGGCAGAATCTTCCCCTGCACCATCTCAATCCCCGCCGAGCAGTGCGCCAACGCCTGTGCAACACCCATGCTGCCCCACAACGCAGAGCTCTCCGGCTGCAACTGCGCCATCCGCTGTTTCAACTCCACCACCGTCGCCGCGTCAAACACGTTTTTCATTCCGACAGCTTACTTGATTTCTCATCGCCCACAGCCCGCATCTCGTGGCGATAGACTTTGCCCCGCGATTCCGGATCCCACCCCGAGGCTATTGCGTCTATGACGCCAGCCTCAACATCCTTCTCAGAAAACTTCGGCCGCTGGGGTAGTTGTGGCATAGTGTTCCCCGTTGTCTTGTCCGGCATCGGAAACTGAAGCTCAAGCTCGCGATGTCGTCCATCTTTAGCCACGACGGAAATGCAGATACCCCGGTAACCGTCCTCGCTCGTGAACTGCGGCTCGCTGATCAAGCGCCAGACCAGCTTCATGCCGTTCATTTCGATAAGACCGTCCAACGTTCTCTTCCGTCGCTTCTTCTGTCCGTGCATGGTTATCGCTCCCGCATTTACAACTGACAACCACCCTACGGCTGCCCCCACGGCACATTCACACTCGGCGAGCACTTCCCACCCTTCACCGTCACCTTCATCTCCCCACGCTCTTCTCCATGCACCCGCGGAAAGATCGGCTTGATAACGCTGCCCTTGTCGTCTGCCTTCACCGTCTCCGTCTTTTCGTCCTTGCCGTTCTTCTCACTCAGCAATACATCCTCGCCCGGCGCAAACCCCGTGCCCTCCATCAGCACCACGCCCGACCCCCGCGTCAGCACAATCGACTGCACCTTGCATCCCTTGTTCTTCGCATCGATCGGGAAGGGAACAATCTCTGCATAGACCTTCACCGCTCCATCGCTCGAAACCATTCCCAGACGCACCGGCTCACCCGGCAGCGGGCGCTCCTTGGCTTCCACCGGGTTCTTCTGCGAATCATCTCCATTCACGCCCTTGCATCCGCCCCGGATCGACCCCGAGCACACCGCCGTCCCATGCCCATCCAGCGTCACGCCGTGGCCCATCGGAGTCGGCGTCATCTGCGTTACCGGCCACTGCAGCACGGTCCACGTCCCCTCCTTCGCCCCGCCGTCCACCCGCAGGTTATAGCCGACCGAAGGCCCAAAGTGCGCATCCTTCGGAGATCCCGTCTGGTAGCTGTTCGCTGGCATTCTGTCGCTCTCGATCAGCCGCAGCGTCGCTCCGCCAGCCGAAGAGCCCTTCTGCGAGGCAGAT
>JAZKBC010000082.1:8764-10082 GCA_040388825.1 Acidobacteriota bacterium | reverse complement strand
CGTATTCACCAGCGCCTGTATCTGCTCCTGCGCACTTGGTGCATTCACCGGCGAACCCGCCTGCTGCGCGCTCATCCGCGCCGTTCCCGGTACGCCCACCATCGCCATCGCCAAACTACCCGTCAAAAATGTCGTCATCAGTCGCATCACGGCAGTATAGGGCCGCTCCCCGCGCCCGTCCAAAACGTTCGATCGTTAAGGGCACGACTTCAGTCGTGCCGTAGAAATCTCCGCCGGAACGCGACTTCAGTCGCTGAGGTTCGTTTGGCAAGGCACGCCTTTGCTTGACAGAAACGCGCTAGCTGCCCAAACCCCCTAAAATAGATCTCGAGTCTCATGGGTAAGAATCTCTACATCCTCGCAGCAACCCTCGGTGGTCTGGCCGTCATCTCCATCCTGCTGTCCTTTACCAACATCGCCCAGCAGCCCGGTTCCCCCGGCGACTCCGCCCTCTGGCGCACCTCCGGCATCGTACTCATCTGCATTGCCCTGGTCATCACCCTCGCCGGAGTCCTCTCCGCCCTCTTCGAGCAAGCCGAACGCCGCGCCGCCGAAGAACGTCGCCAGAAACGCCGCCGCTAGGCCAAACCGTCGCCTCTCGCGTGAGCGCCACCGCCCTTTCCACCCCTCATTCCGAGCGCAGCGAGGAACCTCCGTATTCTGCCCGCCGCGCCACAAATTAGTCGGGAAAAACACCGCCTCCCGTCGGCCCCAAAACCTTGTCAAGCCCCCCAAGCCTGTCCCGCTGCCACAACTCTCTCAAAACAAGCCACTTCCCATCAAAAAATCCTTGGCCCACTTGCCCCGGTCACTTTGATATCCTGAAAGAGGTCGTTAAAGCACCGCTGAGCTGCTATCGATACGGATTCGGCACGCGGGTCAAGACTTCCGGAAGTCCGGATCTAAGCTCTTGCTTTTGAGGACTTTGAATCAAAAGTACAGGGGGGTACCCCCCGGCATCCTGGCTGCCCAAACAACGCCAGCCCAGAGGTTTCACCACCATGTTTGAAATCACGGTCCAGGCAGGCTTCTCCTCGGGCCACTTCCTGCGCGACTACCAGGGCAAGTGCGAGAACCCCCACGGCCACAACTACCGCGTCCTCGTCACCCTCATCGCTATTTTCCTCGTCATGACTACTATCAACCCTTCATTATCGCTGCTGCACTGGATTTTTTTTTCTTCGGCAGTGTCTCTTGTGAATCCTTCTTTGATATCCTGTCCATCAAAATCCGCATCGCGAATGGCTGATTCGTACACATCTCGAAGCTGAAGCTGCGCCAGAAAGTCAAACTGTATCGACCCCAGAAGTGAAAGTCG
>JAZKBC010000082.1:7514-8754 GCA_040388825.1 Acidobacteriota bacterium | reverse complement strand
AAGCAGGTCCTTCGCCCCACAGTCGAGTACCTCGACCACCAGATGATCAACGAGCTCAAGCCGTTCGACACCGTCAACCCGTCGGCCGAAAACCTCGCCCGCTACTTCTACGAGCAAACCGCCCACCAGCTCACCGAAATGACCAGGGGCCGCGTCCGCGTCAAAGACTGCACCATCTACGAAACCGACACCAGCTTCGCCCGCTACTACGAATAGACGAGTTACCCCGACGGTATGGTCTTGCCGGATTAGAAGGGGGCTTCAGCCCCCTGTTTACGGTCCGCGAGAAAGCGGCTTTAGCCCCGGCCAGCCACACCGCTAATCCATCAAAGGCCGCACGACCCGCCGCACCTTCTCCGTCACCACACCATACAGAACGTGCGAAGCGGTCTCGCTCCCCCGCTCCATCAGGCTCAGCTCCTCCGGAGACCCCGCCAGCCCCAGCGCCGGCAGCGCATTCTCTTCGGTCAGCCCCATCAACACCAGGCCGAACGTCGCGCCTTCCTTCGCCGTAGCCGCTGGATAGAACTCCGCCAGCGCTCCATAAGCCGCCCCGGTCAGCGCCCCAAAGCCCCACTGAATCGCCTGCCCGGCAGTCTCACGAGTCTCCCGGTCCAGCCGATGCCCGGCCAGCTTCTCCGCCAGCGTCTCAGCCGAATCAGCATCCACATGCGCCCGCGACAGATACCTCTCCGCCAGCATCTTCAGCGCCGTAGCCGCCAACCCTGCCACCACTCCAGCAATCAACCCCTTGGCCAGCGACCGTTCCGTCGTTTTCAATTCGCTCACGTCCTCAAATCCTTCTCTCGACACCAGCATTCATCAAGTTCAGCACCATCGCCAATGAAACGGAGCGAGCAGCTACCTTGTCAGTATCCATGTCATCCTCATCCAACGCATCCTCATCGACGCCCATGTCCACATCCCCAGCGTCATCATCATCCCCCGCCCGAGCCTTGTCCCCCGCCGCCCGGTCGCGCTTTTTCGCAACATCCTCCTGCTCGTCTTCCTGTCCGAGCAGCCCATCCGCCCGCAACGCCGCAACCGCGTTTTCTACACCGTCATCTTCATCGGCGAGCTCTTCTTCATCCTCAATCTCCTCGTCGCTGTCTTCGACATCGTCGGTGTCACGCTGCTCCTCAACGTTCTCACTCGAACCCTCTGCGCCCGGGTTCGACTCCACAAAATTCGCATCGCTCTCAAACGTGGCCGTCGCATCATCGCCGGTCAGGCGACGCAG